>DAOTUI010000300.1:0-9790 GCA_034437035.1 Chloroflexaceae bacterium
CCCGCCGCATCGTAGCTCCAGCCGATCACCTGGTTGGCATCATTGTAACGCAGATTAGCGACGAGTGCGCCGTTCTCCCGGACTTCCGTGCGGTTGCCGGCCAGGTCGTAGCTGTAGGTGTAGGTGGTGCCGGAGGTCTCCGTCGCCCCGGTCAGGCGCTGCAGGCCGTCGTAGGTGTAGCTGATGGTGCGCGTCTGCGGGATCACCGGGCGCGGCGGCGTGGCCTCCGTTGTGGGCGCCGGATAGGGATCGGGGGTGGGCGTCGGCGCCGGATCCGGTGCGGCCGGCAGATACACCTGCCCCGCCGAATGCAGTTCCCCGGTGAAGCCAAACGGCGCACTCAACGTGCCCTGCGGCGTGCCCCACGGATCGTAGCTGGTGGTGGCGAGCACCGCACCCGCATCATCGAGGGTCTGGCGCACGCTGCCGAGGGCGTCGCCGACGTACCACGGGCCACCCAGCGCGCGCAGGCGGTCGTGGCCGTAGACGTAGTTGGCGGTGCCGTCGGTGAGCACCTGGCTCAACGGCGCGGCGAGATCCTGCGCATAGGTGGTGGTACCGTCGCTGACGAGGATGCCGTCGCCGTTGTACGCATAGCTGGTGCCGGCTTGGGCGACGAGGCGGTTGAGTGCGTCGTAGGTGGATGTCGAGCCATATATCTGCTCACCAATGTGGCGGTAGGGGGCCTCGGGCGTTAGATAAGGTTCACCCCACACTGCGGTGCCAGGTGGTATGGGACGAAGCACTCCTGCTGACTCTCACGACCTCTCTGTTCTTACCCTACGCAGCGGGAACACTATCGTCAAAGGCAAGCTCAAAACGATAGTTCTTGTATTCGAGCACAATGTTATGCTCAAGCACAGGAACATCTGAATGTAACATGTGGGCTAGGTGCCGACCATCCACGATTAAGCGCCACGTTGGTAAAACGTAGGAGATGCGTGGCACAGGGAGCGCGCCCATTTGTACCCAAATCTCAACACTCCCGCCGCGACGAGAATGCTTGCGCTCATCATAGGTCTCCCAGAACAAGGTATCATCATCGTTGCGAAAAATCATGAACTGAACATCAAATGGCTTCGTGTCTACCAACGTACCGCTTTGGTACACCCGTACAATAGGCATAGCAGCTCCTTTTAGGCAATTCAGGCGGAGATAATGCGCGAACTGAACAACAGGTTCGAGAACATGGGGTCAGTTCGCGCTTGTAGCTGCACGCAGGAGCACTGATGCGTTAGTTTTTCAGAATCTTACGCAGCGCTTCTGCATCCAGGAAGTAGCGCCCTAAACCGACGTCTTGCGCACCATACCGCTGGTACAAGCGCAGTGCTTGCGCATCCGGCAATCCGGTAAGACCAGCAAGGTTCTCACGTAGCGCCCGCTCAGCCGCGTTCCGCAAGAGGATACGTCCCACGCCGGTTTGGATGCTCTCAACCTCTTCTATCGAGAGAACGGGTTTGCCTCGGAATGAGGTTTGTTGCACGCGCATTGCACCGACAATTCGTCCTCCGACTCTGTATATGATAACCTCTCCAGGTTTCTTGACTAACGCTTCCCAAGGAAACGTGACACGTCCACGACCGCCATTGTATGCTGCTGCTTCCCGCGCAAACCGCTCCAGTGCCTTCGCATCGGCAGGAGTATACCTGGCAATTGCTGCTCCACCGGCAGTGGTGGTAGAAGCAAGGAGGGCAGCAGCACGCTGTGCAACTGGCACAACCACATACTTATATGTGCCACCAACGGTTGCAACGGTCGTGAATACACCACCTAATTGTGTACCAATACCGGCGTCCTGCCAGATGCAGTCCCATCCATTTGTCCCAGCGAATTGATCGACGATCCAAGCTCCAGGTGAGCCAATTCCCTCAAAGACATCCCACAGGTATTGCCCACCGTCCTCCCAATTTAATCCAGTACCGGTCTCGGAGATAGGCAGACATCCTGGTTCACCACCTGGTATTGGAATGCGACGACCATTGACGACGATGTACTCTGGTATACACTTGCCCGTTGGATCGGTCCACACCGTCGGCGCACTATACCCATACTGATACGCATGCAGGCTGTACGGCATCTCCGCAAAGCCCGCAAACGGGTCTTTGCTGACAAACCGCCCCTGCCCCGGCGCGTACCAGCGCGCCCGCAGATAGACCTGCCCCGCGCTGTGCAATTCCCCCGTGAAGCCGAACGGCGTACTCAGGGTGCCCTGTGGCGTGCCCCACGGATCGTACTGCGTGGTGGCGAGCACCCCACCCGCGTCATCGAGCGTTTGCCGCACGCTGCCGAGGGCGTCGCCGACGTACCACGGCCCACCCAGGGCGCGCAGGCGCTCGTGGCCGTACACATAGTTTGCCGTCCCATCGCTGAGCACCTGGCTCAGCGGGGCGGCGAGATCCTGCGCATAGGTCGTGGTGCCGTCGCTGACCAGCACGCCGTCGCCGTTATAGGTGTAGCTGGTGCCGGCCTGGGCGACCAGGCGGTTGAGCGCGTCATAGCTGCGGCTGCTGGTCCCGTCGCTCAGCAGGTTCCCGGCGGGATCGTAACTCCAGCCGATGACCTGGTTGGCGTCATTGTAACGCAGATTGGCGACGGGTGCGCCGTTCTCCCGGACTTCGGTGCGGTTACCCGCCAGGTCGTAGCTGTATTCGTAGGTCGTGCTGGGGGTCTCCGTCGCCCCGGTCAGGCGCTGCAGGCCGTCGTAGGTGTAGGCGATGGTGCGGGTCTGCGGGATGACCGGGCGCGGCGGCGCTGCCTCCGTTGTGGGGGCCGGATAGGGATCGGGGGTGGGCGTCGGCTCCGGATCCGGTGCGACCGGCAGCAGCCCGTCCGCATCCACCTGGAACGGCGTGAGGTTCCGGGTGGTCCAGTCCACCCGCCCGGCGGCGTCATAGTGCGTCACGTCGGCGCGCCCCAGAACATCCTGCACCCAGACCGGGCGGCCCAGCGCATCATAGCCGTAGGTGGTGACGATATCCGCCGTCGGCACGGCGGGGTCGAAGAGGCCATCCTGATAGTTTCGGACGGTGCGCACCACCGTGTTGTCGGCGTTATAGTCCGTGACATCTCGGCGCTCTAGCGCGGTACCCACGCCGACGGTGGTGGTGACCACCCGGCCCAGGCTATCGTAGCCGTAGCCCGTGACCTGGGCATCCGGCGTGGCAGCCCCTGGCGTGCTCTGGGTCACCTGGCCCTGGCTGTCATAGGCATATGCGACCACCACACCGTCCGGCCCCTGCTGCGCCGCCGGCCAATGGTCCGCCGTGTAGGTGTAGATCGTGGTGAACCCCAGCGGGAAGGCGGTGGTGATGCCGGTCGTCTGGCGGATTAGATTGCCGTCCGGGTCGTAGGCCAACTCCGTCCGTCGTCCCAATGTATCGGTGATCACGGTGGGCTGGTTGCGGGTATGTACGGTCGTGACGGTGCCCGTTGGCGTAGTGGTGTAGTTGTAGACTGTCGGCAGACCAGTGGCCGCCGCCTGCTGCACCACCAGTCGGTCTGCCTGGGCCAGATCGTAGGAGGATAATCAGTACTTAGGGATGGGTGATTATGAAGTATTTGGAAACGAGTTCAGGAATTGCCCTACCAGCAAGTCAGAACCGGCTACTTGAAAAGTATTTTGCCACATTTGGCACCAGCGCAGAGCAGATGCGACAGATTGCACTGCTCCGGCATAACCAGGCCCACGTTGTCAAAATTCCGTTGTTTCGTATGCAAAGACCGCCGCGATCATACGTTCTTTATAGTCCGATACAAGGCCAGTCATTGACAGGAGTTACGTGGGTGCTCACGCAAAAGGTATTTTCGCCTCCGGCAGGGCGGAAGATTCCATTCTTTTTCACAAAAATGTTGCACGTTGTGCAACATTTTTGCAATAAAGAAAAAACGAGTACCATGCTGCCGCAGGCGAATCGGGCTTCCATCGCATGAAACGTCCGGGTTGCATGGCAACCGCGTAACTCCTGTCATTGACAGGAGTTACGCGGTGGGAGTTTGGACCACGAACACCACGACATGAGCGAACACCGCGCAACGGCCACTGCTGCCATGGATCAGGCGATCCCGTGTTTGGCGTGGGCTATCGCCTCCGGCAGGGTGTAGGCTTTTTGTGGTAGGGATGCGCTTCTGCGCGTCCACCGCCCGTCCTGGTGCGGGATATGGTTTCGGGAGCGGCGGTCTCTGTCGGTCTCGCCAACCGCATTCCACTGCGCTCTGGCGAAAAAGTCTACACTTGAGAGGGGCTATTGCCTCCGGCAGGGTGGAAGAGACCCGATCTTTATTGCAAAAAATTCACAACGTGAATTTTTTTGCAATAAAGAAAAAAGGAGTACCATGCTGCCGCAGGCGATTCTGCCGTTCACTTGGTGAAACGCCCGGTTTGCATGGCAACCGCGTAACTCCTGTCATGGAACAAAGCAGCACCAACGGTGCTATAATGCAAGGGCGTACAAGCCGGAGGTTGAGTATAGATTATGTTAACCTACGAGAACTTTGTTGCGGTACTTCTTGGAAGTCTTGAACGCGCCAGGGTAAATATTGCCTACACCCAGGAGTTGCTTGATACGCATGCGCTGGGTCGCAGCCTGAGCATTACCTGTCTGCCCGACGATACCGAGGATGACCAGGGCCCCCAGGAGCCGCCGCTCCGGGCCGTTATCACCTTTCGCTGGTCGCCCGAGTTTACGGTCTTCTCGCTACGGGGGCAGGGCTCGCTGGACGATATTGAACATCTGGTGGATGAACGTATGAACCAGGCGCAGAGCGGTCCCTCACTTGATGTGGAAGTGACCTACACCGTGCCAATCAACCCGGAGCAGCAGCGCGATACGACGGCGCTACCGACGCTGGCCCATACTATCCATGAATTGCACGATGCCCTGCCGCATGCGCTTAATCCGTTGCGCGTCAATGCCGAGCTGTCGTATGCCGCCGGGCGCGCGCCCCGGGTGCAAAGCGTCACGGCCCGGCAGATCTGGAGCATCGATGAAGCGCTCTACGATGTGGAACTGCTCGCCGATACATTTGACGAACTCTGCACTGAACTGCGAGATCTGCTGGAGGCGCTGGCGCAACATTTTTTGGTCCGCAATGAGAAAGAGCACAACGCCGAGAATGGCGCGGACACGCTGCCGGGTGAGCGGCGCTACTACAAACCACCCACCGCATAAATGGCTGTTGTAGCGCCATATCATTGATTGTTCGTCTATTGTGAATCTGCTGTTTCCATCTGAAGCACTGGCTACCCTGAGCGTTCCCGGCATTGCCGAGCGCTGGGCGGCGGTGCAGGAGCATCTGCACCCGCAACTGGCAGCGCTGGCCGGGCAGGTTACGGTCGCGTTGTCGCAGCGCTTCCCACGCCAGTGGCCGCTCTACGAAGTCAGTTTTAAGTCACAACGCTATATTAATCGTGGGCGGGGTGAGCGCGCGCCTATCGATGAGTACCATGTCGCGTTTGACCGTCCTCCACGCGGGTCGGGTATTCTGGTGAGTGTGAGCAGCGCCGAGCGCGCCGTGCTGGTGGGAGTGCAACTCTGGGGCATACGCAAAGATGCGTTGCGCCGGGTCTGGAATGAGGGTCAGGCCATCTGGCAACCACTGATTGAGCGGATCGAGACGGTGGGTGAAGCACGGTTTACCGTCTCTGGACGGGGCGCCGCAGCCAGAGCGCCGGCTCCGGAGCGCCTCTGGATTGACCGCTACCTGGATGCGCGCAGTGCCAACTACCTCTGGGCCGGGTTGGTCTACCCCTGGCACGCGCTACCGGAAAATCTGGCCGAGCAACTGCTGGAGGATATCGCGGCGCTCTTCCCCCTGAACGAGGCCGTTATGGAACAGGCCGAGGCACTCGAACCAACCGGTCTGGGTCTGCTGCGTGAACAGCAGGCGCATTGGGGCGCGCAGGCGGCCTACCCGCCGATTGAAACAATTATTGCTCACATCCATGGACAGGGCTTTGCGATGAGCGAGATGCTGATTCGCGCCTACCATGTTGCTTTGCAGACGCGCCCGCTGGTGATTTTGCCCGGCATCAGCGGCACCGGCAAAACCCGGCTGACCCGGCTCTACGCCGATGCGGTGCATGGCATTCCCGCGCCGGCCCCCGCCAACCCCTACTATCTGATCGTCGCGGTGCAACCCGACTGGCATAACGCCCGCGATCTGCTGGGCTACTACAACGCGCTGACCGGCGTCTACCATCCGACGCCCTTCCTGCGCTTCTTGCTGCGCGCCGCCGCCGACCCCCAGCAGACCTACTTTGTCTGCCTGGATGAGATGAACCTGGCGCGGCCGGAATACTATCTCGCGCCGCTGCTCTCGGCCCTGGAGACGACCGAGCACACAATTGATATCGGTGCCCCGGCCGCCGAGGTGCAGAGCGTCACCGGCGAGACGTTGCGCAACCTGCTACGCCTGCCGCTCAACATTCGCATTACCGGCACGGTCAACGTCGATGAGAGTACGCATGCGCTCAGTGATAAGGTGCTTGATCGGGCAAACATGATTGAGTTGACCGAGGTGGATCTGACCGCATTTCGCGCGGCTTATCGCGGCCCGCTTGATGCGGATGCTTGGGAGACGATTACCCGGGTTCACGCGATTGTCGCTCAGGCAGGCCAACCCTTTGGCTACCGCACGATTGAGGAGATGCTGCGGTATATCGAGCAGGCGCGGGGCATTCTACCGCCCGCGCAGGCGCTCGATCTGCAACTCAAGCAAAAAGTGTTGCCAAAGCTACGGGGTGAGGACAACCCGCGCCTGCGCCGCGCCCTGGAGGAACTGCTGGCGCTGATGCTGGCTGTGCCCCAGCGCCAGTGGGGGCGGGCCACGCAAATCACCTCGGAGCAGGTCGCCGCCGCCCCCTTTCCGGAGAGTGCCGAGAAGGTCCGCCGGATGTTGGAGCGCCTCGACCAGGATGGCTTCACCGATTTCTACGGATAAGCAAATTGCAATCATATTTTATATTCGTCCCGCATTTGCGCAGTACATTCACAAGATTTTCATCTTGCAGCTATAGCTATCGGGCGCTTTTTTTGCTATACTTCCAGCGGTTGCACACGATTGACCGGTTTGGAAATAGCATTTGCAACCCGGTGTTACCGCAATCGTTTATCAATCGTAATAGTATCGTTACATATCAGTGATATACTCTCCACAAAACTGTGTCTGATGTTGGTCGCCTGTCATTTCATAAGGAACATCCATGTTGTTCGCCAACCACACACCCGGTGCAATCCATCCGCAACATCGGTTGCGCACACTTGCTTTTCTCCTGCTTCTGGCGGGTTGTCTCCTGCTTTCAGCATACCGGCTGACTCTCCCCCACCGGCATGCTGCTGCCGCCGGCAACCAGCTTATCATCACCCTCCACCCGGCGCTAAACGACCGGGATGCCACTCGGTCTGCGGTTGCGCTGCGCGAGCAATTTGGCACGCAGGGGTTGCGGGAACTTACCCCCCTCAGCATTGATAGCGCTAACCCGGTCTATCTGGCCGACCTGGCCCCCAGGGTGGACGCGACTGAACTGGCGGCTACGTTGGTCGACTCGCCGCTCGTAGCACAGGCCGAACCCAATGCGCCCCGCCAGACACTGGCAATTGATGAGCGTGCCGGCCCACTCGACACCGAGTTTATTGCGCAGGAATACTATAACGATATTGGCATTGTGGCAATGTGGTCCCGTGGGCTGACCGGCAGCAGTCCCGATAGCCCGGTGACGGTAGCCGTGATTGATACGGGGGTTGACCTCGATCATCCCGATATCGATGCGAATGTGGTGCCGGGGTTTGATTTTGTAGAAGATGATGACCTGGCCCAGGATGTCTCATCCAACAGCCATGGCAGCAGCGTGGCCGGGATTATTAGCGCGGAAATCAACAACGACCTGGATGGAGTAGGCCGCGCGCGCGGGGTGGCCGGGATCGGTGGTGGCGATGCCCAGGATGAAACGCCCGGGTTGCAACTGATGCCGTTGCGCATTGTGGCGGATAAGTCCGGCGCGCTGAGTTGCGCCACCATCGCCGAAGCAATTGACTATGCCCGCATCCACGGCGCGCAGGTCATCAATATCAGCATCGGTGGGGCGGAACCCTGCACCCTGGAACAGGCCGCAATTGAGCGGGCCTATGCTGATGGAATTGCCGTGGTTGCGGCGGCGGGGAATGGCAACAGCGCCGTGCCGTTCTACCCGGCGGCCTATGGTGCCGGCACCGCTGATGCGCTGGTGATTGCCGTCGCGGGGGTAGATGCCAATGGCGTCAAGGCCGCACGCTCGAACTATGGAAGCTGGGTGGATATCGCGGCTCCGTTCCAGGATATCCGCACTCTTAGCGCCGATGGGGGCTACTTGACCCGCAACGGTACCTCCTTCTCCGCACCGTTTGTCAGCGGCTTGCTCGGCGTGCTGATGTCAAACTATGGTTGGAGCCGGGACGAGGCAGTTGCGGCAATCCTCACAACTGCCGATAACCTCGACAGCGTGAACCCGGATTATGCGGGGCTCCTGGGAGCCGGGCGGATCAACGCTGACCGCGCCAGCGCTCTGTTTGCGGAGTATGCAACTAATAGTGCTCCCTCAAATCGCCACACGGTCCACCTGCCGCTGATTGTTCAGGAGTAGTTGCCCGCACCGCTTACGCACCATGGCTCACGCCAGCCGCACCACCGCCAGGCTCGAGATTGCCGCCGCCTCGCGGGCAATCTCGCTCCAGGTGCGGCCCCGATCATCGGAGCGCAGCAACTGCCCCGCCGTTGTGCCCGCCCAGGCGGTATCCATGTGGTAACTGGCGGGCATGATCACGCTGACCTCCTCCGTCAGCGGCAGGTTGACTTGCGCGGCCTGCCGGCTTACGCCATCGTCTTCGCTACGCGTCAGCAGGAGATTGTCGGCAGTAGTAGCCGCCGCCAGCAGCACCGGTTGCTTCCCCGGCAGCACAGTTAGCACCATCCGCCGCACAGGAACATCCTCCATTGGCGCAACCGGCTGCCAGTTTGCCTGCGCTCCGGCGTCCGTCCGGTAGATGCGGCCCTCCGCAACGGCGAAGAGCCGTTGGTCCGGCCCCGGCGTGGCGACCAGTTCCGTAACCTCGCTTGCGAAGGCGGCCCCGTACTGCGACCAGGTAGCGCCCGCGTCAGCGCCGGCAAGCACCACGTTGCCCTGCGCCATAAACAGATGTTGCGGATCATACGGCGCGATTAGCTTTGCCGCGTAATGCTGCGCCTCCGGCAGCAAGACCGCGTGCCAGGTTGCGCCACGGTTGTTGCTGCGCTGCACCGTACCGTCAATGGTCAGCGCGAAGATCTGCTCCGGCATTGCGGGATGCACCGCAATTGCGGCAACATCGGCGTCGAGCAGGCATTGCCAGGTTTGCCCGCCGTCCGTTGTCCGCTGGAGACCCATACCCACAACGGCGGCCAGCAGTTCCAGCGCGTTCTGCGCCTGCAGAGCATGCACGGCATGCCCGCGCAGTTCGTGGGCCACGCGTCGCCAGCGCCCAACCCCGCCCGGATCGCTCAGTGTCACCAGCCCATCGGTTGTACCAGCATAGACAACCCCTGCTTTTGCCATCTATTTTCCTCCTGTTCTCCCGACGGGAGGTGCTCTGCCTGTGCCGTCAGTTCATCTATGGTCATCGTCGGCGTACTTCCCTTTCCCGGCTATTTTACACGAGTTACGCGGTTGACATGCAAACCGGACGTTTCACCCGATGGAAGCTCGATTCGCCTGCGGCAGCGTGGTACTTTTTGATCTTTTTCAAGAAATTTTGGCGCTATGCGCCAAAATTTCTTGAAA
>DAOTUI010000301.1:0-41226 GCA_034437035.1 Chloroflexaceae bacterium
CCAGAGCGCATTGGAATGCGGTTGGCGCGACCGACAACGACCGCCGCTCCAGAAACCATTTCCCGCACCAGGACGGGCGGCGGACGCGCAGAAGCGCGTCCCTACCACAAAAAGCCTACACCTGAGAGGTGCGTGGGCCGACCAGACTACGGGCGGTGTCGAGGTGATCCGGGCCGAGGTGCTCTTCACGCAGGGCGAGCGCCTGCTGGTGCAGTTGGTGGGCGGTGGTGAAGTCGCCGCGCTCCAGGTGCTCCTGCGCTTCGTGGTACAAACGTTGAGCGTTAGCTGTGTGCCGGGTGAGTGACTGGTCTGACACGGTTGGCTCCTGACTACTCCTGATGTTCGAGGTTATGCGCTAATGTCGAGTCGCATTTATTGTAGCCGATTGTGGCACCTTTTGCCTGCCGGAGTATTTGCTATCGTTGTCTCCTGCGTTTACACAAATATAGAACAGAGTAACATCGAACAAAAGCACCTGGCTTGTCTCCGTTCATGTCGGGAATCCTTACTCCCGCAGTCGTGGGCGCGTCACATTAAACTAATACCCATGCCACAGGAGATAGTGCCGCCCGACATTGCCCATCTCGACGCGCCACGCGGGTGGGTTGGCCGGGTTGTAGGTCAGGACGCGCCGCTCGAAGACCTGCACCAGTACCGGCGTGCGTGTACCCCCCACGGTCGCGTCCACCCAGACCGGCTCGGTGACGGGGAAGCCAAATACAAACAGTGGATCAAAGAGTTGCGCCGTCACGACCTGATTATCGGTAAACACCGGCCCCGACTGGGTCATAAATGTGGCAAAGGCGCGGGGCACGCCATAGTCCGTGCCGGTGGGTGAGGCCACAAGTATGGTGTTCGGATCGGCGGTGAAGACCGATTGGTCGGTGCGGTTAACCATGCCGTCGCGGGTCAGTCGCGTGGTAATCGGCCGGCTGAAGGCAGCGGCGGGCGAACGCCCCTCGCGGTCGAACAGCCTGCCCAGGTCGGCATAGGTCGGGAAGTTGCCCGGATCGCCCACCGCCGCCAGGCGAGCCGGGCCGTCCCGGTGCGCGCCGGTCAGCCCGGCTGTCTGCTGGTAGTCGCCGGTCATCAGTTCAACCGGCAGCAGACCGGTGGTGACATACCAGGGATCATTCGGGTTGGCCGCCGGATCGTTGATCTCCATCCGCGCCTTGTCGAAATACTGGAACCGGCCCATATCATCGGGCAGTGTGCTTCTGGGCAGGGTTGGCGTCAGCGGTTGGGGGCCCCACGTCCACGAACGCTGGCTGCCCCTGGTGGCTACGGGGCGGTCTTGCCGCGCCCAGAGTTGCTGGAAGGCCGGTTCGGTGATCCGGGGCGGGGCGGTGGGCGGCAGTGCCGCAAAGGCTGCAGATAGCGAGACAATGCCCAAAATTGACTCCGCGCGTGGGTTGGCTCCGCTACTCAGCCAGATCAGGCGGTCATCAGCAAAGTGGATTTGGCTCCGCTACTCAGCCAGATCAGGCGGTCATCAGCAAAGTGGATGCGGTAGGCCCGCTTATCCTCCGGCAGCAGGAACGGCAGTTCAATCGTCTGCTGCTGCGCATGGTCGTGGCAGAGCAGGCGTTCCCGGGCTGCACGGGTTGCGACATCGGCATAGATGCGGGTCCAGCAGGTGCGGTTGCCATTTGTCACCGGCAGGCCCCCGACCAGCACGCTGCCGTCGAGCACCCGGCGGGTTCCGTCAGCGAGGCGGACAAGGGTCAGGCCCCGTTCACCAATGTAGACCGCATGCTCAGCGCCATATCCCAGCGGGCCGAGCGGATCATCGGCAATCAGAGTCGGCTCGACATCGCCCGGTTGGATGTGGTAGAGCCGCCGCTGGTCATCCCACCAGACGATCCCGCCATTGACGAAACGCTGTCCGGCAATGGTGATGAGTGTCCGGGGGGCATCCATTGTGCTGATGTCGCGGAACCTGATCGGGAGCGGGTCACTCGCTCCGGGGCGTTCCTCGTACCAGAGAAAAGTCGTTCCCTCGAGGTTCAGGCGCAGGAAGGAAGTCGCCTCAGACAGCGTGATTCCGGTCGCTACGGCAAACGTCGGTTCGAGCGTGCGGATGTTGCGCGCCATCACGCGCCACTCCTGCGCGCCGGTCGGTTCAACCCAGCCCACCAGGTCGCCCGCCAGCACCTGCTCCGGGGGATAGCCGGAAGGCAGGTTCTCGGCGATGATGAAGGTCTCGCCGGTTGTCAGGTTGTAGCCCCGCAACGCGCCTGGTGCCGGCGGCCCGTCGGGCGCGGTCCGTTCCGGTCGCTCCAACCAGATGACAACCTCGTCATTGGTACGCGCCCCGGTCTGGATAGCCGGTCCATCCGCGATGGTGATGATCTCCTGGTCGTCTAACCGCAGCGCGAAAATATCCCCGGTAATGGGACTGGTCGCATTACCCCAGGCCAGCGTGTACTCACCGACAGACAGGTCTTGCACATGACCGATCGGGCTCAGTTGCGGCTCGATCGCTTCCTGCGCCAGTGTAGGTGTGCTGAACACCAGGGCGAGTGCCATCCCGATAAGCGCGAGATATGCGCGGTAACGGCTCCAATACTTCATGCGTCTCATTTCACCTCCTTATTCCCCTCGTCTATTCCTGCACCGATCTCTATCATCTGACACGCGTTACAAGGTTGTACGCCAGAATTCTTCGTGTGGCACTTCGCCTTCCGGCTCCGCTTGCAGCGAGTAGAGCAGGTACCCCGCTGGTTCGGCAATCGGCGCGGCAGGGGGTGTTGCTGTTTCTGGAACAGACAGCAGTTCGGTAATATCCAGGCCTGGTCGGAAACTCCTTCTTCCGCTACTTTCCCGCGTTTCCGCACAGGTTCCTTCGTTTACACTGTTCATGGCGAAGAGGGTGGCAGATCAAGCACCTGGAATGTCTCGCCGGCTTTGACCACGGTACATGGAAATACTGCTTGCGGCACTGCCGGCGTGCCGGGTGGCGGCACGCGTACATACTGTTCACCGTCGAGTTCACTGCATTCGACCAGAAATGTCCACTCACTCGGTGAAATAACAGACTAACGCATCGTCACCACCAGCATGTAGATGCCCATGGTCACAAGAAAAATCATAATAAATCTATAGGTGACAACCCGGCCGGTGAAACGCTGAAAGAGCAGGACACCAACGATGCCCGTCAGGAGAAACAGGCTGACTGGTGAAACCCAGCGTTGCGTCATCCAGTCGGTGACGAGGTTGGCGATAAGTAGCAGCCAGAGCAATCCATAGAGCACCCATCCAATCACGGGTACGTTTCGTCTGGTCATCTGTTCCTCTGTTCCTCTCTGATACCAATCTGACTTCCAAAGGGCAAACATCCCACGAACCACGAAGCACACGAAGACCACGAAGGACCACGAAGGACCACGAACGACTGGTTGTCTGCGTTACGCCAGGGACTTTGGGGTGATGTGAATACTGCCGTTATTGCATTATTCGCCGGATTTTCAGGAGAGAAAGAGGCCAGGGTATGGTTATAGCCGGACATCTGTAAAAAGGTTATGATATCCCATCCGAAAAAACCCCGCAGGTATACTGGGTAAAACCTGCGGGAGATAGCGTGCAGCGCATTGGCGTGCGTTGCGTTATCAGCGCACGATTACATGCGTTCTATTGGGAGCCCAGTCAAAGAGGAAATGCGCGTCGTGTGGCGCAACGCCGACGCAACCGTGGCTATGCCGTTCACCCGTGCCAAAGCGGTCATGCCAGTAGACCCCGTGGATGGCAAACCCGCCCCAGTAGAACATCACGGCGGGCACATCGGGGACATTCCAGCTTTCGCCGTTGTAACTGCCGCGCAGGGTCTTCTGGCGGTAGCGGGCATAGATCCGCCACTCGCCGGTGGGTGTTTCAAACCCATCCTTACCGGAGGATATTGGCGCATCCAGCACCAGCATGTCGCCCTGGTAGGCCGAAAGCCACTGCCGCTCCAGATCAACCTCGATCCGTTTGGGCGCATCCGGGTAGAGATCCGCTGGGGCCGCCGGATATGCTTCATACAGTGGTTCCCCGGTGTAGACCCAGGCGGCGTCAGTGCCGATGTTTGCCCGGCGCACGGACCAGCCATGCTGCTCCGTCAGATCGAGCAGCAACACCGTGCGGTCAAACGCCTGCACCACCAGCCGCTGCTCACCGGTATCGGTTGGAACAATGATATGAAATGCCTGCGTGATCGGCAGGCCAACATCGTGCAACCATCCGCCGGGAAAGAGCGAGAGGCGGTTGATATAGTTCCAGAACTGGTGGGGCACGATGTATCCCGGTACGGGGGCCAGGCCATAGTCGGCGGGTACGAAAATACCTTCATTCAGCCGGAAGGTGCCCCCGGTTACTCCCCCCGGGACCGGGTAGGTGCTGCGGTACTGCTCCAGTTCGCCATAGGTTATGGGCAAACCGTCAATTGCCATAAAGGGCGCGTCGGCGATCAGGCTGTGCAGTAGTGGCGAATACCCGACCATCTGGGCGGGGTTGTCCGTCAGATGCTGCCGATCTTCCAGGCGACCCTTCTCAAAATATTGGACGCGCATGCCGTCGGCTTCGTGGATCGGTGAGCGGATCTGCCCCAGCGTAACCGGGCCATGATGCCGCCAGTAGTAGCCGGCAAACGGTTCCGCGACATGTTCCGGCGCGGCCTGCGCCTGAACCGGAGCGGGCGCACTTAGCGTGAAACCGGGCAATAGCAACGCCGCCAGCAGCATGCTGATGAACAAGCGATAGGTGCGTGTGCGTGTGTGTGGCATAGCAACTCCTTACGTATCCCCGGCCAGGGCAACCACCTGCGTCAGCGTGGGTTGCTCCTCGCGGAATGCCTGAATATTGATTAACCGCAGCATCACCAGGGAGACTGCCAGCATTAGCGCTTCGATCAAAAATACCCCGGCATAGCTGATAGTCGTGTTCCCCGTCACCGAATTCAGAATATCCAGCCCCAGGCCACCCAGCAGACTGCCTGCGCCCCGCGCCAGCGAGTCGGCAAAGCCCCACGCACCGATAAACAACCCGACCTGCTCCGGCGTGGTCATGTCGAGCATCAGCGCCAGGTTGGTAGAGGTAGCAATGCCGGTGCCCAGGCCAAAGGTGATAATGCCGACGAGAAAGAACGCCTGGATCCCGAGTATACCGCTTACGCTAATCGTACATAACCCGAGCGTCGCCAGAATACCGCCGAGCAGCGCGCCCGGTTTTTTGGTCATCCAGCGGTTCAGCAGCAGTCCGTACAGCAGCAGTGCTGCCAGCGTTGCACCGCCCCAGGTCGCCGTCAGTTGCGTAGTCTGTTCGACATTCATCCCGAATGCTTGCGCACCGAAAGGCTCCAGCAGCAGATCCGGCCCCAGCAGCGCCGTCAGCAGCAAGATCAGGTAGACAAAGAAGAGCCGTGCCTGCGAGTTGCTAAAAACCGCCCGCAGCGCATCCTGCTGGCTGTGGCGCTCCTGTGACGACGGTGCGTGATGGCGGGGTTCCAGCCCAACCAGCCCCAGCAGCATCAGCCCCAGCCCGGTCAGCCCTGCCAGCGCAAAGACCCGCAGCAGTTGCGCATCGCTGTAGGGTTCAAGCGCGCGACCCATCAGGATCGCGGTAAAGATCAGGCTGATGATCATCATAAACCACATAATCGCAATCACCCGCGAACGTTCGCGTTCCGGGAAGAGATCGCCGGCAAGGGAGAGGTAGCCCACCACGGCCAGGTTGTAGCCAATCCCCCAGATCAAAAAAACGCCCAGCCCGACCAGCAACCCCAGCCAGAACTGCTCCGCGATCAGGAGGGCCGCGTAGGGGGTCAGGGCCATGCCGCCCATGCTGAGCGTCAGCCCCACGGCGATGTAGGGCGTGCGGCGGTAGCCAAAGAGCGGATGCCGGTCGGAGTAGGCCCCCAGCCAGACCTGCATCGGCGAGAGTACATAGGGCAGAACCACCAGCGCGGCGACGATGCTGGCCGGGATCGCCAGATCATGGATCATCAGGCGGTTCAGTACGCCGTTGATCGCCACAAAGGTGATTGCCAGCGCAACATGCAGAAATCCCAGGCGGATAGTTTTTACCAGTGACAACTCACACCTCGTTCGGTTATTCCGGGCTCACACTGCGTGTTATTTTGTGTCACGTATTGTAACAAACATTCCGCCGTCGCTGCTCTGGCGAACGACCGTAATCACCCCTTCGACAATGTCGCGCCAGCGCTCGGGCCACTCTTCGGCCTCGGGTGCCCAGACTGCCTGCTCCAGTGAGGTGGCAATCGTGGATGCCTGACTCGGCAGGATGGTCAGGTTGCTGCCGGTGCGGTAGTCATCGTCGGGTTCCCAGTCAAACTCCTCGGCCAGATCGAGGATGGCGGTCAACTCATCGGCGGTGACATCAACTGTATTGCCGCCATCATTCTGAATGGTGTAGTTCATAGTGGATCACTCCTCGCTCCTCGCACATGCTGTGCTTGCAAGAGTCCGTAATTCCCAGGTGCCCCGCTATCTCGCTGCGGTGCGTGGAAAGCGCGCAGAAAGAAAGCAGAACCCCTGGGAAATGTCAGACATTATAGCAAATAAAGAACATAGAATACAGAACAAAGCGCACCGGGTGTAGCTCTATCAAACAGATTATTTGTTCTCTGTTCTTTGTTCTTTCCAGGCATTACATCACCCCGACCGGTGGGCACTGCCGAAAATTCCCCGCCTGAATGGTTTGCTCAGCCAGGACGCGCCCGCTCTGCCAGCAGTTCTCAACGCTCACACCGTCGCGGTAGTTGCCGACCAGGTGCAGCCCCCGGCAGGCCGACTCCAACTGTGCCAGGGCGGCCATCCGGCTGGTATGCCCGGCGAGATACTGTGGAATGGAACGTGACCAGCGGGTGACATTGGTCATAAGCGGGGTACCGGCGGCACCCAGCAGCGCCTGGAGTTCATCTGTGACAATTTTCACTAATTGCGCGTCATCAAGTGCCGGGAGGTGCGGGTAGCGCGCCCCGCCGACGTAGGTGGTCATCAACACGGTCCCCTCCGGCGCACGACCGGCGAAGAGTGATGAGTTCCAGAGCGTGCCCAGGATCTGGCGGCTCTCGCGGCCCGGGCAGAGCATTCCAAAGCCGTCCAGCGGATGCGCGACATCTTCGCGCCGGTAGCCGGTATGCACCACGGCCATGGGCGTGTAGGGAATGGTCCGTAGTGCCTGCGCCGCCGCCGGGTTCAGATCGGCGACCAGGCCGGCAATCACATCGGCGGGGGCCGCCAGGATCACCTGCGCTGCCGGCACGGTTTCCGCATGTCCGTTGCGCGTTACGGTGACACTCCAGCCATCGTCGGCCGGCTGAAGTGCCGTGGTCGGCGTGTTCAGCCAGACGTGCTCCGAACCGAGGGTGTCGGCAATCGCGCGCGGCCAGCTTGCCAGGCCATCCGGGAAGCTAAACATTTCACTACGTGGCCGCTTGCCCGCGGTCTGTGCGCCGTTGGCCTGGGTGCGTTTGCGCCCGGCGATCATGCCAATCACGATGCTGCCGCTGCGCTGCTCCGCCTCCCAGATGCTGGGAAACGCGGCGCGCACCGAGGTCGCCGCCGGATCGCCCGCATACACGCCGGAGACAAACGGATCAACCAGGCGCTGGGCCGGCTCCGGACCCAGCCGTCGGGTGAAGAACGAAGCGATACTCTCGTCCGGCATGCGGGTGCGCGGTATCAGCGGCTCGGCCAGCATACGCAGCTTGCCCGCCGGCGAGAGCAGTCGGCTTTTCACCAGGGCCGGGGGCGAGGTCGGGATCAACTCGGGCCGACCGTCCAGCACAATGTAGCGGCGCGCACCCTGACGGTCGGCCACCAGTCGCTGCTCGGCAATGCCCAGCTCGGCAAACTGCTGCCAGAGCAGCGGATCTTTCCCCACCACGGTGTTGGGACCATGTTCCAGCACAAAACCATCGCCGGTGCGCTCGCTGCAGATCGCGCCGCCAACCTCGTTGCGGGCCTCCACCACCAGCACCGAAGCCCCGCGCTGGTGGAGGGTGTAGGCCGCACTCAACCCACTAATACCCGCACCAACAACAATATAATCGTACATAAATTACCCTTAAGGGTTAGGGGTTACGGGTTACGGGTTACATAATCGCGCTAAAATCTGATCTGTAACCCGTAACCCGTAACCGTTAACCGTTAAAAACTATATCGTTTTTGAAAACAAAGGTCGGTCGCTCTTCTGATCGAGATAGGCATCCAGTTCCATGCAGAGATTGCGGATGAAAAAGCGGCCCAGCGTTGTTACTTTGAGGCCATCCGGATCGAACTGTACAAACCCCTCATCCGCGCAGGGCCGCAGTCGCTCAAGCTCCACGCCGAGGGCATCCGTGACACTGACTCCGAAGTCGGCGCAGGTGAGGTCGTAGGGCAATTCCAGATTGCACATCATATGAGTAATGACCTTGCGCCGCAGTTTATCATCCTGGCTCAGATGCATCCCCTTGACGATGGGCAACCGGCCCACGTCCAGCGCTTTCTGGTAATCGCCCAGTTTGGCGTCATTCTGGGCAAAGTGGCCCGCCAGATCGCTAATGCCGCTCATTCCCAGGGCGATCATATGCGGCGCGGCCTGGGTGGTGTAGCCCATAAAGTTGCGATGCAGCCGCTTCTCACGCACGGCAACGGCCAGTTCATCGTTATGCCGGGCAAAATGATCCATGCCGATCCAGTCATACCCGGAGGCGTTCAGGGTTTCGATGGCCGCCAGGAAGAGATCAAACTTTTCGTAGGTGCCGGGCAATTGGGTGGTATCAACCTGTTTCTGGTTGGCCTTGACCCAGGGCACATGCGCATAACTGAAGCAGGCGAGCCGATCCGGTTTGAGATTGATGACCTCGCGCAGGGTGCGGCGAAAGCTCTTTTCAGTCTGGAAGGGCAGGCCGTAGACAATATCCAGGTTGACGCTGTCGAAGCCTAATTCGCGGCAGGCGGCATAAATTGCCCGCGTCTGCACTTCGGGCTGAATGCGGCCAATCGCCTCCTGCACCTGGGGCTCGAAATCCTGCACGCCCAGGCTGACCCGGGTGAAGCCCAGTTCGCGGTAGAGTTCCAACTGCTCGCGGGTGGCGATGCGCGGGTCAACCTCGACGGAGATCTCGCCGTTGTCGTCCAGGTCAAAAGCATCAGCCAGCATGCTAAAGAGACGGCGTGTCTGCGCAGTTGAGAGAAAGTTGGGCGTACCACCGCCCCAGTGGACCTGCACCACCCGGCGGCGCGCGCCCAGCGTGGCCGTCACCAGTTCAATCTCACGCTTGACCCGGTCGAGGTAGGCATCAACCACGCCGGACTTTTTGGTCACGGTGGCGTTACAGCCGCAGTAGTAGCAGCGCTCCGCGCAGAAGGGCAGATGCACATACAGCGTCAGGTCGGCTCCCGGCTGTTCCGCAAAGTCGCGCAGCGCCTGCCGGTAGTCCTCCTCGTCAAAATTATTACTCCAAACCGGAACGGTCGGATAGCTGGTATAGCGCGGTCCCGGCTTGTTGTAGCGATCCAGGAGTTCCCGCGAGACGGAAATTGTTTCCATTATTCTAGCTCCTCTAGCCCACTGACGTGGTCAGACCAATTCCTTCCAGCCGGTCTTCCAGGTCATCATAGATCTCGTGCAGTGCCTCCAGCGTCTCCGCGTCCGCTTCCCAGAAGCCGCGCGCGCTGGCTTCCAGCAGGCGGCGGGTTACGGCGGCGGTGGCATGCGGGTTGAGTTGTGACAGCCGCGCGCGCATGGCCTCGTCCAGCAGGAAGGTGTCGGCGACGCCCTGGTAGACCCAATCCTCAACGGCGGTGGCGGTAACGCTCCAGCCATAGGTGTTGTTGACCCGCGCTTCGATCTCGCGCACACCTTCGGACCCATGCGCCAGCATTCCCTCAAACCACTTGGGATTGAGCAGCTTGGCGCGGGTTTCCAGGCGCACCATCTGCTCCAGCGAACTCAGGCGGCCGGTTGCGGCGACGGCATCGGCGACCATGACCGGCGGACGCTTGCCGCGCAGCACTTCGACGCTCTTGGTCATCCCGCCCAGGTTCTCGTAGTAGTTGTCGATGTCGCTGATGCCGACCTCAAAGCTGTCGATATTCTGGAAGGTGGCATCTACAGTGGATAGTGCGCTTTCCATGATACCACGGGCATCCTGCCACTGCCCATTGCTGCTGAAGGCAAAACTCTTGCGGCTCAGGAAGGTATCGCTCAACTGCTCCGCCTGATCCCAGGTGCCGCCATCGATCATATGGTTGACATTTGCGCCGTAGCAGCCGGGGGCGTTGGCAAAGATGCGGGTTGCGGCCGCGTCCAGGCTGATGTTCAGCGCGGCGGCCTGTTCCAGCGCATGCTTGCGCACAAAGTTCTGCTCAAGCGGCTCGTCGGCATTGGCCGCCAGATGCACCGCTTTGTCCATCAGGCCCATCTGGTGGTGCAGCAGGTCGCGGAAGATCCCACTGACCGTGACCACCACATCAACCCGGGGTCGCCCCAGTTCCGCCGGTGGGATGAGCGCCACGTCGGCCACGTTGCCCAGTTCGTCGTTGACGGCGCGCACCCCCAGCAGCGCCAGCACCTGGGCAATCCCTTCGCCGTTGCTCTTGAGGTTGTCGATGCCCCAGAGCACCACCGCAACCGACTCAGGTAATGTGCCCTGCGTCTGCGTCAGGTTCTCCAGCATCTCGGCCACCAGCCGGCTTCCGGCATCCTGCGCCATGGCGGAGGGCATGCGGAAGGGATCGAGGCCATAGATGTTGCGCCCGGTCGGCACAACCGCCGGATTGCGCACCACATCGTTGCCGGGGGAAGGTGAAACATACCCGCCGCGTAGCGCATGCAGCATCCCCTGCAACTCCTGGTCGGCGATAATCTTGTCCACCAGATCATCCAGCAGCGTCCAGAGCGGCTTCAGCGTGCCCGGCCTGATCTGCGCCGCCTGCTGCAGATAGGCGTCAACCTTGCACTGGTCGGTTTTTTGTTCTTTGTTCTCTGTTCTTTGTTCTACAAAGAGTTGCATGGCTTCGCGGCAGATGGTGTCGATCTGCTCCCAGTGTTCCTGCGCCGTGCGACTAGTCTTCAGGTTGGCGCGCAGTTCTTCGTAGTCCTGCCCCAGACCGGCGGCCACCATGCGCGGCAGCGGCGGCAACGTGGTTGTGCCGTTCTTGCCGACTTTGGGCTGTGTAAATGCGGCGATCAGGGCCAGGATGTCGATCAACTCCTCCTGCGCGGGCGCTTCCCCCAGAATGTGCAGGCCCACCGGGATCATGCGCTGCTCCACCTGGATCAACTCATGCGCCAGGGCTGCGACATAAGCTTCGTCCTCGGTAGCCGTAACCGTGATATCCAGCTTTTCCGCCTGGGTGCGAATGTCCGCCAGCAGTTCCGGTGACGAGTGAGCACGGTAGCTGTCCAGGTTATCCTTGAGCAGGCGTAATCCTTTGTAGAGCCCGGCATGCTGAAGCGGCGGCACCATGTAACTGACCAGGGTCGCCGCGCCACGCCGTTTGGCAATCGTGCCCTCGCTGGGGTTGTTGACGCTGTAATAGTAGAAATTGGGCAGACTGCCCAGCAGGCGCGTCGGCCAGCAGGTGCTGCTCAGTCCGGCCTGCTTGCCCGGCATAAACTCCAGCGCGCCGTGCGTGCCAAAGTGGATGACCGCGTCTGCGCCAAACACATGCTCCAGCCAGGTGTAGAACGCGGCGAAACCATGGTGTGGCGCGGCGTCTTTTGCCATCAGCAGGCGCATCGGGTCGCGCTCGTAGCCGAAGCTGGGCTGAATGCCGACGAAAACATTGCCAAACTGCTTGCCCAAAATATGAAAGTTTTTGCCGTCGGTGAGCAGTTCGCCCGGCGCGCGGCCCCAGAACGGCTCGATATCGACATAGGCCGGGAAGAGCCGCCGATAGTCGTCCAGCGGGAGTTGCGCCGCCACATTGCCGTCGGTGCCATGCAGCAGGGCGTTGCCCTCGGTCAACGCCAGGCGCAGCGTCTCGGCGCTCTCCGGCACCTCGACCGTGTAGCCATCCGCCTGAAGTGCCTGCAGCAGCTTGTGCAAACTGGCAAAAACATCCAGGTAGGCGGCGGTACCGATATTGCCCAGAGTGGGCGGAAAGTTGAAGATGGCGATGCCCAGTTTTTTGTCGGCATTGCTGGTGTGGCGCAGGGCCACATGCTGCGCAATCCGGTTGGCCGCCAGTTCAATCTGCTGCGGCAATGCTACAAACTTATCGCTGCCGCCCGTCGGTCCGCCGATCACCAGCGGCTCAATCGCGCCGTCCAGCTCAGGCAGGGCTACGTTGAGCGAGAGCTGGATCGGCACCAGCCCATTGTCGTCGCGCTGCCACTCCTCCACGCGCTGGAAGGCCAGCGGGATCAGATCCATGCACTCGACATCCAGTTGCTCCAGGGCAATGCGCGCCTCTTCCGGGCGACCTTCGGCCGGGCCACCAACCAGCGAGAAGCCGGTGCCGTTGATCAGCAGGTCAATCTCGGTCTCAGACTCGGCGCGGGCCGGTTTGCGGCGCGACTTCTTGTCCGCGTCGCCATTTGACATAAAAAACTGCTCAATCGCCGGGCGGGCATCCAATCCGGCGCTGTAGGCCATGCGCACCTCGATGCCCCGGGCCTCCAGCGCGCGCGTCAGTGCTTCCAGATGGGCGGTATTCCCGCTCAGCGCCACCGTCCGCAGCGAGATAATGCCGACAGTGCCTCGGTCCGGTTTCGGGCGCTTTGCCTTCTCTTCTTTGCTTTTGCTGCGCTGTTTCTGCCACTTCTGGTAGCTCTTCAGATCGGCAAAGGTCTCCGGGGAATCGGGATGGAACAGGGCAGTATCCGGGTAGAGGACCGGATCTTCCAGCGGCAACTGCCCCTTGTGATCGGGGACATAGCGGTCAATCAGCAGCGCCAGCATGCGCGTAAGATTGTCCGGCGAGTTGTTCAGCCAGTATTGATGCACGGCGATGTAGGTGTGCAGGTCGCGCGCTTTGCCGGGGATATGCTTGAGTACTTTGCTCAGGTTGCGCAGCACCGCCAGTTGTCGCCGCGCCTCGCCCTGGCCGCCTTTGGGTCGCAGCTTGCGGATCCACTGCATCAGCAGGCCGGACTCTTCGCCCTCATCGCGGGATTGCAGCGTGAACTTGCCGATGCGGGTCTTGTGTAGCAGCGCCGGGTTGCTGGTGATAATGCAGACCGGGCCGCGCGCCTGATCCAGCGCCCGCTCCAGCGCGCGCACACACTCTTCCCCGAAGAGACGCGCGCCAAAGGTGAAGTCGGCGCGGGCAATATCGCGGGTCAGCCGCTCCCAGTCCGCTTCCTCGCGCAGGAGGGCGGTATTGTAGAGGCTAATATCGAGCTCGACCCCGTGGGTCTGGCGCAGAGTCGCTGCTGCTTCGCGCAGGGCCGCGCTGTGCGTCCCCTCCATGGTGAGAAAAACAAAGCGCATATGTCCTCTCTCTCATTCAATCCACAGATGCCGGCAGCCGATTCTGACCGCCGGCATCCGCCGAACGATCGGCTTCGGCTATGCGGATATGGTTCGTTCTTGCCGGCCGGGGCCGGGATAGTTTGGGAAGCCCTCTAACCCCTTCCAGCGGGTCGCTTCCTGAGTCGGCACCGGCGGCAGACGGTAGGTTGCAAACAGGCGCAGCCCGATGGCGGCTTTGAGCCGGGCCGCCTGGGCCACCGCGATAGGATCACTCCGGCGGGACAACTCCTGAATGCGCCGGTCATACCGGACGCAGGCATCCAGGTTGTCGAAGAAGGCCGGATGCTCAACCGGCAGTGTCACCGGGAAGACCTGAGTCGTAATCCGGTTGGTCAATCGGATAACCTGCTGATCATAGTCCCGCCAGTTCAGCTTCAGCGCGTTGTAGAAGTTGGTCCGCCGCGCGTCATTCAAATACATCGTGGCATACACCGCCAGCAGGAAGAAGCGAATCCAGCGTCGGTTGGCTCCTTGTAGCAGTTCCGGCTGGCTGCGCATCAGCAGCGCGAAGAACTCACCGTGGCGGTATTCATCGTTGCACCACTCCTCAAACCATTTGAAGATCGGGTGAATAATCCCGTCCGGCTGCGCTTGCAGATGCCGGAAGATAGTAATGTAGCGCGCATAGCCAATCTTCTCCGATAGATAGGTGGCATAGAAGATAAATTTAGGCTTGAAGTGCGTATACTTCTTGCGCTTCTGCAGCACACTCAGGTTTAGCGCCACATTCAGGTCGCCCATCGTCCGGTTGAGAAAGCCGGCGTGGCGGCCCTCGTCGCGGCTCATATACTGGAAGATCGCCCGCAGCGTCGGATCTTTCAGATGCTTGACCATCTCGGCGTAGAGCAGGCAGCCGCTAAACTCGGCGGTGCAACTCCGCTCCAGGAACTCGATAAAGGTCTCGCGCTCGGGCATATCGTCAAAGTTTGCCAGAAATTCTTCGTTGCGCGCAAAGTGATTTCGGTTGTAGTCGCGTGCAAACTCGTTGCGAATCCAGTCGAACTCATCGCGCAGATGCTCAATATTCAACTTATCGATCTGATCGAAATCAGTGGTATAAAAACGCGGCGTCAGCATGGCCTCTTGCAGCGCGTGCCGCGTGGTAAAACTCATTCCCGGTTCCATCGCCTACCTCCTTGTAGGGGTTAACGGTTAATTGTTATTTGACATAACTTGCGCGGTGACTGTTCAAACGGGATGTCTGTCCCGATGGATGCCGAATTCGCCTGCGGCAGCATGGTACTTTTTATCTTTATTTACAAAAAATTTTACTTTGTAAAATTTTTTGTAAATAAAGAAGGTTTCTTCCGCCCTGCTGGAGGCCAAATACTCTTTCGCGTCAGAGACCGCGTAACGCATATTATTTGCGAACTAACCCGTAACCCGTAACCGTTATCCTACGGATGCTCAACCAGTTCACCGATCTCCACAAGGCTGCTCCGCTTGATTAGATGGCGCTTCAGCCGACTTGCCTTGTACAACCGCACCGGGCTGGGGTACGATAGTTCGCCCTGTGTACGCCCATCCTCGGTCTGCGGCAGCGCGAGAATCTCCAGCGTATCGCCGGGCTGGATCTCCATCCCCGCCGGTAAATCAACATGCAGGTGGAAATGCTCATGCTCACTCTGCAGGTGAACGGTAGCATTACCCTCAGCGACAACTTCGCGCCGGTACCAGCGGATCAGCGCCGCCGCGCCGGCTCCGGCCGCCAGCACGCCCAGTACTTGCTTCATAGCGACTCCTCCCGTCGCGCTTCCAACAGCGTGACATGGTAGAACCCCTTGCTAACGCGGACGCTACGGCGTACACGCATCCCGGCTGATGCCAGGGTCTGCGCCACAAAGCTGTCCGGCATCATCTGGATCTCGGTGCGCCGCTGGCTTTTGGGGAAATGCCCACCCAGCCAGTGCATCATTGCCAGCAACTGGTTGTGGGGCGCGTAGGTCAGCAACAACGTTCCCCGACAACTCTGCGCCAGCCGTCGGCACATCGGGGCAAACCCCGCCTGCGGGTAGTGGATCAGCACATCAAAGCAGGCCACAACATCATAGGAGCCACGGATGGTTTCCAGATCCCCCGTCACAAAGTTGATGCGCTCACGCACGCCGGCCTGCTCGGACTGTGCAACGGCGGCGTTGACCATCTGGGGCGCGATGTCAATGGCAGTTACGGTGAAGCTGCGTCGAGCCAGCGCGGTACTGAAGAGACCGGTACCGCAGCCTGCATCGAGCGCGCGCGCGTCGGCGGGAAAGGTCTGCGCATCCAGCCAGGCTTCGGCCTGTACCAGCATGCTGGTGTGCCCCTCGCGGATTGAGCGCCGCACCGAGGAGAGTTCGCCCTGCCCATAGATCGCCGCCCAGCGCTCAAAGCCGACGCCATCGAAATAGCGCCGCAACTGCTGTTTATGCTCCTGCTCCGACTGATCGGGGCGCGTAAGGGTGGCCTTCTGCTGTGTCATAATTTATTGGTATGGTGCGTACTGTGTATTGCGTAAGCCGGCAAACAATGGTGCCCCGCAGTACGTACTACGCGCTAAAAAGCTATCGCCAGCCGCCGATGACTTCAAAGATCTCGCGGTCGCCCATGGGCTGGGGTACAGCGGACGCCGGACCATTCAAGATATTCTCGGCCAGTTGCTCAAAAGGTGTGGTGCAGATCATCTGGTCGGGATGCTCCAGTTCGAACAGGGTTTTACCGGCCAGCCGACTACGCCGGATCAGGTCGTGGTAGGGAATCTCGGCCATGATGCGGGTGCCGACCTGTGAAGCAAACTCTTCCAGCAGCGTTGTGCCGCCGCCAAACTCATGATCAACCCGATTGGCGATGATTCCGGCCAGTTGCACTTTGTAGCGCGCGCTCTTCTGCTCTACCGCCAGACAGAGCCGGTTGGCGGCGAAGATGCTGTCAAAGTCGTTGCAGGCGATAATCATTGCATAGTCGGCGTAGTTTAGCGGGGCGCTAAAGCCTCCACAGACCACATCACCCAGAACGTCAAACAGAATGACATCATACTTGTCGTAAAGCCCAAACTCCTTGAGCAGTTTAACCGTCTCGCCGACCACATAGCCACCGCAGCCGCTCCCCGCCGGTGGTCCGCCCGCTTCCAGCGTATCCACTCCGGCAAAGCCGGTTTTTACCACATCCTCAACCAGGATCTCTTCATGGTGAAAATCAACCTCGTTGAGGACATCAATGACCGTGTTCTGCAACTGCCCGGTCAGCGGGAAGGTACTGTCATGCTTGGGATCACAACCGATCTGCAGCACCTTTGCGCCCTTGCGTGCCATTGCCGCCGACAGATTGGCGCTGGTTGTGCTCTTGCCGATACCACCTTTGCCATAAACCGCAAGAAACAGGCTCATCCTGGTACTCCTCTAGAACATCCATCAGTAATTCGCAGATGTAGCTCACCTCGATTTATCCGCCGATCTCCTCCTTCGCCGAACGCAGGACATCCGGTGTGATGGTGGTGTAGCCATGCTCCTGGGCAAACTTCTCCGTATTGCGCTGGGCTTTGCGGCGCACAAAGAAGGGTACTTTCTTCAGCATTGCCTGCGCCTCCGGGGACCACTCCAGTTGATCGGAAGCCGGTGTGGTCGTGGCTGATTGCTGTGTGGCTGTGCTGCCGACGGCTACCGCCGCGGTTTCTTTGCCGTTACCGTTATTCGCTGCGTGGCCTTCCGTTCCTGATGCTTCGTCTGCGTATTCCAATCCGGCATCGCCAAAGAGGTCAATCAAATGCTTCTCCAGGCCCAGTTTGGTTGTGGTGTAGACCCGGTCAGCAATCACATCAGCCCCCGCGAAGCCCAGGAACGGGTAGAAACCCAGCAGGTGATTCTCGATATGCGTCGGTGGCGCGATCACCATGCAGGGAACCTCCAGCTTGCGGCAACTGTGGCGTTCCATCTGTGTACCGCAGACCAGATCGGGTATGCCCTGCTCGATCCGGTTGGCAACCTCCTGAAATTGATCGGTGACAAGCAGATCTTCGGGCAGGTAGTCCGCCAGTTGCGCGCGCATCCAGTCGGCCTGGTTTTTCAGATACGTACCCGCGCCGGCGATTTCCATCCCCAGTTCATCGTGCAAAAACTTAATCACGCCGACGGTGTGGGTGGCATCGCCAAAGGCAAATACACGCTTGCGGCTGAAGCTCTCCATGTCGGCGGTGCGCGCAAACCAGGGGACGCCGCTCGGCGCGCTCATCCCATCGAGCGAGAAGGCCGTCAGCCGGGGCATGCGCACGGCTGGTCCGTTGTTCCGCGCGCCAACCTCATTCAGCAGTGCCACCAGTCGTTCCAGCCATGCCTGGGTGGGCTTCACCCCAATCGGCGCATCAAGCAGGGCCGGTGTGCCGAACTGGGTTTCCAGAAAGCGCGCGGCCTCGCTGCCCAACTCGCGGTAGGGCGCAAGTGTCACCCATGCGGCGGGCAGGCGGCTTAGATCGGCCAGGTTTGCGCCCCAGGGCGCAACCACATTCACTTCAACCCCCAGCGCCGCCAGCATCCGCCGCAGCGCAGTCATATCCGAGCGCACATGAAAACCCAGCGAGGCCGGACCAAGCAGGTTAACGCTGGGCTGCCGGGTGAGCGACTGCGGTCGGGCATAGCGCTGTACCAGCGTGGTAAACAGCCCATCGGCGGCGGTTGTCTCCTGCATGCGGTAGGGATTGGCGTCGTAGACCAGTACGTCGGTTGCAATCTCGGCGCTATCGGCGACCTGCTGCAGATCCTCCTGGAGCAATGTCGTGCTGCAACTGGCACAAATAATGATCAACTCCGGATGCAGTTTGGCCTCAACCTGCCGCAGCGTCTCCGGAAGCTGGATGGTACCCTGGGCCAGATCCCGCCCGCTGACCAGGCTGGTCGTCATCTGCGGAAAGTCCGGGGACCGCTCCAGCATTGTGAAGATCGGATTGACATAATCGTCACCCTGGGGCGCATGGAAGACCGCATGCACGCCCCGCAGACTATTGGCGATGCGACCTACTCCGTGGTGGGCTGTGCCCTCGTACATCCAGTAAGCCAGACGCATTATGCTCTCTCCACTACTTTGTCTCTAACGGAATCACTCCCGGCATAAATCCGGCGGTCCAGTCCGGGTCGTCCAACGGCGGGAGTTGGGCGTGCCGCCGCAGGCTCTGGGTAAACATACCGGCGAGGGTGCTGACTCCGGCCCAGCCATGGATTGGCATAAAAGCAAACTCGGTGCTCCATTTGGCGACCACGCCCTGTCCGATCAGCGGGTTGGTGGTTGCCATTGTGCTGATCACCAGGTCGGGCTGAACTTCGGCAATATCGCGCAACTGCCGGTCAAAGTTGGGTTGTTCCACTACCTTAACACCCTCGAGCGCCGCCAGTTCGCGCGCGTGAAAGCGCCGGTTAATGTAGGGACTGCTGCACTCGATCACCTGGCACCCGGCACTGCGCAGAAAGCGGGCCATGGGCAACTCCATCAGGTTATCGGCGGTGAAGAAGACCTTCTTGCCGCGCAGCAGGTCGGTATGCTCCCGTAGGCGTTCCCAGGAAGCCGCTTCCCGCGCACTCAGATCAACCTGCTTGTCAAACATCGCCGCCAGATCTTCCCAAAAGGCGCGCGTGCCATCGGGGCCAAACGGGAAGAGCGAGGAGAGTACCGCCGCGCCGCGTTCGCGGTTGAGGCGCGTAGCCACCTTCGCCAGATAGGGCTGGAGGGGCGCGATGATCGTGCCGGGGCCAATCGCCGGCAGCGCGTTAAAGCGGCCGGCGGGCAGGAAGCCACCAACCGGGATACCCAGTCGCTCTGCCTCGGCCGTAAAGTCGTCGGCAATCATATCATTGACCGAGCCCAGGAAGACCACGCGCTTATCGTCGGCGGGCGCTTCGGGGCAGAAGGGCACCAGGGATTGCAACACCGAGTCTTCGGCCTGGCTGAAGGTGTAGTCAAGACCACTGGCAGGAACGAATAATACGGGTAGTTCGGGAGTACTGAGCGTATCGGCCAGCCCCTGAAACTCCACCTTCATTACTTCCGGCGTGCAGGAGGAGAGCAGGAAGATCACCGAGGGCTGATGATTGGCCTTGATCTCGTCCAGCAGCGGTTGCAGATCCGGCTGGGGCCGGGAGAGATCACCCTCTTCGATCAGCGCGACCGCAAAGCGCGGGCGGGCAAATACCATCACGCCGAGGACGTTTTGTAGCAGATGCGCGCAGGTATGCGTCCCCAGGATCAGAAAGAAGCTATCCTGAATCTTCTGATAGAGCCAGCCAACACAGGCCAGACCACAGAAACTGTGGTAGGCGCTGTCCTCGCGAATAAGACCACTTTTGCTTCGGGGGGGCATACGTTCCTCAATCTTTGCTGGTGCCAATTCCGCTGTAGGTTTGAGTGTGTACTACTTGAATAATAAAAGGAAAAGAACTGAGAAATGAGAACTAAGAAAGGCTTCTGATACTTAATTCTCAGTTCTAAAGTTCTCGGTTCTTTAAATCTTCATCGGTGCGGAGCCGGAGGAGTCTTCCTGGTACTCCGGCAGATCGTTGGGCGCACTACAGGCCGTGACGCTCTCTTCCTCCTGCTTGCGGCGGTTGGGGCGCTTGTGGTAGTCCACATCGGCCATCAGTTCGGGCCGCGTCTCCCGCAGGTTGGCGAGATCTTCCTTCGTCAGGATGCGCGTCTCGTCGAAGCCCAGATCGACCTCGGTATGCAGGCCGCGCTGCTGAATTCGCCCGATGTCATAGAAGCGCTTGGTGAAGGTGGTCTTGGCAAAGGCTTTCAGACAGCCCAGCATATACTTCCGCTTGAAGCGATCCTTGATAAAGGGATAGGAGAGAAACGCCTTGCGCATGTAGAAGCGCGCATAGCAGCGCAGCACCCCCTTGAGCACATCTTCCCGATCCATCGCCTCGGGCTTCATGATCGGGGTGACAAAGTTGTACTTGGAGTAGTCGCGCACCTCTACCCGGTCGCCCAGTTCTTCAAACAGTTCGGCAAACGGCCAGGGCGTGTACATATTCCAGTTCGCCATGTCCGGCTTCCAGTCCATCGCCAGGCGATAGGTCTCCTCGATGGTCTCGGAGGTTTCATTCTCCATACCCATAATGAACTGAGCCTCGGCCACCATCCCGTTATTCTTGAGCAGTTGGATGGCGCGCTTGTTCTGCTCAATCGTAGTCTGCTTACGGAAGGTGTTCAGGTTCATCTGGCTGGCGGCTTCGGTGCCGAGCGAGACATGCACCAGACCGGCCTTGCGGTAGAGCGGCAGCAACTCTTCGTCGCGCAGAATGTCGGTGACGCGGGTGTTAATGCCCCACTTGATATCCAGGTTGCGGTCGATCAACTCTTCGCAGAGCGCGGTAAACTTCTTCTTGTTGATCGTCGGCTCCTCGTCGGCCAGGATGAAGAAGCCGACCTGGTGATCTCGTACCAGCGTCTCGATCTCATCGACAAACTTCTTCGGCTCGCGCGAACGGTAGCCACGCCAGAACTTCCACTGCGAACAGAAGCGGCAGGTGAAGGGGCAGCCGCGCGCAAAGTTGGGCACTGCCACGCGCACATTCATCGGGATGTAGATATACTTCTCCCACTCCAGCAGGCTCCAGTCGGGCGTCAGATGCTCCAGGTTGCGCAGGGGTGGGTGTGCCGCCGTGGCGACAATCTGCTCGTCATCGATAAAGGCCAGCCCTTTAATCTCGCGCCGATCCTGGAAATCGGTCCCGGCCTCGATGGAGCGCATCAGGTTGATGATAATCTCTTCGCCCTCACCGCGCACGATATAGTCGATCCAGGGTGCTTCAGTCAGCACCTGCGCATACATAAACGTGGGATGAATACCCCCCAGGATGATCTTCGCCTGGGGCCGGATCTCGCGGGCAATCTTGAGCGCTTCCTGGGCCTTGTAGATCATCGGCGTGATCGCCGTCGCCATAATCACATCGGGCTGGTTGGTGCGGATGATCTCGGTCAGCACATCGTCGGGAATATCATTGGTCATCGCATCAACAAACCGGATGTTGGGATAGCCCGCCGTCTTCAGCGCGCCCCCGATGTAGGGCACCCAGCTTGGCGGCCAGTTTCCGGCAATTTCCGCGCCCCCAGCGTGATAGTTTGGCTGGATCATCATAATCCGCATTACGTTTCCTCCTCGTCGTTCTCGTGACGCCTGTGACTGGTAGATTGTGCGTCCCGAGGGAACGGTGTGGCACCAGGATGGTTGCCCATATATTCACGAAAACCGAATGTCATAGATGCAATGGTTGTCGCCGTCTTCCTGTGCGGCGACCGGCACGACGCGCGTCTGCGTGTCAATCAGCGTCTGCAGCAGCGTCTCAAAGGTGCCCGCGTAGAAGCCGGCGATTGCGCCCCGCGACTGAATGCCGCTGGCAATCGTCAGTTGCGGCGGGCGGCCCAGGGTATAGGTAAATGTACCGCTGCCCACGAAGGTCCAGGCATGCTTGCTAATTGCAAACAGCAGCAGTGCCAGCGCCGGACGACGGGGCAACAGCTTCAGCAGGCGCTGGAACGGTCCCGGTATGCGATGCTGGAGCAGGTAACGCGCGGTATACTGCCCGGAACGCTCAAGTATCCGGGTTGCATCGGCGACACCAATCTGCTCCACCAGCAGCAACACCAGATCGCGGAACAGTTGCTCATCGATCATCTCCGTGGGATGATACTCGAATAGCCATGCCTGACCGGCCGGCTGGAGCAGCGCGGCAGCCTGATCGGGGCCGTAGCATTCTTTCAGCGCTTGAACCGTTTGAATAATTGCATTGGGGCCAATTCTGGCCTGATTGGGAAAAGGTGGGGATGGTGCAAGCCCCCGGGCTGTGCCTTCGTTGCGCATCCTCATCTCCCCTCCGAGTGCAGGTTGCTACAAAACGCCATTGTTCTCACGTAGAGTCCCCGTACGAAACAGTTCCGCACCTGTTTCGGGCATAATGTGCCGCCGGCAACGGGCGCCCACACAGATAGTTGCAGCGCCTGATGCAGCAGCAAGCGGGCAGTTTACGACCTGCCTGAGTTTTGCATCATAATCAAACATCGATGTAGTGCAGATTGAAAACTACCGGGTTACAAATTGATTATAGCATAAGAGTCAAGTATTTACACATATAGACAAGCAGTTGACAAGGGGTTTGCAAGGAGGTTATGGGGCATTGCAAAGGGGTAAACGGCGTGGGAAATCTTGTGATGATGTCTCTTAACGTTACGTTGACATATGACCCGTGTGTAACAGTGTGTAACATGGTGCTTTGATCAGACAGATGTTTGAAAACGGCGGTCAATATCCAGGAAACTACTTGACATATCATTCATTGAGGGTTAAAAGAAGTTGGGCAGCAGATACTGACTGGTCATGTCAATTTAGCAAAAGATACCGGATAATTCCAAAAATGCGAGGAGCGTTGCAATGGCCGATAATGTTTTATATCAGACGGCCTGGCTCGATGTGTATGACCGCGATGGCTATATCTTTACGAGTACCCACAATGATGTGGTGTATCTGCTCCCCTTCCGCTTTCGTGCAGACGGCGGGTTGCTACTGCTGGCCCGGTTTGAGATCTGCCCGGCGCATAGCCCGGTGCATGAACTAACCTCGATCACCGGGCAGTGTCCCACCGGGCGTGCGCCGTTAGAGATAGCCGTAAAAGAGTTGTACGAGGAGGGTGGATATCGTGCTGAACAGGATCAGTTCATGTATCTCAAAAACACACGTCCGGTGAAATTTGCCGACACTACTGCACACCTGTACGCCATTGATGTAACCGGGATAGAGCAGGAACCTGCGCCTGGTGACGATTCAACATTTGAGCAGGGTGCAACGACCCGCTGGATTGCCCCGCCCGATATGGCCGACCTGGTTTGCCCCATCTTTGTGGCGATGCTGGCATTGCTGGCCTGGCATGAACCCAGTGTAGCTAATCAGTGTTTTCGGTGATAAAATCAATCTTTATGAGAAGTTCTACTGAACAGAGTTAATGGTGGCACACCGGCGACGTTAGCAAGAGTATCAATGTACTCAACCAGTGATGTGCGTACTTTATCGATCTCCTGACGCAACTCCTGGTTCCTTTCCCAGTTGCGTTCATGTTCGGCAACAGAAATTTTATCCGAACGTTTGCTCTCATATGATTGCAGTAGTGGGTGCCACTTTGCCAACAATGGACGCAAGACATTATTCAGGATCTCGATTGCCAGATAGCCGAAGGACATGCGTTCCTTTCCCTCGTACTGCGCAACTTCAGGTCCGTATTGCCGTAAGATGTCCCGAGTGGTTCCAAATATTGAATGCATTGAACTCAGTGCTTCACGCAATATCCCATCTTCCGGATCAAGGGGAGCCGCAGAAATGCGTGTAGCCAGTTCAATATACATCTCCCATGCCGCTTTCTTCTCAGCATCATTTGGTTCCCATGTTCCCTGTATCCCACCCAGGCCAAAAGGTAGATTAATACTGACCTGATAGCTATCTGGACGGCGGAATTCCATTACTATGTCCTCCTCTTCGTTAGTTTGTCTGCCGCCAGTATAGCATAGCTCCAGGCGTACAACATCTTACCCCACCGGCGCAACCTCCAGCCGGCCGGTCGGCGTTGGTTCGGGCGGGGGCGGTGTGGCCTGCGTGGTCAGGAAGCGTAGCGCCCAACTGAGTTGCGCATCGCTGCATGTCTCCTGCCCTTCCGGGGGTTGCTGTTCACCGATGCATGCCACGGCATGCTCACTTTCCTGGGAAAACGGTACAATATGGTCCGGCGTTATCCCAAGCTGGTGAATCTCGTGCTGATCGGGGGTCAGCCACTGGGCAATTGTGATGCGGACGCTGCTGCCGTCCCGCAGATGGTGAATATTCTGCACCGAGCCTTTGCCAAAACTGGTCTCACCGAGCAGTGTCGTCTGGGGGCGGCGATCCCGTAGCGCTCCGGCGACAATCTCCGCAGCACTGGCCGAGCCGCCATTTACCAGCACGACCACCGGCATCTCGTAGACGCGGGTGTCACGCGGTCCTTTAATCGCGTGCAACTCCTTGAGATTGCCTGCGCTGTCCTCTTCGTAGAGCGCCGTACCCTCGTAGAAGCGCCCCAGTACCTCTTGCGCGGTGGTAAGGTAGCCGCCGGGATTATTACGCAGATCGAGAATCAGGCTGTCCGGCTGTTGCGGCAGCAGTTCGCGGAGTGCCTCGTCAAATTCATCGGTTGTGGTTGCCTTAAACTCGGTGATCTGAATGTAGCCCAGGTTTGACTCCAGCATCTGGGCATTCACGCTGATCAGCGGTACTTCGTCGCGGGTGATATCAACATCAAAGGTGCTGGTCTCCGGCGGACGGCGGATAGTCAGGCGTACCACCGAGCCTTTGGGCCCCCGGATCTGTTTGGCGGCCAGAGCCGCAGCCTCCGCGTCATCCAGACCGGCGATCAGAGGCGCAAGTTCGGTGCCGTCCACGCGTACGACCACATCGCCGTCCTGCAGGCCCGCCTTCATTGCCGGGGAGTTTTTAATCGGGCGCTCAATACGCACCTCGCCCTCGAAAATTTGCAAGTAAGCGCCGATGCCCTCGAATTTGCCTTCCATCGACTCGCGATTCTGTTCGGCAACTTCCGGCTCCTGGAAGGAGGTGTAGTCATCACCGAGGGACTGCAACATGCCCCGGATTGCCCCGTAGACCATCTGCTGCTCGTCCAGGGGTTCCGGGTGGTAGAACTCTGCGTTAACCAGGCTCCAGACATCCCAGAAGATCGCAAACTGGTCACGTACTTCGGTAGGCGTGCCTGCTTCGCCGTCGCGGTGGGCCAGCGCGGTGATAAAGGTACCCAGTGCCGCATCACCCATTGCACGGGACGTTGTCCAGCCACCAATGAAGGCGATAATGGCGACGAAAAAGGTAATAATTGTACCAACCACCAGAGCACGGGAGGTGCGGACCATAGTTACTCCTCAGGACGATGGACTTCTGCTGACAGCTATGGGCTTAGTTTGGTCGAACCCAGGCATGTGTCGCATGTCACTCGTCGGTTGTCCGTGTTGTTACCGGTTATTCACACTCGTAGAAGATTGCTGCGGCCGCAGCAATAGGGGCAGTCTCGGCGCGTAAGATGCGCGGCCCGAGTGACACGGGTATGATACCATGCTCTGTGGCGGTTGTCAGTTCATCTGCAGTAATTCCGCCCTCGGGTCCACTGAGCAGCGAAATCGTCGTGGGTTGCCGGTGGACTGCCGGCGGTGGGGAATCCGGCGACAACGCTAACTGTGTGCGTAGCGTCTCGCGCAGGTGAGGCGCGCTACCCTCCCAGAGCAACAGGGCCAGATCAGCCGTTGCGGCCTGGGTGCAGGCTGCGGCAAACGGTTGTGGTTCGGCAATGGTGGGCAGGCGGCCGCGGCAGGACTGCTCGGCGGCTTCGCGCAGAATGCGCTGCCAGCGGGCCAGTTTGCGCGCGTCGGCGCGGTCAGCCGGGAGTGAATGCGCGCATATCACCGGCACAACCGTGTCGGCACCCAACTCGGTACCCTTCTGCAAAACCCACTCGAAGCGCTCGGCACGCAGGAGCGCCACATATAACGTGAGGCTGATCGCCGGCTCGCCCCCGGCAGCTTCCTGCTGTTCAACCTGTCCCGTGATCTGCTCACGCTCAACTGTGGTCAGCACCACGGTGTAGGCGTGGCCCTGACCGTCGAGCAAAAGCACCCGGTCGCCGGGACGCAACCGCAGCACGCGCCCGATCTGGTGGGCCAGTGCTGTGTCTTGTACACTGACCTGGTCAGCGTTAATCGCCTCGGCGGGCACAAAGAAGCGATAGGTGTTTGGAATTGCCATAAAAACAACTCGTCGTGCGTTCTCCTTATTTACAGGACTTACGCAGTGCGCGTTCAAACGGGCCATTTGTTCCCGATAACAGCGGATTTCGCCTGCGGCAGCGTGGTACTTTTTTATCTTTTTCAGGAAATGTGGCACATTGTGCCACATTTCCTGAAAAAGACTGTCCCATTCCACGCTGCCGGAGGCGAATCGGGCCATGTGTCCAGGCAGACGCCTGGTTTGGAACCGACCGCGTAAGTCCTGTTATTAACAGGACTTACGCGGTGGATACGCAAACTGGACATTTGCTCAGGTGGAAGTCAGATTCGCCTGCGGCAGCATGGTACATTTCCATCTTTTTTCACAAAACATTTGCACTGTGTGCAAATGTTTTGTGAAAAAAGATGGTTTCTTCCGCCCTGCCGGAGGCAGAATCTCCTGCCGGGTCAATGACCGCGTAACTCGTGTTATTTAGCGCAGATAGATAACGCACGACGGCTTATGGCTTACACTTCACAGATTAATCACCACCTGGGCAATCTGCTCATTGTCGAAGCCCCGTTCCTGCAACGGCACGATCAGATCGCGCTCCAGGTCGGGCACATAGGCCCGCAGCATCTGCCCCGGTCCCATCGCCGGATTATTCTGAATTGTGCAGCCACCATAGAGTGCAGCCGGCAGAACGACCGACTCGCCACACTTCAGCGTTACTGCGCCATCATCCCAACTGACCGTTACCTCACCCGCAACCACCGTCAGAATCTCAAAGCTCTCAGGCGCAATGGTAAACCTGCGGGCTGCGCGCAGGTTCCAGTGCTCCAGGGCAAAGAAGGGGCAGGCGACCAGCAGCGTACGCACATCCGGCTCCAGCGGCAGCGGGGTCATCTTGGGTGTTGGTGATGGCCCGAAGCGACAGACAGCCAGGGCATCTTCCAGGTGCAGCGTGCGCGTTTGCCCGGTTTTCGGATCGCGGCGCCCATAGTCATAGACGCGGTAGGTCAGGTCGGACTTCTCCTGGATCTCGAACAACATAATGCCGGCTTCAATCGCATGCAGGGTTCCGGCGGGCACCAGGATAACGTCGCCCTTCTTGACGGGAATGCGCTGTAGCAGTGGTTCAAGCGCCTCGTTGCGCACCGCCCGGGCAAACTCCACGCGGTTGCTGGGGCGCTTCAGGCCATGGATCACGCCGGCGCCGGGCGCGGCATCAAGAATGTACCATGCCTCGGTTTTGCCATGAAAACCGGTTTCCGGCGCGTGTGAGTGGGCATAGGCATCATCGGGATGTACCTGGATTGAGAGCCGCTCACCGGCGTCAAGGAATTTGGCGAGCAGCGGAAAGTCTGCGCCATAGCGATTGATTGTGCGGGTGCCGACCAGTTGCGTGCCGTACTGCTGCGCAACCTGGGCCAGCGTCTGCCCTTCCAGGGCGCCGTTGGTGATGACATTGGCATCGAAGACCTGCCATGTTTCACCCAGTTGGGTGGGGCGCGGCTCAGGCAGATGCAGCCACTCGGCAAGGCGCTTCCCCCCCCAAATTGGAGTAACGATGCGCCGTTCGGTTAGCAAAGGGTAGAGGGTCTCGGTCGTCATACAGATACTTCTGGTTTTTGGAGGCTGTGTTTTTATGAGCATGGCACTCTCATTATCTAATAAATTACGAATGTCAGACGGTTCAAAAGAGTAATTGCGTGATTTCTCAATGAACCTGCCGGCAGGTTGCACAACGTAATTGTAGCACTGCCGCAGAGATAAGCAAGATGGGTGCCATTTACAATATTGACAGATGAAGAATTGTTCATATGCATACTGTTTTGAGCAGTGATATGCATCATTGTGCGTGCTTTTGCTTCGTCGAAATGCGAAGATAAGGATATTGATCGTCGGCTCAGATGTTCTTATGGCAACTTTAACACCTCCTGAACGATGACAAAATGTTTTACAACGAACATTTTGCGATTCATATAGTTCAGTTTACACTTACAACACTCTGGAGTGCTGCCGCATAGCGTTATGCATCATATTTCACGGGTGTGTACCAGGGCGATCCATTCGCCCTCCTGGTAGCGTTCCTGCTGGATTAGCCCGACCTCGGCCAGGGCGCGGGCAACGTCCACCTCGCGCTCCAGAATGATGCCACTGCTCAGGAGTATACCACCAGGCGCAAGGGCTGTTGCCAGGTCGTAGGCCAGGATGATCAGAACTTTGGCAATTAAGTTGGCGCAGATAAGATCAAATGGGGCGGAGAGAGACGGAAGGGGGTTTTCGGGATCAGCTACATTCGACTGTTCGTCAGGTTGCGGTTGCCAGGTGCTGCCGAGCCAGTGCCCCATCTGTTGCCCGGCACCCAGGCTGCCCAACGCCACCTGCACCGTTTGCGCGACACCGTTGCGCGTGACATTTGCCCCGGCAACCTGCACCGCAATCGGATCATTGTCGAGAGCCAGAATGGGCGTCGCACCCAGCTTTGCCGCCGCAATCGCCAGAATGCCGCTGCCGGTGCCCAGGTCCAGCGTAGCCTGTCCCGGACGTGCCAGGTGCTCCAGTTGGCGCAGACAGAGCTGCGTTGTGGGATGTAGACCGGTGCCAAAAGCCATGCCCGGATCAAGTTGCAGAACGATATCATCGGGCTGTGGCGTATATTCGAGCCAGGAGGGGACAATAACTGTGCGCTCGCCGATGCGCTGCACCTGGTAGTGCTGCTTCCATGCGTTTTCCCAATCTTCATCGGCCAGCGCGCGGGTTTCGAGCGGACCAACCGGCCGTATCTGCCCCAGGTGCCAGAGCGCCTGCTCAATCTGCCGGCGGGTTTCGGCTACCTGCGCATCCAGGGGCAGGTAGGTGCGCAGGATTACCGGTCGGGCCGGATCGATGGTAAACTCCGGCCCCTCTTCGCCCGGCGTCCAGGCCGGTTCCATGACTACGCCACTGCCATAGCCATACCGGGCCAGCAGTTCCGCGACCGACTCAGCCGCTTCATGGTCAACCGCAACACTCAGTTCAAGCCATTCCATAGCGTTCACGATCCACTACAAAGAACAAAGAACATAGGAACAAAGAACAAAGAACAACCGACTCTTCTGGGGTTCGCGGTTGTTTTTGTGTTTTTTCATTGGTATTTTTTATGGGTACATGTCTTACACGATGCGGCTTATTCTGGCCTGGTGCCAGACCCACAAACTAGACGCGCCGGCGGCAGCGTGATACGTTTTTGGGAAAAGATCTGGTTTATTCCGCCCATCCGGAGGCGAGTCGGATCGTTCATCCAGGTGATCCTGCCTTTCGTCTGCTCAAACGTCCAGTTTGAGCACTCACGCGTAACGCGTGGTATTTACACAACTGACGCGTTCACGAACCCGAAAGGGAATTTCGCCTCCGGCAGGGCGGAAGATTTCATTCTTCTTCACAAACCATTTGCACCTTGTGCAAATGGTTTGTGAAGAAGATAGATAAAGTACCATGCTGCCGCAGGCGACGACCGCTTTCGTTTGCTCAAACGTCCAGTTTGAGCACTCACCGCGTAACGCGTGTAAATACCATACATTACGCGGTCAGCCGATCAACCAACAATGTGATAGCCGCCATCAACATAGTGAATACCACCGGTGATGGCTGCGGCGGCATCGCTTACTAGAAATGCGGCCATGCTCCCGACATCCTCGATGCTGACCAGTTGACGCTGTGGCGTGCGTGAAGTTGTCTGCTCCATCAACTCGTCAAAACGATTAATCCCGGAGGCGGCGCGGGTTTTGATCGGGCCGGGCGATACGGCGTTGATGCGAATATGCGCCGGGCCAAGTTCGGCGGCCATAGAGCGGACCACACTCTCCAGCGCGGCTTTGACTGGCCCCATCAGGTTGTAGTGCTCGACAACCTTTTCCGATCCATAAAATGTTACAGTCAGCAGCGCGCCGCCATTGGGCATAAGCGGCTCGGCCAGCCGCGTCATCCGAATAAACGAGTGGACCGAGACATCCATCGCCAGAGCAAAACCTTCCTGTGAACAATCGACCACGCGCCCGTGCAGATCTTCGCGGGGGGCAAACGCAATTGAGTGCAGCAGGAAGTCGAGCCCGCCCCACTGCCGGGTAATCCGCGTAAATACCGCCTCCAGTTGCCCCGGTTCGCGGACATCGCAGGGTACAATGATCGGGCTATCCAGGGCTTCTGCCAGGGGACGAACGTAGGGTTCGCCGCGTGGGCCGAGGTAGGTAATTGCCAGTTCCGCACCCATTGCGTGAAATATTTTGGCGCATCCATATGCGATGCTATGTTCGTTGGCGATCCCGACAATCAGACCTTTCTTGCCCTCAAGCGTAACCAGTGACATCGCTGCTGTCCTCTTTCTGCATAGTGTGAAGGTTGCTACCGGTTAAATTTCCAGCGCGTACCCTGCGGGCTATCTTCCAGCGTAACACCCAGATCGGTCAGGCGGTTGCGAATGTTATCGGCCAGGTCAAACTGCCTGGCCTTGCGTAGCGCTGCCCGCGTCTCGATCAGCAGTTCGATAAAGGGCGCCGCGTCGTGGGTCGCTTCCGGTTGCGCTTCCAGGCGTAACCCCAATACCTCTGCCAGTTCGCGCAGTGTGGCCTGCGCCGTATCAAACGGATCACCGCTGATCCCGGCATCACGGGCCGAATTGATCGCCCGCACTAGATCAAACAGCGCCGCCAGGGCTCCCGCCGTGTTAAAATCATCATCCATGGTGGCGATAAACTTCCCACGGGCTTCTTCAACCGCTGTTGCCAGTTCCGCCACCGCTTCCCCCGTGGTGAGCGTGCCGGTGGTGGGCAGCAGCGCACCGCGCAGGCGCTCCAGTTTGCGTGCATTCTCGGCGGCAATATCCGCGTTGTAGGTCAGCGGGCTACGGTAGTGACTGTTGAGCACAATCAGCCGGAAGACATCCGCATCATACCGGCCCAGGAAGTCGTCAATCGAAACCACGTTGCCCAGCGATTTGGACATCTTCTCGATCTGGCGTGTCTCCGGGTTGAGCAGTTGCAGCATGCCGTTATGCATCCAGAATCGCGCAAACGATTTGTGGGTCAGGCTCTCGCTCTGGGCAATTTCGTTCTCGTGATGGGGAAAGATCAGGTCGGTGCCGCCACCATGAATATCGATCTGTTCCCCCAGATGTTTGAGATTCATGGCGCTACACTCAATATGCCAGCCGGGCCGCCCCTCCCCCCAGGGGCTGGACCAGGCCGGTTCGCCCGGCTTGGCCGCCTTCCAGAGGGCAAAATCTGCCGGCGACTCTTTGCGCGGATCAACCTCGAAGCGGGTGCCGCTCAACATATCTTCCAGGCTGCGACCGGATAGCTTGCCATAGTCCGGATCACTGCCGACGCGGAAGTAGACATCGCCCGCGGCGGGGTAGGCATGGCCCTGGTCGATCAATCCCTGGATGAAGGCAATAATCTCCGGCATGGTCTGGGTGGCACGCGGATAAACCGTCGCCGGAAGGACATTCAGGGCCGTCAGTTGCTCCATAAAGGCATCAATATAGCTTTCGGCCAGTTCCTGCGGGTCACGTCCCAGCGTATTGGCCCGCGCGATAATTTTATCGTCTACATCGGTAAAGTTGACAACATGCATCACCTGGTAGCCACGCCACTCCAGGTAGCGGCGCACATTGTCAAAAGCAATTGCCGACATCGCGTGACCGATATGGGCATCATCATAGACCGTAACCCCGCAGACATACATGCGGACAACATCGGGTTCAATCGTTTCCAGCGGATCGACGCGGCGCGTCAGTGTGTTGTAGATTTTAACAGACATGTAATCCTCAAACCAGCAGCAGATTTACGCAAAAATTGCCGCAACCGGGATATGCAACCCCGGCAGCAGTGTTTCCCCATCCAGTGTATCGTATGTTCTTAAATCCCCTCGCCCAGCCGGTACTCCTCTTCGCTGTTGCGCTGCTCATCCAGGATGGCCCACAGGCTGGCGGAGAGGGTCAGGTGGTGCTCCATGTTATGGTGATTGGTCGTCTCTTCCAGTTCACCGAGCCGACCTTCCAGTTCCAACACTTTGTCATGCAGGTTGCGCAGCATTTCACCTTCCGGGTCGGGCAGGCGTTCCACCCGGCGGGTTGCACCGGTGTACGGGTCGCGGGTGGCGACAATACGGGCGGGCACGCCAACCGCCGTTGCATGCGGCGGAACATCCTTGACCACCACGGCACCGCCGCCCACCCGTGCGCCCGGACCAATGGTAATCGCGCCCAGCACACTCGCGCCGACACCAATCACCGCATGGTCTTGGAGCGTCGGGTGACGCTTTCCGCGCTGTTTGCCGGTGCCACCCAGCGTTACCCCCTGGTAGAGCGTCACCCAGTCACCAATCTCGGTTGTCTCGCCAATCACGACGCCCATTCCGTGGTCGATAAAAAAGCCACGACCAATGCGCGCGCCAGGGTGAATCTCAATGCCGGTCAGGAAGCGGGTCATCTGCGAGATCAGTCGGGGTAAAAAGGGGATACCCCGCCGCCACAGCGCATGTGTCAGGCGATGACTGATAATTGCGTGCAGACCGGGGTAGAGCAGCACCTCGACCAGGTTTTGCGCCGCCGGATCATTAATCAGTGCGGCGCGGATATCGTCACGCACGGTTTTCAGAGCTGAGGAGATAGACATACAAAAACCCCCCTGATGATCTTACGCTGTGCGGGCCTGTAACAGTATGTTCATGGGTACCTGCATGCGGGGTACCGTCAACGACAGTACCCCAAGGTACAGATACAACACACCGTACAAACCACGCTGCGATAAAACCGCAGGGAGGTTGTCACCATTCGCATTCGTTGGGAGAACGCCGCCCAACCTTCACGGGCGGCATGCCGATACACACCCCATGTGTCAGGAATCAGACGATGACGCAGTCGTTTCGCTTGACGCTGTGGTCCCGCTTGATGTATCACTCTTATCGCCCTTATCACTCGTCTTGCTACTCGTACTCGTATCGGTCGATGTACGATTATCAGTGATATACCAGCCCGATCCCTTGAACACGATACCTACCGGCTGAAAGACCCGGCGGACAGCCCCACTGCACTGCTCACACGGGCAGGTCTGCAGCGGCGCGTCTTTGAAGCTCTGAAACTGCTCGAACTGCTTTCCGCAGGTATCGCACGCATAGACGTAGGTCGGCATAATTTTCTCAACCTCCTCGTAACGCTTTTATTTTTGGTACGCTTTATCTCCATCCCTATTGTACACCATGTGTTCTGGTTGTGACAACCGGCAAATATAGAAGATATGTTAGAGTCAGTACCTTTCAAAGAGCAGAACCTGCGCAGTAGCGTTGCAAACCGGGCGTTTGTAACGCTACAGGACGGTTCCGCCTGCGGCGGCATGGTACTTTCTTATCTTTGTTCACAAAAAATTTTCACAAAGTGAAAATTTTTTGTGAACAAAGGATGGGTTCTTCCGCCCTGCCGGAGGCGATATCCACTTCCTGGTAAGGGACCGCGTAAGTCGTGTCATGTTTAGAGTCTGGCCTCACCGCTCGGGTGGCGTGTCCAGCGAGACTAACCGCTCGCGTAGCGCAAGTAGCGCTGCCTGCGTCCGATCTTGCAGATGTAGCTTCGACAGGATATTGCTGACGTGGGTCTTCACGGTGCGTTCACCGATGGTGAGACAGTTGGCAATTTCGGCATTGCTCATGCCCCGTGCGATACAGGTCAGCACTTCGCGCTCGCGGTCGGTCAACTCGTCAAGGGGTGAGGTGCGGGCAGCGGTCAGTTCATGCATGAGTCGTCCGGCGACGGCCGGGTGCAGCGTGGCTTCGCCCCGGCGGGCCGCTTTGATCGCCCGCACCAGTTCATCCGGGCCGACATCTTTGAGCAGGTAGGACAGCGCGCCCGCTTTGATTGCCGGGAAGATCCGTTCATCCTCGCTATAACTGGTCAGCACAATCACCTGCGTGCTGGGGCTGATCTGCCGGATGCGCCGCGTCGCCTCGATGCCGTCCATTTCGGGCATGACCAGATCCATCAGCACCACGTCCGGGAGAAACTGCTTCACCAGTTCGATCCCTTCGGTACCGCCGGCGGCTTCCCCAACGACATCAATCTCCTCGTAGGTCATCAGGAAGGCACTCAGCCCCCGCCGTACGACGGCATGATCATCAACCAGTAGAACCCGAACTATCTCGGAACTCATTGGAATTCTCCTTTTTTATGCGCGGGGAATGGTGCCGGCATATTCACGGTGACACACGTCCCCTGTTCAGGAATGCTTTCGATAGCGAAGGAGCCCCCCAGAGCCGCCGTGCGCTCGGCCATGGTTGTCAACCCAATTGAGCGAGCACTGCGAGGCGCGCTGGTGTCAAACCCATGCCCCCGGTCGCGTATGGTCAGTGTCACTTGCGATTCTTCGTAGCCGAGGGTGACGAGCGCCGTACGGACACCGCTATGCCGGACAACATTTGCCAGAGCCTCCTGCACAATGCGGAACAGCGCCTGCTCATGCTCAAGCGGCAGATGGCGCTCTTCGCTGATCTGCATGGTTACATCCAGCCCCTGCCGTTCGCGGACGGCGGATATCAGATCGTGCAGTGCCGGACCAAGTCCCCGGCCATCAAGCAGGGCGGGACGTAGCGCAAAGATCAGGCTGCGGGTCTCCTGGAGGGCACGCTGCGAAGTCGCCTGAATCTCGGTAAGCTGGCCGGCAACAACCGCCGGTTTGCGCTCAATTAGGCGGCGCGCGGCGGCAGAGAGCATGGTCAGGCTGAACAGATCTTGACTGACGCTGTCGTGCAGTTCGCGGGCCAGTCGGTTGCGCTCCTCAACCGTTGCCAGTTGGGCCGCCTGCTCTGCCAGTTGCGCATTCTTGTCGGCCAGCAGGCGGAGCGCACGCAGGTTCTCCGCCAGTTGCGCGGACATGGTGTTGAACTGGCTGGAGAGTTGTCCGATTTCATCAACCGAGTCATCTTCTACCCGCTGCGAAAGATCGCCGCTTGCCAGGGCTGCGCTAGCCTCTGAGAGCCGCTTGAGCCGGCGGCTAAAGTCGCGTCCGGCAAAGAGCCCGAAGATCAGGCCGATCAGCCCGCTGATCAGCAAAAATGGAATCGCACTGACCAGCAGGATCGTCGGAATATCCTCGACCAGATCGTTAATTGGTGGGCGTTGCAGCCGGGCATACACAATGCCGACAACCTCATCCTGACGGTTAAAGACCGGGGCAGCCCCAATCAGTTGATTGCCCGGTTCACCCCATGCCGAGAGCAGTTCGGTGTTAGTGATCCCCTCAGCGGCACGGGCGATCAATGTTCCGGCAACCTGCGGCTCCAGGCTGACCAGCGGCATGCCGGGCGTATAGCTGTGCAGGGTCGAGGTCAACACCCGTCCCTCGCTGGTGAGCAGGGTAATGACCGGCACCTGCCAGGTCGCCGGGATGTCGGCTCTGCTCCCCGGGGCAGGCTGTTCAGGAAGCTCGTTCGGAAAATCAATATCGATCTGAAAGAGGCGGTCGTCGTCAGCGTCCACCTCCACCAGTTCGTGCAGTTGACGGTCCAGATCCGCCACACTGCGGTCAGGGGCCGCAAACTCTATTTGTAAGAGTTTGCCCACATCCCGACTGGCCTCTGCAATCGCCTCGGGCACAAAGAAAACCCGTGTAATGTATAGTCCCAACGCAAACACCAGGATTGCCTCCATAATCAGCATCACCAGGACGGTTACGGCGGCGTAGGAGGCGGTAAGTTTCCAGCGGATTGTGCCAAAACGCTGACGTAATGTTTGTTGCATAGCTGATTTTGCTTCTTTATGGTTCAACGCTCTTGACCGGTTACGTGATGAAGTTTGAACATGTAATTTACAGAACTTACGCAGTGGACTTACAAACCGGACGTTTGATTAAAATGAATAGCCCGATTCGCCTGCGGCAGCATGGTACGCTATTATCTTTTTCACGACATTTTTGCACAAAGTGCAAAAATGTCGTGAAAAAGGTGGTCTGTTCCGCCCTGCCGCAGGCGAAATACATCTCCAGGCGGTGAACTGCGTAAGTCCTGTAATTTAGATATCGATACCTTTTCACGCATCAGGCCAGTATAGTTGCTGTATTATAACGCGATCAGCACCGGCATGGGGCGATACTCGGCGGTCGGCCCTAACCGATTACATCCCGCTGGTGGAAGATGTAGGCAGCCAGGGTAACCGGGATGACCAGGTACATACTCACAACGAGTAGATGCCAGGGAACAGCACAATCCGTGGCTGATCCCTGGATGTGGGCCAGCAGACTATTCCCGGCATGGCTGAAGAGGCACCGCTTGACCGTGCCGGGCACAAATGTCACTACTCCGGCAATGCCATCTAGCACCAGCCAGGTAATGCCGGTGATAATTCCGGCAAAGGTGGCGCGAAAGACTATAACTCCCAACAATGCCACGGTGCCGCTGCCCAGCAGCATGAGCGCATGGATCAGCAGTTCCAGCAGGACGGCCCCCATACTGATTGCCTGGGTGTATTCGACACCGAGAAGCCAGTTTAAAATTTGTGACCAGAGCGCCAGCAATGTCATGCCAATGCCGATGGCAATTGCCAGGGTTATCCATTTGCTCAAGATAAACGGAGTGCGTCCAGGATAGCGGGTCAGTAAGTTTTTCCAGGTATCGTAGTGATACTCGCTGCCGACCAGGCCGGCGCTGAAGATGATGACCAGGAAGGTGCCCAGTGACTCGGCGATAATTTGCGGCCCGGTGAGCAGGCCGCCGGGGAAGCCGGTCAGTTGCTCACTCGCCGTCCCGGATTGCAGCGACATGAGCAGCATAATCAGGGTGACGAGCAGGAAACTTATAGCCAGTATCACCCAGCCAATTGCTCGCTTTTGTATTTTTAACAAATCTGCGCGAATCATCGAAAACATATCTATGTGCTTCTCTTCATTACAGGACTTACGCGGTCACGTTCAAATGAGGCATGTGCATGAACGAACGGCCCGACTCGCCTGCGGCAGCATGGTACGTTCTGTAGCTTTTTGGCGGAAATGGTGCACAACATGCACCATTTCCGCCAAAAAGGATGTCCCATTCCGCCCTGCCGGAGGCGAATCCCATCCACTGAATGTACGACCGCGTAACTCCTGTTCTTTACAGGACTTACGCGGTGGTTCATCAAACCGGGCGTTTCACCCGGTGAAAACCCGATTCGCCTGCGGCAGCATGGTACTTGTTGATCTTTCCTTTTCACGAAATTTTGGCTCGAAGAGCCAAAATTTCGTGAAAAAGAAACGATATCTTCCGCCCTGCCGGAGGCGATAACCCCCGCCAAACGCGAGATCGTCTGATACCTATCAGCAGTGGCCGTTTCACGTTTTTCGCTCATTTCGCGGCTTTCGTGGTCCAAACGCCAGACCGCATAACGCGTGTTCATTACACGCGTTACGCGGTCTGGCGTTATCGGTGCGCCGGTTGGTCGGGTGTGGTTGGCGCTCCATTGCCGGCAGCGGTCAGCTCGAGGAACCGCTGCTCCAGCGTTGAGTGCTGTGGCGTCACCTGATGCACATCCGCTCCGGCGTTGACCAGTGCGGCAACCAGCTTCGGGATCTGCTCCGAGGCAAGCGGCAATCGGGCTGTGCGTGCGTCAAGCACCTGGGGCTGCACGCCAAAACGCTCGGCAACCACCTGCAGTAGGGCCAGCGGTTCAGCCACAACCAGGAGCGCCGCACCTTCGCACGTCAGGTCGGTGACGCGCCCCTGGGTAATCATCTGCCCCCGGTTGATAATCGCCACGTCGGTACAGACCTGCTCGACCTCGTGCAACTGGTGACTGGAGAGAAAGATCGTATGCCCCGCACTACCCAGTTGCCGGATCAGTTGGCGGATTTCCACCGTACCCGCCGGGTCAAGTCCATTCGTCGGCTCATCCAGAAAGAGAATGCGCGGATGGTTGAGCAGCGCAGCCGCAATTGCCAGGCGTTGCTTCATGCCGAGGGAGTAGGTTCTGACGCGGTCATTGGCGCAGTGGGTGAGAGCGACCTGCTCCAGCACCTCCGCAATGCGGCGCGGGTTTTCCTGCCTGGCGGTACGCATCAGGATGCGCAGGTTGTCCTGCCCCGAAAGGTAGGGGTAGAAGGCAGGCGACTCGACCAGCGCGCCGACATAAGGCAGAATGGCGGCACGTTCACGCTGTATATCATAACCAAGGATGCGACCGTTGCCGCTCGTCGGGCGCACCAGGCCGAGCAGCATGCGGATCGTTGTGGTTTTTCCGGCTCCATTGGGGCCTAAAAAGCCAAACACGGCTCCCTGGGGAATTGCCAGGTTGATCGCCCGGGCCGCGCACCGGCGACCAAAAAACTTTGACAGACCAACGGTTTCAATTGCCAGAGTTGAAGTAGACATAATCATAGCGTGTTGTACTATCAACTCCGGGAACACCCAGTCCATGAAACAGTCGATGCTGCATGCGATACGTTGCAGTGGGAATCATGGATAACATCGGGGTGATCCGGGAGCATACCAGCCTGTCGGCAGTCGGGTAGGCAGGCAAGCAAAAACTATGCCGACATGGTTGTATCCTGCTTATCATAGCTTTATTGTAAAAGAAACCCCTGGCTACTGCCTCAGTGTGTGGCGTGAACGGGTCCGTGAAAAATGACAGCGCGCCCCTCCGTCTTTAGTCGGAGGAGTACCGATTGGGGCGCACCGCAGAGATGTAGGCGCTGAGGAGCGGTTGCGAATGGATTTACCGGGTGAACGTTCTCAGATGTCACCCTGTACGATCCACCCGGCAGCACGTAGAACCGTCACCGCCTGCGCTATACTGACTTCCTTCACCAGCAGATAGTCGGTAGCGTAGGTCGAAAGGGCAAAAATGCTGATCCCGGCCTGCGCCAGTGGTGCCGCCAGTGCCGCCAGGATACCGGTCAGGGCGAAGTCGAGGGGACCGGCAACCTTGAGGCAGCGCCAGCCCTGCTCTGCCGTGATATCATCTGGGATATGGTCCTGCCGGCAGACGATAGAGAGTTCGTCGGGAGTGCGGGTGATCGCGGTGAAATGACCGGCGTCGGCCCACGCGGGGATCGGCGCAGTGGGAGCAAGCCGGCAGACAGCAAAGGTGTCGGGGAGCAGGATCAGGGTCAGGGAGTGTTCCATAGTGTAGCCGGCGGGAGAGGCGGGACAGACAGCAGACTTGCCCCGGCTACTCCCGGTTATGTGGTCTACTCCTGCGGGGTCAAATCGGTAGACATCCCGCGCTTGATCAGGTAGCGCCAGAGCGACTCGGCCTTCTCACCCTCGAAGAAGATCTGGCGGGCAAACGGCTTCTCGTAGGTATTCAGTCCGGGTGCGGCAAATGTGACCTGCACACCCCGGTTGGGGATGTAGGAAGCATCCGTCACCAGGTCCAGGTTAATCACGGTATCGCCAAGCCGTACGAAATTCATTGTATGTTCCTTTCACTTGCTATGCCGGGGTTATACGGATCACCGCACATACGCAACGCTGTTCCTGTGAGCCGTTTAGATGTATCTATGCGCATGGTTTCCGGCGGGGAAGCGCTCCAGTGGGATTGCGGGTAACACAAAGGCCGCTGGTGCAGCGCAGCGGCCTTTGTGCCTGGGTTTGGTACTGAAGCCTGATGCTGACAACGAGTAAGGAGATCACGCTCAATCAGGATAGCGACGATGTTCAGCGATCTCACTTACCAGTGTAGCGGGTGGGGTTACGCCGGAGTAACACGGCGGAGGTACAGAGAACAGAGAACAAAGAAACACAGAACAAAACGTCTCAGGTGCTCTGGTATCGAACAACCGGTTTGTTCTCTGTACGGTGTTTGTCTGTTCTTCCTATAGTTGGTTGTGCTGCGTGGCATGCAGCAGATCCATACCGGTTTCCTGGTTGAACATTCTTTCGCTGGCAGAAATTATGCTGCTGCTGCTGTTTCCGGCATAGAGACTGCCGTGTCGTCATCAGTAAAACTGGTGGTCTGCGCCAGCATTGCCTGGATAACCTGCCGGGTTTTGTTTGCGTTGAATATGCTTTTTAGCACACGGATCAAATCTTCTTCTGATTCTGCTTTTACCTGTACCCAGCTTTCCGCTGTCTCTGTATTTAGAATCTGATTTGCTACCTCGCAATCCAACAGGAACGTTACGGGATAAAGTTCAATATCGTGGGTTATGGAGAAAAGTCGGTAGTGATAGTTGTGTAGAGCAGGCGCTACCAGGTAAAATGAATAGGTGAAAATCCCTGGCTTCTTTGTTGCCGGATCACCAACATCTTGTGCCATCACCGTTGCCTCAACCAGATTACGGGTCTTTTTTCCGAGGATTGCTGCCTGTTCGCGCAGAATGGAAACGGGTGAACGGGCAGTTGTAACAGCTATATCATCGGGCCGGAGATCAGTCATCTGGATAGCTCCTTGCTACAATTGTAGGCGAAATAACAATGGCAGGTGATCAGAGTTATGTTCTACATCTGAGAAACCTTGCGATGATATCATGTTCAGATCACCAACCAGGATGGTTCGAGAATGTTCCACCTGTCTTTCTGCCTGCCGAATCGAGGTTGCTAATTCTACACATTCTGCTGTCTGGCTTGCCTCGCTCTGGTACATTTTACTGGGAAAATGGGTAAGGGAAGCGGAAGCTGTTAATTGTCCCACCCTCCGGAAACTTGGGCGTCAGCAAGCCCACGAGTAGAGCGTCTGAGGGAGCTTGGGGTGAACAAGAGCTTCCGCTTCCCTAACAGCCAGCAAGATATCGCGTGTTCCTGGCAACTGAATATGTCTGATAGTCAGTCGGTCAGTTTCCAAAATGGGGGGGATAAAGGTATCGCTAAAGCGTGCGTATACCTCGATCTTTTGACATCCTATCCCAGGCGCATAGTGAAACATTGGGTCAACCAGAGCATTAACCTCACCGTTCGCTTATTTTCGGAACGAGTTCATAAAAATTCCCCACGAGCGGGTCAAAAACGGACACTTGGGAAGCATCTCGCCCCACATGGTGACGAAAATTGCAGAAATGTTTTACACATCACG
>DAOTUI010000302.1:0-7513 GCA_034437035.1 Chloroflexaceae bacterium
CCTGAAAAACCGACAAAATTTGGAACACTCTCCCCACTTTGGCGTACACGGTTCCGTAATGTGTAAAACATTTCTGCAATTTTCATCGCCATGTGGGGCGAGATGCTTCCCAAGTGGCCGTTTTTGACCCGCTCGTGGGGAATTTTTATGAACTCGTTCCGAAAATAAGCGAACGGTGAGATAGGTGAAGGTTGACGGAACATGCAAGGCGTTGAACATCTGCAGACGGTGCGCCGGACAGATCCGAGGCACATTGTGCGCCTGGCCTGGCTGGTGGTGCTGGTTGCTTTCGGGTTGTTCTGTTCGGCAATGACGACATCGGGGTATCTCTTTTGGAGTTACCGCACGAATGCCACGGTCGCGCAGAATGCCACACTGATTGTACGTGAGCCCACCCCGCTGGAGTGGGCCAACTGGAAGCGAAATGATCGCACTGCGTTTGAGCAGCCCCTCGCGCGCGATATAACCGTCAGTGAGGGCGATCGGGTACGCATAAACGCCCAGTCCGGCTATGGGCAGGCGGCCTCTATTCTCCTGTTCGATCAGAGCCGGCTTGATCTGTGGGCCGGGGCGGACATGGTACTGGAGGAGTTGCAGACGAGCCAGTGGAATGATAAGGCCCAGCGGGTTGTCCTGCATCAAAAGGGTGGCTATGTGCGCTATGACCTGCGCGGCGATCAGCCCTACCAGCAGGTTTCCTACCATGTACGCGTCGGCGAGACGCTGGTAACCCTGGCTCCCGGCGGGAGTTACAGCATTGAGATATTACCGCAGGAGCCGGAACGCCGCATTCTCGTTGCCACGGACAATGCGTTGGCACTGCTGCGGGCGGATATTGCGGTACGCTCCGGGCGCGCGGAGGTGCAGGGGAGCGTTCACACGGTGATCCTCACTGCCGGACAGCGGGTTGAGGTTGATCCGGTGGGGACGCCCTCGCTGCCGGTTCCGGCCCGCTGGGAATTGATCCGCGACGGCAACTTCAATCGTTACACCGAGGAGGAGTATAACAACACAACCGCGTCGGACACCTCGAACCTGCTGCGGGCGAATACCTGGGAGGTGAGCGGTCAGCGGGTAGACCCCCGGGCGACGCCCAATGGCTTCTTCCAACTGGCGAAGAGTTGTCCGCCGCCGGACCCGACGCTCGACTGTGATCCCCGGGAATGGCGCAATGTTGCCAATTTTATCCGGGCCGGTGGGGAAACTAAACCGTTTATCACCAGTATTTCGCAGACGCTGGGCGTAAATCGGCAGGGGGTGGATATCTCCGAATATCGCTCGCTGGTCTTCTCGGCCTGGGTGCGGGTGCTGCATCAATCAGTTGTGCTTACGGGTGAACGCGGCTCCGAGTGCCCGGTAATGATCCGTTTCACCGGCAAGAAAAACAATCCGGCCGATCCCCGCCGGCAGAGTGTGCTCTGCATCTATAGCAGCAGCGATACAACCCTGGAGCCGGTAGAATCGCCGGAGATTACCTACCAACGGGTTGAACCCTACACCTGGTATTATGTGGAGTTGCAACTCCGCGATGAGAACTGGCTGCCCGATTTTAAGTATCTGGAGAGTATTCAGATTGACGCGAACGGCCATGACTACAACTCGCATGTGACCGATATCTCGTTGATTGGTTCACACTTCGCTCCGGACGACGAAAATCTTCCTTGATTCGGAGGAGACAAAAGCGGACGCGTGTAGCTGACTATTCCGATTTTAGCAATTCCATGAGGAACATGTATGCGAAATATCTGCGTTATTGGCACGGGTTACGTTGGCCTGGTGACGGGCGTCTGTTTTGCCGACCTGGGAAATACCGTTACCTGTGTTGAGATCGATCTACACAAACTGGATATTCTGCGGAGTGGACGTTCACCGATCTATGAGCCGGGGTTGCTGGATCTGCTGGACCGCAATATGCGACTGGGGCGGCTCAACTTTACCGATGACTATGCCAAAGCGCTGGCCGAGGCAACCTTCGTTTTTATCACTGTCGGCACGCCGATGGGCTCGGACGGAGCCGCCGACCTGAGCCAGGTCGAGTCGGCGGCGCATCAGATCGGGTTGCATCTGCGCCACGATGCGGTCATTATCGACAAGAGTACCGTTCCAGTCGGTACTGGTGATATGGTCAACCGGATTATTGCGGAGAATGTGCAGCCGGATATCTCCTTCAGCATTGTGTCCAACCCCGAGTTTCTGCGCGAGGGGAGCGCGGTCAGCGATTTCTTTAACCCCGACCGGATTGTGCTGGGCTCGACTGACCGCGCCGCGGCGCAGCAGGTGGCCGAACTGCATGCGGCGCTTGGCTCCGAGATTATTATCACCGATCTGCGCACGGCTGAGATGATCAAGTATGCCTCGAATGCCTTCCTCGCCACGCGTATCTCCTTCATCAATGAGATTGCGCACATCTGCGAGCGGCTTGGCGCTGATGTGAAAGAGGTGTCGCGGGGCATGGGCGTGGATAAACGGATTGGTCCTTACTTCCTCGATGCCGGGATTGGCTATGGCGGCTCATGTTTCCCCAAAGATGTGCTGGCGCTGCACCATATGGCGGCAACCGCCGGATGCCATCCGCAGTTGCTCCAGGCGGTGATGGATATTAACCACGATGCGCGCCAGACCTTTGTCCAGAAGGTCCGCGATATCCTGGGCAATCTTGACGGCGCGCTGATCGGGGTGCTTGGCCTGTCGTTCAAGCCCAATACCGACGACATGCGCGAAGCGCCCTCGGTAGATATTATCCGCAGCCTGCAAGCGGAGGGGGCGCGAGTCAAGGCGTATGACCCGGTGGCGATGGAGGTTGCCGGCGAGGTATTGCCAACCGTGACCTACTGTGCCACGGCCTATGATGTCGCCAAGGAAGCCGATGCACTCCTGATTATCACCGAGTGGAATGAGTTTAAGCAACTTGCGTTTGATAAGATCAAGCAGTATATGCGCCGTCCGGTCATTCTAGATGGGCGCAATATCTATGATCCGACGGAGATGGCCGACAAAGGATTTATCTACCGGGGGGTCGGGCGGGGCATTCCCCTGGAAGAAGCGGAACCCGTCAGTTGATACGTTGATTGGTGCGCTGTATGCTCTACACGGGTATTGATCTGATCGAAATCCCCCGGCTGCAACAGGCGGTAGAACGCTGGGGGCAGCGGTTCCTCTGCCGGGTGTTTACGCCGGGGGAATTGTCCGACTGTGGTTGCGGCACCGCACCAATGCCGGAGCATGCAACGCCACCACGCCCCAACTATACCTCGCTGGCGGCGCGCTGGGCGGCAAAGGAGGCCGCAGCCAAAGCGCTTGGTGTAGGTTTGCGGGGGCTTTCGGGGCGACGGAATGCCGCCGCTGCGGATACACTGCGTATCGCCTGGACCGATGTCGAGGTGGCGCGGGGCGCGCTGGGGCAACCCCTGTTGCGGCTGCATGGCACCGCGGCGCGGGTGGCGGCAGCGTATGGCATGCGCGAACTGGCCGTCAGCCTCTCGCATACGCAGGCTTATGCAGTGGCAAATGTCATTGGCCTCGGTGATGGCGGTATGGAGTAGATCAATATAGGATTACCCATGGGAAAAGGAAGCCGGATGCCCCGGCGGCGGCTTTCCTTTCCCCTTTCTTTTATTTAGCTACGGGCGATGAGCGGGAGGTGGCGGCAGCCCAACTACCCCTCGCGCCCCGCTCCCGCCGCAATCACCGCATCCTCGGTGACAATCAGGTCGAGGGGCATATCGTGGGGTTCGTGGGGGATGCGGGGGGCTTCCTGCGCGGCGAAGGCGAGGCCGATGGTGGTGGCGGGGGCGCTGGTCAGCAGGCGGTCGTAGAAGCCTTTGCCATAGCCCAGTCGGTAGCCGGCGCGGTCAAAAGCCAGTAGCGGCACAATCACCAGATCCCAGACGCCTACCTCGATGGGTTGCAGCAGGCGCGGCTGAAGCGTGCCGAAAGTACCGACCTCCAGGTCTTCGGCTGCTAGAGACGCTACCCAGCTATGCGTCAGTTCGTTGACATCGGGACGCACCACCGGGACGACCACACCCGTACCACGCGCCAGGGCCGTCAGCAGTAGCGGGCGGGTATCGACCTCGGAGCGGATCGGCAGGTAAGCGTGCAGCACCCGCGCTGTACGGTAGGCAGGCAGCGTGGCGACGCGCTCGCAGATAGCCGCGCTGCGGGCATCGCGTTCAGGGATTGCATTGCGCCGCCGCCGCGACTCCCGGCGCAGCATAGCTTTAACCTGTGCGGACATACAGCCGTGTCATCCTGGGGATAGGGACGCGCAACAGCGCGCCCCCAACATGCTTCTGAAAACGTCGAAATGTCATCGCTTCCGACAGTAAACCCTGTCCCCTGTCCCCTGTTTCCTGTCCCCTATAAAACTACAGATGCGGCGCTTTGATCTTCTTAATCCAGCGCAGGCCCGGCGGGTTAGGCTTGGGGTTGGAGTTGAACTTGAACCAGCCCAGTTCGGCGCGAACGGCCTGCTCCTTCAACTCGGTGGCTCCCCAGATAAACGAGCCGCCGGTAATGCCCAGCAGCGCCGACCAGCCCGCGTTGCCCATGAAAAGCGAGAGCAGGACCAGCAGAACACCTAGAGTCATTGGGTAGGGCCACCAGAGATAGCCCAGGTGGTACTCCATGCGAATGACCCAGAAAAAACCAAAGCCGATAATGCCGAAACTAAACAGACCCAGCGCAATGCCTTCCCACATCATGCTTCCACCTCCCGGTACTGCTTGTAAGCGGGTGCCGACTGTGACCGCGCGGTCGCCGGTTGCTCAACCGGGCTGCCCTGCGGCTCACGATCCAGCAGATCTTCGGTAATGGCCTTCCCGGCAGCCAGGTAGGCCGCGTGGCGCGGATTGTTCGGGTTGGCGGGCGCATGGCCCTTGAGAATTCGCCCCTGCTGCCGGTACATCTCCAGCGCATCCCACATCAGCGTAATGCCGATGATGCTGCTAACGCCGGAGAGCGTCAGGTTGGGGGCGAACAGGGCGTACATATTTAGCGCGATGCCGCTGACCAGCAGAATGATCATTGGGGGCCGGATATTGGGACTGTGGGCTTCTAGCCAGCGTACGCCGACATGACCACACCAGATGCTTAAAAAGGTGACGAGTGCCATCCATAAACCGGTAAACTCCAGCATGTCTGCTCCGTTCGGTCGCCTGACCACTTAAATCTTATGAAACCTACGCAAATCTGTGTATCTATTACATATTGTACAATTTTGAGTGCTGTATGTCAACTGCTGCGGCAGCGGGTGTGCTATAATTCTGCTCCGTCCTGGGATAGATGCTCCCGAAGCTATTGCCTGAAGCCAGGCTGGTTCTGTTCCCTCCTTTCTTAGTATACCGAAAAATTGATGGTGACATATAGTATGAACGAACATAGAACGCGATATTTTCAGTGGCGGCGCGTGTTGCCGGTAACATTTTTGCTGCTCCTGCTCCTGCTGGTGCCACTGCTGCCGGCCGGACGACCCGTGCAGGCGGCGCAGCCCCTGCTGCCGCCGGATCTCTTTGGCCTGAACATGTACATTACCGGGCGTGAGCGTAGCGAAGACGAGGCGCGTGAACTGGTCCGGCCGGCTCGCCGGATCGGGGTGAACTGGACGCGCGAGGAGATAAGCTGGGCCGCCTGGGGCAATGGTCGCCGCAATGATTTTTATGATCGGCGGCTCGGTATGCTTGCCGACGCCGACATCGGCATTATCGGGATGTTGCTGACAACCCCGGAGCGCTACCGTGACCCGGACTGCGTGGCGCATGCCGCCGCAACCAATCAGCCGGCCTACTGGTGTGCGCCCACCGATCCCCAGGCGTATGCCGACTGGGCTGCCAAGGTGGTAGAACGCTACGACGCCGATGGTATCGACGATGCGCCGGGATCGCCCCGGGTGGCTGCCTGGGAGATCTGGAATGAGCCGGATCAGGCCGGCACCTGGTTACCCCAGGCCGATCCGGTGGCCTATGCCGCGCTACTGCGGGCCGCCTACGATGCGATCAAGGCGGCCGATCCGACGGCGCTGGTGCTCAATGGCGGGGTGATGACCTTTGATGCGATTGGGGTGGGCGGCTTTATGGATCGCGTGGTTGCAATTGCCGGGTGGGATAGCTTTGATGTGCTCTCGCTGCATCCCTGGCTGATCGATCATGCCCCCGATGCACCCTACCTGATCAATCCGCGTGAGCGCTTCGATGTAACCATCCCCGGTCGGCTGGCGATGGCACGGAACTGGGTCGAGCGCAACGGTGGTGGCAAGCCGGTCTGGATTACCGAGGTCGGCTGGAGTACCTGCGGGGAGCGCTGCGAGCCGCAGTTTGCCAAGAGCGAAGCGCAGCAGGCCGATTATATGGTGCGGACGTTTGTGCTGGCGGCGGCAGCCGGGGTGCAGCATGTCAGCTATTTCCAACTGGAAGATAAATTCCAGGGGAAGCAGTTGCCCTGGAGTCAGGCAGCGATCCTGCGGGATGATCTGCAGCCCAAGCCCGCCTATGCCGCGCTGGGCACGCTGGTGGCGCAGTTGCAGGCGGCGCGGTTTAGCGGCACCGGGCGTTTCCACACACCGGGTCTGCTGGCGCACTATCGATTCACGCATCCCAATGGCGATACGGTGGATGTGCTCTGGCGGTTGAGTGATACTCAGACGGTGAGTATGCCGCTGGAGCCGGGACGCACGGCCCTGCTGATCGGGCGGGACGGCGCGGTGGATATGCTGTCGGGCGGGAGCGCACAGATCACCCTCGATCAGCAGCCGGTCTATCTGCGGCAGACGCGTGAGCGGGTACGCTTCTTTGCCGAAACCGGGCAGATCGTCCAGGGGCGCTTGCTGGACTACTGGGAGCAGAACGGCGCGGTCGGCATTCTCGGTCTGCCCCTCAGTCCGGAGCGAACCACCTATAATGAGCAGGGCAATCGCTACACGCTCCAGTGGTTTGAGCGCGCCCGCCTGGAGGTGCATCCGCAGAATGCGCCGCCCTACGATGTGCTGGTTGGTCGGCTGGGGGTGGAAACGCTGGCGGCACGCGGGGTGGACTGGCGTACCCTCCCGACCGTGGCCGCCGCGCCGTCCGAGGAATGCCGCTATTTCCCGGAGATCGGGCACAGCCTCTGTCCGCCCTTCCGGGAGTACTGGGAGCGCAACGGTGGACTGGCGGTCTTTGGCCTGCCGATCAGTGAGCCGCTGCCGGAGCGTAGCGCCGACGATGGACAGGTCTACCGGGTGCAATATTTTGAGCGCAACCGCTTTGAGCATCACCCGGAGAATCCGCCGCCGGCAGATGTGTTGCTGGGACGCCTGGGGGCCGAGTTAATGATAATAAATTAACCTCGGGTTAACTTTTGTGAAATGTTTTGTCATATGACACGACTTACGCGGTCGGTTCCAAACCCGGGCGTCTGCCGGGACAACTGGCCCGATTCGCCTCCGGCAGGGTGGAATGGAACATTCTTATTCCGGAAAATTCGGCTCTCCGAGCCGAATTTTCCGGAATAAGACAAAAAAGTACCATGCTGCCGCAGG
>DAOTUI010000303.1:0-22744 GCA_034437035.1 Chloroflexaceae bacterium
AGTGACGTGATCAGTCCGGCGGGCAACCCCCGGCGGGCTGACCTGACGCGGCGTGGAGCAGGGGTAGCTCGTCGGGCTCATAACCCGAAGGTCGGTGGTTCGAATCCACCCGCCGCTACCAAAACGATAGCGCGAATAAACCGGCACCTGGATATATCCAGGTGCCGGTTTGTGTTGGGTGGCCGCGAGTTGGGTAGCCGCGAAAGATATGTCACAGCGGCTGTCGTTGGTGAACCTGTTCCAGTCCGCGCACAACAATGTGACCAGCCCAGAGCAGCAGAGCCAGTGTGCTGACCAACCCAATCAGGGTAGCCCAACTCTGCGCCGTCAATAACTGGGCGATCCACAATGGTGCGCCAAGCACGCCATGGACAAGCAGGCTGAGAACCAGTGTGGTGGGAAGTAACACAAGCAGCATGCTACTCCAGCTAAAGCGGTACACAATCAGTAGCACATGGAGCAGAGCCAGTGAGACCAGTGCTGCCATCACTGCTGAGAGGAGTGCATGAGAGAAACCAAAGGGCAACTCCACATTTGTGGCATAGTACCAGAGATTCAGGCGCAACCCCAGGGTTTCGATTATCAGGTGGTAAAACAGGAACACCGCGTAGGTCAGAACAACCGAGAGATAGTTGGGGAACCACCAGTGCGTGCGGTAGAGCGCAAATACAACCATGGGCGGCAGAGTATAAAACCAGGCTGAAGCGATAAAAATCATGCGGAAGAACGGTACATCCAGCAGGGTGGTCATAATTGCCAGATCTGGCTGGTAGAAGACATTGTAGAGGTAGGACCAGAGGGGTGACCCCAGTGCGCCGATATGTCCCGAAAGCAGAATAAATAGAAATAGTGGCGTTTGATAGCGCCATGTTAAGAACCCGGCCAGGCCATAGCAGGCGAGTGTCACCAGGACAACCACGGCCTCCATTGCATTCCTTTCTATTCCAGGTCGTATGCGCGGATTTCGCCATCGGTGAGGATGAAAAGTTGGGCTGTCAGGCTGTAGGAACGCTGGACCGAGTCGATCTGGACCTGCTGGGCTATGTTCATCAGCGTGACGCGGTCGATATCGCTAAAGGCGATCAGGAAGTCGCGGTTAGGAATTCCTATGACCATATTACCGGGCAGTTGCGCGCGCCACTTGTCCAGGAGTTCAGGCAGTAAAATGCGCGTTGCGTCATAGCCGTCCTGACTGCTGAAGATAAAGAGTTGCTGCGCCCCGGTGCCAACGGTAGTGTAATCGGTGGTTTCGAGGGTACGCTCGCGCAGGTTCTGGAGCGCCTGTTGATAGAGGGTATGCTCATCAATTTCCCAGTGCTCCATATGTTCTTCGTTGATAAATGCCACGCTATCCGGCTCGTCAATCACATAGGCAATTACCAGGTTTGCCAGGAATGCCCGGTATACCAGCATTGGCAAATTGCGCTCCTGCACTTCTGTCACCAGGGCCGCCGGTTTGAGCATGGGGTAGATCCGCTCACGCAGTTCGTCAAAACTCTGAACCGAACGATCCGGGTTAAAGCCCTGCATTGTCCGGATCATCGTTTGATGAATTGCTTCCAACTTGGAAGGATCGAGCAGGTAGGCGTTGTAGAAGTTCTCCAGGTTGAGGCGCATCTCTGAACCATGCACGCGCAGTTTTATCTCCATCCCGGAGCGCTCCAGCACTGCGATCTCCGGCATTGCCCCCAGTGTCTGTTCGATCCGGGCGGCAAACGCTTCTGCTTCAAGGAGGTTTCCGTTACCATTCCCGTTTGTTGTCATCACCCTTTCCCCCATACCTCCTGTACCCTACAATGTCAATCCGGCCAACCCCTGCTGCCAGGCTGCTTTGAGGGTGGCGAGATCCGTTCGCAACACCTCGTCAGTCCCCTCCATAATCCGCAGTTCGGGGTCAGCCGTGACGCGACCAACCGGCGCACACGGGACACCTGCGAGTGCCGCTTCAAAGGCGCTCACATGTTGCTGATCAATCTCCACCAGGAAGCGGCTGGGTGACTCAGCAAACAGCCGGATGGACTGGCTGAGTAGTGCCGACCCGGCATTAAACCCCGGATCATCCTCAACTAGCGGGATGGCGCGCAGATCAAGGACCATGCCATAGCCCCCCGCGCAGGCCATTTCCGCCGCAGCCACGGCCAACCCGCCCTCACTCAGATCGTGGCAGGCGCGCACCAGTCGACTGCGGATTGCGGCATGCATGGCGGCGAAGGTCCGACGGGCAACTGCCAGGTCAACCCGTGGAACGGATATCTCCAGATTGGCAGGTGTGCGTGACAGACCGGCATCCAGCGCATGTGCGCCACCCAGATCAGCCCTGGTCATACCAATGAGGTAGATACGGCTGCCCGGCTCTTTCAGATCCATCGTCACCGTCCGGCGCACATCGGGAACAAGCGCCAGCGCCGAGATCAGCAGCGTGGGCGGGATGGCAACTCGATTGCCCTGTGCATCACGATACTCATTGTTGAGCGAGTCTTTACCACTAATAAATGGCGTGCCGAAGGCAACCGCACCATCGTAACAACCGGCAGCCGCCCGGGTCAACCCGGCCATGCGGTCAGGCTCGCGCGGGTCGCCCCAGCAGAAGTTATCCAGGATAACTGTTTGTGACGGATCACCTCCGACCGCGACGATATTGCGCAGTGCCTCATCAATGCAGGCCAGGGCCATCCAGTAGGGATCGATCCGCCCATAGCGCGGGTTAATGCCACAGCCGAGCGCCAGCCCGGCACTGCTCGCGCGCAACGGCTGCAGCACCGCCGCATCACCGGGACCATCCTCAAGGACACCGACCAGTGGCTTGATTACCGTTGCGCCGCCAACCTCATGATCGTAGGTGCGTACAATCCGCTCCTTCGAGGCGATGTTGGGATGCGCCAGCAGTTTCAGCAGGATGCTCGCCGGTGAAGGGCGATCGGCATCTGGCGCTTGTGCCGGTTGCCAGGGGCTGTCAGACGGTTGCCAGAGCGCATCGAGGAGGCGTTGGGGCCGCCCATCGTGCAGAAAATCCATCGCCACGTCCACCACCAGATGATCGTTGTGGGTGACGCGCAACCGCTGATCGGCGGTGAAGTGACCGATGGGAGTTGCTTCAACATCCTCGGCAGCACAGAGATCGAGAAACTGCTGCAGATGTTCCGGCGCGATCGCCAGCACCATGCGCTCCTGCGCCTCAGAGAGCCAGATCTCCCAGGGCTGCAACCCGGCATATTTCAGCGGCACATGCGCCAGTTCGACCGCAACACCCGTCTCTGCGCCCATCTCACCCACGGCGGAGGAGAGCCCACCCGCGCCACAGTCAGTGATGGCGTGGTAGAGCCGCTGATCACGCGCCTGCATCAGCACATCGAGCATCTTCTTCTCGGTAATCGGATCGCCGATCTGGACGGCGGTACCAACCTCTGTGGCAGTAGTATCGGTCAACTCGACGCTGCTAAAGGTTGCACCATGAATCCCGTCACGCCCGGTACGGCCGCCCAGTACAACTACCGCATCGCCCGGTTGCACCGCTCGCGGATGCGCGCCCCGGGGTGCAATGCCCAGCGTGCCGCAGAAGACCAGCGGGTTGGCCGTGTAGCCGGGATCGAAGAGCACCGCGCCGTTGACGGTCGGGATGCCCAGTTTGTTTCCGTAGTCACGCACGCCGGCAACTACGCCCTCACACACGCGCTGAGGCGGCAACACGCCGGGGAGCAGTGCCTCAGCAGGCAGGTCGGGGGGACCAAAGCAGAGCACATCGGTGTTGGCAATCGGCAATGCGGAAACACCCAGGACATCGCGCACCACGCCACCCACGCCGGTGTTTGCGCCGCCGAAGGGCTCCAGTGCGCTGGGGTGGTTGTGGGTCTCGACCTTAAATGAGACCTCACAGTCATCGGTGAAGGCGATAATACCGGCGTTATCGACAAAGGCACTGAGAACCCAGTCCTGGATTGACGATTGGGGATTCGCAGTTGACATTTGTGCCTGGCGATCAGCCAGGATTTTTGTGGTCGCCGCCATCAAAAAGCTCTGAATCAGGCTGTCAATTTCACAGTCCTGTTCCAGCATGTGATAGGCAGCATACAGTTTCGGATCGCGTTGGCGCTCTGCCGTGTTGTCCGGCCTGGTTCGGCGGTAGCGCACCCGGGCCTTAAATGTTTTATGCGAACAGTGCTCACTCCAGGTCTGCGCAATCGTCTCAAGTTCACCATCGGAGGGGTCGCGGTCCACCTGCGAAAAATAGTCCCGAATTGCATGCATCTCGTCCAGGTTCAGCGCAAGCACACCCTCCCGGCTGATCCGCAGCAGTTCAGTATCATCGGCGCTGCGCAGGGGTACCCGGGTCACTGTGAGCGGCACGGTTGCCGGTGGCAGCAGCAGATTCCGGTAGAACGTGAGGCGGGCCGCACTGCCCTGACCGGCAGGATAGACCAGCGTGGTCCGGATCAGATCATTGGACAGGTCGCGGACGGCGGCGGCCGGATCAACCTCCGGAGCCGGCAGGTAGCGGCGCAGGGTATGTGCCTGCTCCAGACCGGTCACACCCAGGCGGCGCGCGCCTTCCAGCACACTCTCGGCCTCGTTGTCGGTGACGCCGGGACGGTAGGCGATTTCGAGCAGGTGGGTATTGGGGTGCGCCGGGGCAAACGGCTCCACGACCAGATCGGCTTCACTCAAGGGACACCAGGACACGCGCTGTACGACCGGGTCGTGCAGCAGTTCCTCGGCCAGGCGTTTGACCGCAGCCGTTGTCAACTGTGCTCCGGCAAGCAGGTAGAGTGCCTCGACGTGAGGCGCTGTGGGCGTCTCGCGCGACGCAACTGTTACAAGATAGTGCGACATGACTCAATCCAATGGCTGTATAAACCAGGTGACGGGATTGCGATTGTAGCCGATAGATGAGAGCACGTCAAGCCGTTAAGCCGACGCGAAAATCGCCGCTGGACCGGCGCGCAGACGGCCCACGCTATGGTACTATACAAGGCTGCCGTGATATGACACGAGTTACGCGGTCGTCCATCCAGCGGATGGGATGCGCCTCCGGCAGGGCGGAAGAAGACCTCTTTTTTCCGGAATGGTTTGGCCTTCAGCCAAACCATTCCGGAAAAAAGAAAAGACCGTACCATGCTGCCGCAGCGAAGCCGGCGTTTGGGTCTGACACCGGGCCGGAACAGGCCCCACCACGTAACTCGTGTGATATGACAGGAGTTACGCGGTGCGTGTTCAAACCGGGCGTTTGAACCAATGCAAACCCGACTCGCCTGCGGCAGCATGGTACTTTTGTATGCTTTTGCACAAAAAATTTGTACAGCGAATCTTCCACCCTGCCGGAGGCGGAATGACCTGCCGGGTCAGGGACCGCGTAACTCCTGTGATATGATAAATATCGGGAAGATGCGCAATATTCGTATAATCACAGCATTCATCCAAAACTTACCGGAAGGAGATCAAAGTGCCGACTTCACGTTTTACGACGACTGGCCTGGCGTGGGTGCTCCTGCTGTTCCTGACGGCCTGCACTGCACCACCGCCTGCGGAAACTCCCACCAGCGTTTCAGCGACTCCCGCCCCGGCAGTTACCCCAACCGGCGCAACCGGTGAGGCTACCGGCACCATTACCGGGAGCCTGAGCTATCCCAGCGACGGCGTGCCGGCGCTGCTGGTCTATGCAATCAGTACCGCTAACCCGGATATCTTTTACACCACCCGCACCACGAGTGGCGATACAACGTTTACCATACCGAATGTGGAACCGGGCGACTATCATGTTGTCGCGTACCTGGCCGACGCGCCCGATGCGGGGCTGGCCGGCGGCTACTCGGAGATGGTGCCGTGTGGCCTGACCGTTGAGTGTACCGACCACTCGCTTATCCCCGTTCCTGTAGAGGCCGGTGAGACCGTTGAAGAGGTGCAGGTGCATGACTGGTACGCGCCGGAGGGAGCATTCCCGCCGCGCCCGGATGCCCCGGCTGCCGGGGGCACTGCCACGACTACCGCCGGTGATACCCCGGCGAGTGATAGTTTGCTGGCCGGCTACGAGGATGCGTTGATTATGGCCGTTACCAGCCGTAACTACGATATGATGCAGAACCTGATGGGCAACCCGTTTACCATCACGGGATGGCGTAGTTCCGGGACTACCTGGGCACCGACCAATGCCGCCGAGCAGTTGCGTACCCGGTTTTACGGTCCAGAGAATGATGTCACCTTCCCGGAGCCACAGCCCGACATGAATGAACTGCTGGGACGCGATCCGGCAGCCATGTGGGGTGATACTGTTAACATTGTCAGCACGCTCTACAGTAGCGGGTGGGGACGGCAGGGCAATGACGACGCCCTCCTGGTCATTGCCCAACGTCCGGATGGGGCATTCTACTGGCATGGAATCGTGTTTGCAACGGGTGGGTTTTAAGTTCCTTAATCCGCGATATCTTTTGTGGCAATAATGTTGGTTGGGGTGACGCGCACCAGCAGTTCACCCTCAACCGCATTGCGCCGCCCAAACGCCTCGGCCTGGTCCGCGCCCATGTAGCGTCCGCCGATTTGCGTGGCCCAGTGGAGCATCTCGCCCATGTCGCTACTCAGACTCGCACTGCCCTCGATCATGACGAAGGAGTAGGGCGGGTTTTCATCATCAACCGTGATGCAGACACGCGGGTCGCGCTGCATGTTGCGCCCCTTGACCGTGGCTGCCCCGGTGGTGAAAACCAGCGTGTCACCATCGAGCACAAACCAGATCGGGACGACATGGGGACGACCATCCGCGCGGGTGGTTGCCAGCTTGCCGGTGCGGGTGCCCTCCATCAGAAACGCCCGGTACTCTGCGGGTGCCATTTTGTGCATAGCTATGGTTCCTCTATCGTTGCGTTATACAGGTTGTCATGGTGTACTCTGTGGCGATGATAACAAACCAGTATGAAACCGCTTTACTGCCCGGTCAGATGCGTCTGAAAAAACTCAAGCGTACGTGTGGCATAGAGTTGGTGATACTCACCCATCAGCGTGTGGCCGCCGCCTTCGTAGAGGTAGAGCGTCACCTCCTTCCCCGCCGCTTCAAGCGCCTCGGCAATCGCAATACTGGCGCCGGCGTCCACAATCACATCGCCCGTGCCATGGTGCAGCATCACGGGTGCTGTGACCCCGTCCAGGTAGTTGATCGGTGAAACCTGCTCGTACGCGGTAGGCTTCTCGTGGGGCGGAAAAGGCCAGGTTTCAGCGCCGGGATCACCGCCGCTCTGCGCAAAGCGCCGGGCATAGTCTGCCGCCAGATCCGCCGGGGCGGGCGCGTAGACCACCGCCGCCGCAATCTGGTCGGAGATGGTTAACGCCGCCACGGTGATGGAGGCTCCCCGGCTGTGGCCCCACATTCCGACTTTGCCGGGTCGGGCCATGGGCAACTGCTGCGCCGGCGGGATCAGATGGAGAATATCGGCATAGTAGCCGGTGTAGAACGGGTTAGGACCATCGTCACCCCCGGCGTAGCCACGATAGTCGGGCGCGACCACCAGGAAGCCGTTGTAAGCCATCAAATCGGCGAAGACCCGGCTGTCCATACCGGGCTGGTAGCGTTCCGGCGCAATGTGACCCCGGTTGGCAATAATCACCGGGAATGGTCCCGGACCATCGGGCACATGCAGCAGGCCGGTCAACTGGAGTTCGCCGGCAGGATAGGTAATGCGATAGCTGGTGTAGCCGATCCCCCGGTTGTAGACTTCGCCAATGCTGATGCTGCCGCCGCCATAGCTGCGGGCCCGCAGATCGGGGATGGTCAGGCCACTAACCGGGCCGGGCGTCGGCGTAAGCGTCGGCGGAACCGCGGTCGGGACCAGCGTAGACAGCGGGATCGCCGTCGCCGGGGGTGGGGTGGCGCTCGGCAGCGGCGTCGCGCTGGGCAGTAGCATAGCAGTCGGCAATGGTGTAGGTGTTGATGCGGCCCGGGTTGCCGCCGGCGCGACCTGAGTTGCCGGTGGAACAGTGGATACGCCCGCCGCTTCGGGGCGAGCCGCCAGGCCACACCCGGCGAGCAGCAGGATAAGGAGCAGGTTAAGGAATATGCGCATGGGTTCTCTTCCCTCACCACCAAAGACGCCACTCGCCACACGATTTGGCCTGATCATCGTAGGGTGCGCCAGTAGCGGTCGGTGCGGTGTGTCAAGGTTGCTTCTGAATTACGGTATCGGGTGGATAGGAGTAGTGTACCATAACCCGGTGGACTGAAGGTCTCGAAATGACAGGAGCACCGCATGACCCAGGATCAGCACCTGATTGACACGATCACCTCCGAGTTGCAGCAGCATGCCGACCCGAACTATCGGGAGTTGGTCAGGCAGCGCTACACCATGAATGTGGATAACTTCTGGGGGGTTAGAACGCCGACTATTCACAAGATTGCCAACCGGCATTATGCATCGATCAAGTCGCTTCCCATCGATCAGCGGCTCGCCGCATGCCGGCAACTGCTGGAGACGCGTGTGTACGAACATAAAATCGTTGCGTTTCGCTGGGGCTATCGCAGTCGCAATGACCTTGATCAGTCACATCTTCCGGTGTTGATCGACTGGCTCAACAGTTATGTCAATGACTGGATTGACTGTGATGATCTCTGCCTCCACGTTCTCGGCGAGTTTTTCCTGCGGCATCCTGATCTGGCGACGCAGACCCGCACGTTCACCGACTCGCCCAACCGCTGGATGCGGCGGGGAGCGGCGGTGGCACTTATTCTACCCGTGCGCAAAGGCATGCACCTGGAACTGGCGCTGGCGATTGCCGACCACCTGATGCACGATCAGGATGATCTGGTGCAGAAGGGGTATGGCTGGCTGCTCAAGGAAGCCGGCAAGACGCACACCACGGAAGTGTTCAACTATGTCATGCGCCACCGCGCGACCATGCCTCGGATAGCGCTACGGTATGCGCTGGAGAAAATGCCGGCTGAACTGCGACGAACGGCTATGGGGAAATGAGGAACACCAGCATTATGTCAACTAACATCACGTCCGAACGCCCCGATACCGCCGATGCGCTGTTACTAATTGCGGAGTTGGAAGCCTATCTCGACCCGCTCTATCCGCCTGCGAGCCGTCACGGGTTGAGCGTTGAACGGTTGCTGGCCGAGGCGGTGGCATTCTTCGTGTTGCGCTATAATGGAACAGCCGCCGGTTGTGCCGGTATTAAACTGGTCGGCAGTGCGTATGGGGAAGTCAAGCGCATGTATGTGCGTCCACAGTTTCGCAGGTTCGGGTTGGGGAAGCTGCTGCTCAACCATCTGGCGAGCCATGCGCGAAACCATGGTGTCGGTTGCCTGCGCCTGGAAACCGGCATTTTCCAGACAGAAGCGATTGCGCTATACGAACGCGTGGGCTTCAGGCGCATTCCCCCGTTTGGAAACTACCCGGAAGACCCGCTTAGTCTCTTTTATGAGAAGCTAATCGAAGGTGATACAACTCATGAAGAATGTCCCCCTACCACGTCTGGACAAGCATCCCCAACTCAGGACACACCTGCTGCAATATTGCCGACTACAGCCGGGCGATGTCTGGATTGATCCGGACGGCCGGCACCGGGTTGGCTGCCTGGATGCGGCAAGCATGGCGGATACCCGGCGGCTTATGCAGGACGACGCGGCGACGCTGGCGATCCATGATCCGCCCTATAACCTGGTTGCCTTTGAACAGAAGGAACTTGATGACTATATCGCCTGGTGTCACCAGTGGGTTGATTGCACCGCTCATGCATTATGCAAAGACGGCGCGCTCTATGTGTGGCTGGGCGCGGATCAGACGGCCGGGTTTCAGCCCCTGCCGGACTTTATGCTGATGATGCGGACTACTCCTTTTACCGCGCGGAGCTACATCACGATGCGCAATCAGCGGGGCTATGGCATACAGAAAAACTGGATGGCCGTACGGCAAGAGCTTGTATACTACACCAGAGGTACACCCTGTTTCAATGTCGAAGCTGAGTACACCGATATTCCGAAAATCCTGCGCGGCTACTATAAAAAAGTCAATGGGAAAGTAACCGAGAATCTTGAACGCGGGAAATCGGAGCATATCCGCGCCGGCAATGTCTGGGTGGATATTCAACAGGTTTTCTATCGTATGGAAGAGAATGTTAATGGATGCTATGCGCAAAAACCACTGAAGAGTATCGAACGCATTATCAGGGCAAGTTCTCAACCGGATGATATCGTTCTGGACTTTTTCTGTCATTCGGGGGCAACGCTGCTGGCGGCGGACATGCTTGGTCGCAGATGTTACACGCTGGATATTGACCCGATCTACTGTGAAATTGCCATACGCCGGCTTGAGCGCTTCCGCCGGACCCACAAAACCGGATGGCAGAACAGCAATCCGTTTGAGCGGGAGCTAACTACAGACAAAACACTCCAAACGATGCTGAACATAGAAGAGGACGAGCCAGTTGTCATGCAGACTCTCGTTGATCAGTGATCCCGTTCAGCACCTCTGCGTTCACTGTGTCCTCTGTGGCTATCAAAACAGATCGATATGATCACCCCTCCCGCATGTTTCACACACGCGGGAGGGGTGAGATTGGAACTTGTCTAACTACAACTACCGCAAAACCAGGGGCAGGTAGATGATCTGGCCGGAACCGGCGGCCGGCGTGAAGTTGTAGGCCGCCACGCCCTGTGCACCGGGGGTAATCCCCAGGAGGTTCACTGCGTTGCTCAATGACTCCACGCTGCCGTCGCTCAGGTCAACTTCGTACGAGGTTACGGCACCCCGGGCCGGGTTCAGGACATAGATATAGTTGTCGATCAACGCCATGTCGGTGGGAGCCGCGCCCGAAGCGGTCGTGAATGCCTGCGCTTCCAGGAGCGTCAGGCTGCCGTCCGGGTTGACCCGGTAGCTGGAGACGCTGTCGCCGGCGGTGTTGGAAACATAGATGTAGTCCTCCACACCGACGATCCAGCAGGACGCCGGTTCGCCGCTGGGCACCGATGCGCTAATCACCTGCAGGCTGCCGTCCGGGTTGAGCTGGTAGGACGAAACCGCGCCACCGGGAGCTTCGGGCACAGCCAGGGTATCCGCGTCGGTGAAGAGGAACGAGAAGGGCAGATCGCCCGCCGAGGAACTGGTCACCGGGTTGGTGGCCGGCAGACCGCTGCTGTCAACACTGAAGACATGGATCTCATTTGAGCCACCTTCGGTGATGACCAGCCACTGCCCATCGGGGCTGAACGAAACCTGCGATGGTGCCAGTACGGTGTTGGGCGGACTACTGTTGCCGGTCTCCAGCGAGCGGGTGGAGTCGGGCAGCGGTGTCAGGCTACCATTCGCGCCGATGCTGAAGCCGCTGATGTTGCCTGCGCCGCCCACGTTCAGCACATAGAGCCAGTTGTTGTAGGCCGTCAGGCTGACCGGGTAATCCCCGCCCGATGGCACCGTACTCACACGGGTCAAACCGTCGCGGCTGATGCGGAACGAGGTGATCTCGTCACTGCCCGCGTTGACCACAAACAGCCAGTCGTTGTAGACAATCAGCGAGTCCTGCGAGCCGAGCGGATCATTGGCCGAGGTCAGGCCCGCGCCGGAGCCCGCGCCGTCCGTGGGGAAGGCCTGGAAGTAGGTCAGTCGGCCATCGTCGCCCCGGTTGTACATCACCACTTCGTTGCCTGCCGGATCGTTGGTGGCGGCAAACACCGCACCCGGCCCGGTGACATCGATCTGCGGAATGAGCGTGGCGCGTAGCACGTCAGTCAGTGGCGCGTAGTCCCAGACCGGATCGGGGTTGGCGTCGTTGAGAATGCGCACCGTGCCGTCGCCCTCATCCGCGCCGGTGTCGGGGCCGGCCTGCCGGGGAGCCTGATCCGGCCCGGCCGCGCCCGCCTGGTTGCGCTCGGTGCCGGCGTCCCAGGCGATGAACCTCGCGGTGATGTCGGCATTGATCTGCTGCTGCGTACGGGGGCTGCCGTCGTCGTTCAGCAGCTTAATGCCCTCCGGGAAGAATGCCATAAAGGTATCGTTCGACGGCACGATCATCGAGGCCAGGCTCAGATAGGGATAGGTCGTGGTCGGCGTAACGGTAAAGGCAAACTCCCCGCCCGCGCCGATACCACCGCTGCCTTCAACCGCAGCCGTCCCGACGCCATTGCCAATAAAGGTGGACAGGGCATCGGCCAGGGGCTGGGCATTGCCGTCTTCGGCCAGGCGCTCCAGCCCCTGGGAAGCCGGCTCCCCGATCTGGAACAGACTGACCCGCTCGTCGTGCGTGGCCCACGCTACCGGCGTCAGTATGCCGTTGTAGGGCGTGGTATCACTGGTGTTGCGCAGCGTGACGCTGAAGGTTGTACCGCTAACCAGTTCGATAGACAGGTCGGTAAAGCCGCCACCATTGCCCCCGGCCAGATCATTGGTAGCGTCGGCATAGCGGCGCACACTGCCATTCTCCGCGTCGCCGGTACCCATGCTGCGCAGCGGCTGATTGGGACCGGCACCCGGAACCTCGTTCTCTTCGGTGCCGGCATCCCACACCGCCAGTTCGCGCCGGATGTCGGCCTGAATATCGGCGACGGAGCGGGATACACCGCGCGCGTTGAGCAGCGCGATACCCTCCGGATCGAAGGCCAGGAACGCATCATTCGACTCGACCACCATCGTTGCCAGCGACAGGTAGGGATAGGCGGGCGTCGGCGTGACGCTGAACTGGTAGCTCTCACCGGGGAAGGCCGGTCCAGCGCCCGCCGCGCCAACCTCACCCGTGCCGGTCACGCCGGTGTGCTCGCTCACCAGACCACTGGGCGGGCCATCTTCCGCCAGCAACTCCAGCCCGGCACTCGCCGGCTGATCAATCTCGAAGAAGGTCCAGGCGCTGTTGTGGGTGGCATAGAAAACCGGGGCAATCGGCGTTGTGATCGCGCGCGTACCGGAAATATTCTCGACAGTGATAGTAAAGGTGCCACCCGCCTCAACCACATTGATATCGGCGATCTGGCTGGGGCGGGGCAGGCCGCGCGTGGTGTTGGTGAAGCCCACAACCACACCCTCCGCCGCACCGGTATCCGGGGCGGGCTGACGCGGAGCCTGGTTCGGCCCCATACCGGGGACTTCATTCACCTCCGAGCCGACATCCCAGAAAGGCAGTTCCTCGGTGATGTCGCGCGCGGGCAGCGGGTTGCCGCCGGCGTCGAACAGGTCGATCCCGGCACCCACCGGCCCGGCAAAGATATCGTTCGTCTGTACCAGCATGGTCGCCAGCGAGAGCTGTTCGTCGGGGGAAGCACTGAAGGTAAACTCATACGTCTCGCCGGGCAGCAGCGGCGCGCGTCCGGATGCGCCCACCGGCGTGTCGAAGATACCGCTGGACTGAATACCGCTCTGGCTCGCAATCGCTGCCGCCAGCGGGTCGGGATTGCCGTCCTCGGCGATTGCGGCCAGGCCGTTGCCGCGATCCGGCTGATTCACGGTGAAGAAGGGATTCGGCTGGTCATGGACGGCCCAGACACCGGGTGAGAATGGACCGGGCAGGGCGCTGTTGTCCGAGATGTTCTCCAGGCGGACGGTAAAGGTTGTTGGGCCGGGTTGTGCATGCAGGGCGATGGGTTGCACACCACCACCAACCGACACGAATGTCAATCCAAGCATGATCACAACGGCAAGAATTCCACCAACGCGTTTGTTCATACAGGTAGATCCTTCCTTAAACTATACCAGTGCGTAGAACAATCACCGAGCCCGCTCGGGTACACAACCGGCGCATACGCCGCGTTCTGCACCGAAATGTGTGACTGCTCACAATGGATTGTAGGGAAGGAGCCGGCAGAAAACACTCCCTCACGGTGATAGTTGGGGTGGTAGTCCGAACGGTCATGCCGTGATAGTCATGCGTGGCGGGGTGACTATCACGGCGTGATAGGACGTGACGAAGGGAAAGACGGTTTCCAGGCGAGGATGGACGCACACCTGTGTCATGGACGTGGTATCATTTCTCCCTGGTAGCATTCGACCGAAGCCGGGGATCGGGTTTAGCGATATCCGGACTGACTTTCATGCTCAATGTTCATCAGTGGGGTCCGCGTTCGTTAATGTTATGTGCGAACTGTTATCGTTCTGAAAGAAGAGGGGAGATCGGGAAAATGGATCGTCTTACACAACAGATCCAGTTCATCATTGAGATCGACAAGCTCAAGCAGATCATCCGGCAGTCCTATCTTATGGATGCAACACGTCATGAGAACTCCGCCGAGCATAGCTGGCATCTGGCGATGATGGCAATGCTCCTGGCCGAGCATGCGAACGAACCAGTTGATCCGTTCCGCGTGCTGAAGATGGTCGTGATCCACGATATTGTCGAGATCGATTCCGGGGACGTGGACTATTATGATAAAACGGCCGCGCAGAGCAAACCACAACGTGAACAGGCGGCGGCGGATCGGCTTTTTGGGATGCTGCCCGCAGACCAGGCCCGGGAATTGCGCGAACTCTGGGAGGAGTTTGAAGCCAAACAGACCGCCGAAGCCCGGTTTGCCACCGCCCTGGATCGGCTGATACCCCTGTTGCATAACTTCCATACGCAGGGTCAATCCTGGCACGAGCGCCGAATCACCGGCGACCGGGTGTTGTTGTTATGCGATGCCATTGCGCCCGGATCGGTTGCGCTCAGCGAGTTGGCCCGGACCCTGATCAACGATGCGATGGGGCGGGGCTATCTGGCACCGCCTCCAGACGGTGAATAGATACGTTGTAGTTCCTCACGGCGAAGAGGCACACTCGAACTGTCGTTCAGGGGTGCCTCTTTGTGTTTTTTACCGATTTTCTTTCGGTTTTTTTTGCAAAAAGATATCAGGATCGGGTATGATACTGTGCGTGTGCCGGATACAGGATATGAAAACATCGGCAATCGTCCGAATCAAGCAGACAGTATCATGACTGACATGCCGGCAGGAAAAGTAGCGCTCGTCATTGGCGGTGCGGAAGCAGCCAGATCTTTTTCACAAAAAATTTACACAAACTAATCAAACGTCCTATTTGGACACCCACCGCGGAACGCGTGTCAATAATCATTAGAGGATAATGAGAAGCTTGCCGAAGCTGCCGAAGATCGAGTATGATTCGCGGGTAAGCTCATCGCACCGTTTGCCTGGCCGGGTATGGCCCCCGGCACACCGATGATATGCATGCCGTTACTATTCCATATGTCATTGCCGTTTTCCTGAATACGGGAAAGCGGTTTTTCTTTGTTCCGGTTCTCAACTCATCTTTCACTCGTTCACGAGGGAGGTTCGTATGCACGCACAACGACAGTTGTTCTGGACAGACTTGCTGAAACATCTGAGTATCGGCAACCTCTGGCAGGTTTCCATCTGGTCATTTATGATTGCACTGGGAGCCACAATTGCTGCACTGGGCTATAGTCTCTTCCAGGTGCCTTTCAACATTGCTGCCGGTGGTCTGATGGGTATTGGCATCATTGTTAACTACTTTACAGGGTTTCCGGTGGGAATACTCTACTTTATCTTGAATCTGCCGCTCTTGATTATCGGGTTTCTCTTCCTGGGTCGCTGGCGCTTTCTGCTCTCGACGTTACTGGCCGTCGTCGTCTTCTCAATAACCGCTGATCTCTTCACCGTCTATATGCCCACGATCATGGAGGAGTTTCCGATCACGAATGATATGTTGTTGAGTGCTGTCTATGCAGGTATGGTTGGTGGGATCGGGAATGGATTGGTGTATCGCGCCAGTGGCACGCTCGGCGGTACTGCCGTGGTGGGGCGGATTATTCAGCGCCATACGGGGTTTCCCCTCAGCCAGATCTTTCTCTACACGGATACCACTATTATTGTCGCCGCCGGTATTGTCTTTGGGTGGGAACTGGCCCTGCATGCGATGTTGACACTCTTTCTTGGAGGATTAGCCAGCGACTTTACGCTGGAAGGACCAAGCGCTGTGCGTACCGCAACAATCATTACGGATCAGCCGTTGGAGTTGACCCAGGCACTTATGACGAACATGCACCGGGGCGTCAGTCAGTGGCCGATTACCGGCGGGTATACCGGGAATACGCATTTTATGCTGATGTGTACGATCTACCGTTCGCAGGTTGGCGAGGTAAAGCAACTGGTCAACTCGATTGACCCCCACGCCTTTGTCGTCATTGGCACCGCGCAGCAGGCAATGGGAGCCAGCAAGGCCTCCCTGCGCCGATGAGTTGTCTCCCCGATCCAACAACCGACAGCCGCTCAGTGAGCGGCTGTCGGTGCAGAAGCGGTCTATTCGTTGTGTATGCAGTTGCCGGTTGGCTTACTGACAGGAGTTACGCGGTGGGAGTTTGGACCACGAACAACACGAAATGAGCGAAACCCGCGAAACGGCCAATGCTGCCATAAATCAGGTGATCCTGCGTTTGGTGGGAAATATCGCCTCCGGCAGGGCGGAAGAGATCAGATCTTTTTGTAAAAAAGAAAAAAGCGTACCATGCTGCCGCAGGCGAATCGGGCCGTTCATCGAAACAAACGCCTGGTTTGGAGTCTCCCGCGTAACTCCTGTTACTGATCTGCTGCAGCCGGCTACTTCTGCTGGAGCAGATCAACCGTAAGCAGTTCATCGGGGTCGGGCAAGAAGGTGACACAGCGCTCGTCACCCAGTTCCCGCCCATCGTAGAACTCAACGATGTAGGTCAGATCGCTCCGATGTTCCTCAACCACGATAGGATATCCGCGAACCGTTGCAAACCAGTAGTTCTCCAGCGTACCATTCTTATACATTCCTGTACCTCTCTGATTGTGTGATATACCTGATGAGACGCACCTATTCATCCCAGGCTCTCTGTCTCGCCGAGTGGCATTGTTCAACGCAGGCACGACTATTCGTACCAGGGGGAACTATATCATAAGCAACTACTTTCGTGAATAAGACTTTAGTCTGAACATGAGGTAGTACTTGCGGCGGTACTTTTCTATCCCGGGGTAACATAAGCAGAAGGCGGCAGCCATGCTGCCGCACTCCATATCGGGCGATTGTCAGGTTCCGGGGGTGTCTTCGGCATCCGTTGCACCCAACATTTCGTTGCAGGCCAGCACACCGGCCGCACTCTCCTGATTTGGCGCCAACTCGTCAGACTGTTGCAGGGCTGCCCGCGCGGCGCTGTAGCGTTCGAGCATGTAAAGCGCCTTACCTTTGTTGAGTAAAAAAGCTGCTTTGACCAGCGTGGACGGTGCCGGCATGGTGAGGGCCTGCTCAAAGCAGTGCAGGGCCGCTTCGATCTGCCCCAGTTCCAGCAGCAGCGCGCCTTTGCTATTCTGCGCGCCATAGTTATCGGGGTTGAGTGCAATCGCCCGGTCATAACTGGCAAGCGCCTCCTCAAAGCGGGCCACATCGGTCAATGCGAGAGCCTGCCAGAGCCAGGCGGCACTATTCCGGTCATCAGCTTCGATGGCGCGCGCGAATGCATCGAGCGCCTCGTCGATGCGTTGCCGGCGCAGGAACATCTGGCCTTCGTCAGTGATCTTCTGACTGTGGCGTTGGGGTGACAGCGTGGCGGTTTCGTCGGGGGCCAGTTCCTGCTTATTCAGAATGTGCCCTATCTGCATCTCCGTGCGTGCGATTAAATCGACCAGTTGCGTTGCCGTGACACTGCTATCCGGGTCGGTCTCAAACTGCAGGGCGCGCCGACAGGCAAAGAGACCGGCTTCCAGGTCAAGATAGCTATTCAGGATACGTGCGGTGCCGGCAACCCAGACAGCAAAGGTGAAAATCATGCGACGGGCCACCGCCGCATCACCCGTAGAACTCTCACCCGCCCGCTGATAGGCCAGGATCGCTTTCTCAACGTAGGTCTGGTTCAGGTGTGCGCCGTCGAACGTCAGGCGGGCGCAGAGATCGCCCAGGGCAAAATAGTTGTTTGCGCGCTGCGGGTGGCGCTGGCGGGCCAGACGACCGAGAGCCCGGACGTCCGACCGCATATCGTTGGCAAAAGGATCAATCGCATTGCCAACCTCATCTAAGGTTGCCAGAAGTTGCTGCCAGAGATTGCGCGGCTCAATGCTGGGAGCCGGGGTAGCCAGACGGCCACTCTGCGGAACCGGCGGCAGCGACGAGTCGTCCGGTATGCTGCTCATAAGTCACTCCATTGATAGGACTTACGCGGTGTGCGTGCAAACGGACCGTTTGCACTCGATAACGGCGTATTTCGCCTGCGGCAGCATGGTACGTTTTTGTCTTGTTCCGGAGAATGTTATGTTCCGCCCTGCCGGAGGCGCATCGGGCCGGTTGTCCCGGCAGACGCCTGGGGTTGGAACCGACCGCGTAACTCCTGCCATTGATAGCACATGCTTCTGATCGGTTATGCTCGTACCGGGTAGGATATGACAATCCTACCATTTACCTGACCAGACATGGGTGGACGCTTCTAACAGTTCCATGACAAAGGCGTTTTCCAGGCCGGGTATGGCACCGTCTGTGTAACATATGCTACTGACAGGCTTTCTATGATTTGCTATAATAGCATAACTATAACGAAAATTAAACTATTTTGAGACGACCGTCCAGGTGGGCAACCGGGCCGGGTTGGTCAGACGCGCGGCTATGGCGGGGGGAACTCCAGCGCTGTAGGAAGCGGTCTCTAACGTATGATCAGCCGGAGCAGTAGTGCCACCCCTCACTTTGGGAACAATCATACCGCTATGAGCGGCCCATCAGAGACGGGATAGGCCGGGCACAACCTGATCAATTTGTCACCTCAACCCGGTCAGCTACACTACACTTTATAACATTGCCCCGGTATAGTGTCAGTAGCAACAAAGAAATTGTGATGGTATGGGAGAGACAGAAAGGGTTTATTTAAATGAGTTACCAGATTCGTACATCCAGCGAACTCTTGCCGGCCTGTGCATCATGCAAGCGCGTGTGTGATCACGCCGGTCATTGGCATGCGATTGACGATGGTATCCGCAGTTCGCTGGAAGGCAACTTTACGCATACTATCTGTCCTGAATGTGCCCGGCAAATCTACCCGGATGTGTATCGGCAAATCTATAGCGATGATGAAGATCAGGATACCCCGCGCATGTCTGCACGGAGGCATCCTGGTTACTACTACAACTGGTAGCTCGACGGCAACCCTGTAGATACTCCCGCATGCATAACATTACATGATTCACCCGGCGTGGGGCTGCATGTAAGCCACTCCCTGGAATATCTCCTGGTTGCACCTGGCGCGGGGTGCCAAGTACTTCCCCCGTCCCAGGCCGGCACGACCGGCGGTACATATGCGGAAGGTACCGCCGCTTATGAAATTGAAGTCGTTTCGGCCCACTCCAGATAGTGCTCCAGTGAACCATTGAAGTAGACATGCACGACCTGGTTGTAGGTGATGCGATTAACCACCTCCCAGACTTCGGCATCGTCAGTGCTATGCACCACCAGCATCCCCCGTTCCGGCGCAAACTCATCCTCACCCGGCGGAATGACAAACGCCAGCCACTCTTCGGGATAGCGCGCTTCCACCTCAGCAATAAGCTCGACGCGCCCTTTCTCCTCCATCCCGGTGTAGGGACAGCCACAGTCACAGTTAACGCCACACTCGCCATGCGTGGATGAGCCACAGACGGCATGGCCGCCATGCTCAGCCGATGTGAGCGGTATCATTACAGGCATAGCCGTGTCCTTTGTATGTATCAGGGTATCGTACCGGCAGGAACTCACAAGTATAATCGGGTATGGTACATGTTCCGCTCCCGGAATGCAAACTTGTGATATGCGTCACAACACGGCGGCGGCGGCGGCGACTAATTTCTACCGGATCACATCGCGCCCACCCATGTAGGGGCGCAGCACTTCAGGGATGACAATACTGCCATCAGCCTGCTGGTAGTTTTCCATGATCGCAATCATTGTGCGTGGCACCCCCAACCCGGAGCCATTGAGCGTATGCAGGTGATCGGGACGTTCGCCCGGGGCCGGGCGGAAGCGCAGGTTGGCGCGCCGGGCCTGGAACGCCTCGACATTGCTGCACGAGCTGACCTCCAGCCACTCCGCCTGTCCCGGTGCCCAGAGTTCCAGGTCGTAGGTTTTGGCCGCCGCAAAGCCCATATCCCCGGTGCAGAGCAGTTTCGTGCGGAAGGGAATGCCAAGCGCCCGGCAGGTTGCCTCGGCGTCCGCGCGCATCTTTTCCAGTTCATCATAACTGGTAGCGGGATGCACAAACTTATACATTTCCACTTTGTCGAACTGGTGCCCGCGCTTAATGCCGCGCACATCGCGCCCGGCGCTCATCTGCTCCCGCCGGAAGCAGGGAGTATAGGCACAGAGATGGATCGGCAGTTGCCCCGCGTCGAGAATCTCATCCGTGTAGAGATTGGTGAGCGGCACTTCGGCGGTGGGAACAAGCCAGAAGCCGGCATCTTCATCGCGGTAGAGGTTATCGCTAAACTTGGGGAGTTGCCCGGCCCCCCACATGCAATGCTCCTTGACGATGAAGGGCGGGTAAACCTCACGGTAGCCCTGCGCAACATGCTGATCCAGTAGCCACTGGATCAGCGCGCGCTGCAGCTTTGCCCCCAGTCCTTGCAGCACATAGAAGCGCGATCCCGACAGTTTGACGCCGCGCTCAAAGTCAATAATGCCCAGCGCCTCACCCAGATCCCAGTGGGGCTGTGCCGGAAAGCCCAGGTCGCGTGGCTCACCCTCCTGCGCGATAACGACGTTGGCCTCCTCGTCAGCGCCTTCCGGGACATCGGCGTGCGGCAGGTTACGAATTTCCAGCATCAGCATGCGCTGGCGTTCTTCGACCTCGGCCACCTCGCGGTCTAACTCCGTAATGCGATCACCAACGACGCGCATCTCGGCAATCCGCGTATCGCGGGCGGCCGCGTCTTTCATCTTGCCGATCTCCTTCGAGACCGCGTTGCGCTCGGCCTTGAGCGACTCGACCTGTTGCAGCAGTGTGCGGCGCTGCTCATCGAGTGACAGAATTGTGTCGATTACATCACCAGCAACCTCGGCCCGGGCCAGTTGCGCTTTCACAAATTCGGGTTGCTCGCGGATGAGTTTGATGTCGAGCATAGATTGACGGCTCCTTTCACAGCATGTAGAGAGATCAGGTATCTGTCGGTACTATTCTACACGCATTGGCGCGGATGTGATACCGGAGCATGCCAATTATTGACAGGACTTATGCGGTGTGCGTGCAAACGAACCGTTTGCGCTCGATAACGGCGTATTTCGCCTGCGGCAGCATGGTAGTTTTTGTCTTGTTCCGGAACATGTGGCTCTCCGAGCCACATGTTCCGGAACAAGCATGTCCCATTCCACCCTGCCGGAGGCGCATCGGGCCAGTTGTCCAGGCAGATGCCTGAGTTTGGAACCGACCGCGTAACTCTTGTTATTGACAGGACTTACGCGGTCCTCCGTGAGCGAGTTCTTTTCGCCTCCGGCAGGGCGGAAGATTCTCTTCTTTTTCACAAAAATGTTACACTCTGTGTAACATTTTTGTGAAAAAGATAAGAAGAGTACCATGCTGCCGGAGGCGAATCGGGGTTCCATCGCGTGGAACGTCCGGTTTGCATGGTGACCGCGTACGTCCTGTTATTGACACAAGTTACGCGATCCCCGATCCGGCAGGGCGGAACCGACCATTCTTTATTCACGAAATTTTTGCACTTTGTGCAAAAATTTCGTGAGAAAGAAAAAAGAAGTACCATGCTGCCGCAGGCGATTCTGCCGTTCTCTGGATGAAACGCCCGGTTTGCATGGCGTATCTTCTCAATAATCCAGGGTAAACGCAAATTCCGCCAAGCGTCGATGGCTTTCTGATGGGATTTGTGTTTTCGTTTTTCAACCTCCGCCCGTAATTATTGAGAAGATACTGCATGGCAACCTATTGCCCAATTCAGCAGAATGCGCGGGTCAACTGACCCGCGCGACTGTATGCAAGCGAAGCGTTGGGGTATTCATCTTTTGCCGTGTTCTCGCGGGAGCGACACTAGGCCTTCTGGCGTGCGGCGTATCGGCGGTTATGGGGACGCGGCTCGATCAGGTTGGGATGGGTCGCACCATCCGTTCCTCCGGGGCTTTTTCCATTCCGGCCTTGGGAAAGGCTAAAGGACGCTTCATGGGTCGACCCTTCCTGTTCGGCGTCCTGGTTCCCGAGCGTTGCCCGGATGCGCTCCCAGGTGCCATCCTTGCGCCAGGAGTCGTAGTAGTAGCGCACGCTGTTGTAGTTGGGGAAATCCTTGGGGAGATAGCGCCACTGGCACCCGGTATGCTCCAGATAGCAGAGGGCGTTGACGACCTGCCGCATATTCAAACTACGCGGTTTGCCCGGGCCGGTTCCACTGCCGGTTTTGACCGGGATCAGTGGATCGATCGCTGTCCATTGTTCATCCGTGACATCACTTGGATACCGTTGTTCTGTCTGTACGCCCACCATGGTCATGGAATACACCTCCTGAACGATGATACCTTTCTAGTGTCACCGCCTTGCAAGATATATGCCACCATCCCCGGATTTTATAACCGCCGGATCTCTATAACAGCGAACCCGGCACCAAGGAACCCGGCACAAAACTCGCCTGGCACATTGCTATCGAACACCGTGTTTGTTTATTGTCCCCGGTCCGGCGTACCTTCAATCCCCAACCAACGCCGAGCCGCGCTCCCCACCCACCCATCTCTCAGGTGTAGGTTTTTTATGGTAGGGACGCGCTTCTGCGCGTCCGCAGCCCGTCCCAATGCGGAAAATACTGCACTGGAGCGGCAGCCGCTGCCGGTCCCACTGACCGCATTCCAATGCGCTCTGA
>DAOTUI010000304.1:0-36554 GCA_034437035.1 Chloroflexaceae bacterium
TTATGCGGATGCGGGAACAGGCTGCGGACGCGCAGAAGCGCGTCCCTACCGGAAGAATCCTACGGCAGTGTTATGCGGATGCGGGAACAGGCTGCGGACGCGCAGAAGCGCGTCCCTACCGGAATCTCCAATAGCAGCGTTGCGCGGATGATCATGGTACAATAGATTCTGTGTCACCTCATGCATTTCGTTGATCAGCAAATCACAATCCCAATTGGGAGTTTAGTATGTCTTTCCCCTCAAATGCAGAGTTATTCCGTGCTATTTTTAACTCGACATTCCAGTTTATTGGTCTGTTGCAGCCCGATGGTATCCTGCTCGAAGCCAATCAGACCGCCCTCGACTTCGGTGGCCTGACCCCAGCGGATGTGATTGGTCGGCCATTCTGGGAGTGCCGCTGGTGGACCATCTCCCCCGCAACCCAGGCCGAGTTACGCGCGGCAGTTACGCGGGCGGCCCGGGGTGAGTTTGTGCGTTACGAGGTAGATGTGTGCGGTACCGCCGGGCGGGTAATGACGATCGACTTCTCGCTCAAGCCGCTGTTTGATGCTGCCGGAAATGTCACGCTGCTCATTCCCGAAGGGCGCGACGTCACCGACCGCAAGCAGGCCCAGAGTGAACGCAATCGAATCTTTGAGCTCTCGCGGGATCTGCTGGCGGTTGCCGGGCTGGATGGCTACTTCAAGCGGCTCAACCCGACCTGGGAAGAGACGCTGGGCTACCGGCGGGAAGAACTGCTGGCGATACCGTTCCTCGAACTGGTGCATCCTGATGATCGGGAGGCCACACAACACGAGTTAGACCGACTGGCGGCGGGAGCGTCAACCATCCTCTTTGAAAACCGCTATCGTCACAGTGACGGTTCCTACCGCTGGCTAGCCTGGTCGGCTGATCCGCTGCCGGAGGAGGGTCGGCTCTACTGCACCGCGCGCGATGTTACGCTGCAGAATCAGGCGGCGCAGGTACTGCGCGAGTCGGAGGCGCTGCTCTCGAGTGTGCTGAATTCCTCGCTTGATGGGATTGCCGCGCTGAAAGCGCTGCGTGATGCCGATGGTCAGATTATCGATTTTGTCTTTATCCTGGTCAATCCCAAAGCTGAAGAGATGCTCAAACATGCCGCCGGAGATCTGCTGGGCTGGCGGCTGCTTGAGCTTATGCCGACACACCGCGAAACCGGGCTGTTTACTGCCTACAAAGAAGTCGTCGAGACCGGACAGCCATGCCGGCAAGAAATCAGATATGATGGCGACGGACTTCAGGGCTGGTTTCAAAATATCGCTGTAAAGCTGGATGACGGCTTTGCGGTGACATTCCGCGATGTTACCACGCAGAAAGCTGCCGAGGAGATGCGACTGGCGCTGGCCGCCGCGCAGATGGGCACCTGGGAAATCACCCTGGCAACCGACGAAGTAACCCGCTCCAACGGTACCGACCAACTTTTTGGCTACCCGCCCGATGGCAGCCGGCGTGTCACTGCTGATTACATCGAGCGGGTGCATCCCGCTGATCAGGCGCAGGTCGAAGCGGCCATTCGCCTGTCGATTGAAGCGTGCGTCGAGCACTATGTCGAATACCGGGTAGTACGCCCCGATGAGAGTATCCGCTGGGTTGCCTCGCGGGGAAATATACTGCTGGATACGCAAGGGCAACCCATGCGCCTGATCGGTGCGCTGACGGACATTACCGAGCGCAAGCAGGCCGAGGAGCAGGTACGCGCCGGCGAGGAGCGGCTCCAGCGCAGCCTGGCCGAGTTGCAGATCATCTACGATACGGCTCCGGTTGGTCTCTGTGTGCTGGATACCGACCTGCGCTTCGTGCGCATCAACCAGCACCTGGCTGAGATCAATGGGCTGCCGCTTGAGGCGCATGTCGGTCGAACGGTGCATGAGATTGTACCGGCCCTGGCCGAGCAGTCAGAAAAATTCCGTGCGCGCATCCTGGAGACCGGCGATCCGGTACACAACATTGAGATCACGGGCGAGACACCGGCACAGCCGGGGCGGGAGCGCTGCTGGATCGAGAGCTGGTTCCCCATCCGGAACGAGCAAGGGCAGATCGTTTATATCAATATTGTTACTGAGGAGATCACCGCGCGCAAGGAGGCGGAAGCGGCCGCGCGCACAAGTGAAGCTCTATACCGGGCGCTGGCGGCGAATCTACCCAACGGCGCCGCGTTTGTGGTCGATCACGACCTGCGCTACCGGCTGGCGGGCGGCCAGGCCCTCACTGCTATCGGGCTGACGTCCGCCGACTTTGCGGGTAAGACATTGCATGAAGCCGTTGATCCGGAACTGGTGCGCGCTTACGAACCGCTCTACCGCCAGGCACTCGCCGGAACGCCCGTTCGCCTGGAACATAGCAGCCACGGTCGGCATTACGTTTCCCACCTGGTGCCGCTCGCTGACCAGGAAGGCGAGGTCTTCGCGGCGCTGACGGTATCGTACGACATCACCGAGCGCAAGCAGGTTGAGCAGAGCCTCCGCGAGAGCGAAGATCGCTTCCGCAGCACCTTTGAGAATGCCGCCGTGGGGATTGCCCATGTCGGCTTCGACGGCATCTGGCTGCAGGTCAACCAGCGGCTCTGTGCGATTGTCGGCTATACTGCCGAAGAACTTGCCCGGCAAACGTTTCAAGATATCACTCACCCGGATGATCTGAAGATCGACCTCGAACGGTTTCGCTTGCTGATGCGCGGTGAGATCCCCGGCTACCAGATTGAGAAGCGCTACTTTCACAAGGCCGGTCACACCGTCTGGGTCAACCTGACCACGGCATCGCAGCGCGATACGCTGGGTCAACCGCTCTATTGCATCTCGGTGGTTGAGGATATTACCGAGCGCAAACAGGCGCAGGAAGCGCTCAAGGAAGCCAAGGAAGCAAATGAGCGTAGTCTGGCACAATTGGAAGCCGTCATCCAGAGTATAGATCAAGGTCTAATCATTGCTGATACCACCGGGAATATCCTCTCGATGAATCGGGCGGCGCTGGCGATCCATGAATATGCGAGTGTCGAACAGGTGCGCCGCCATATCACCGAGTTCCCCGATACATTTGTCCTGCATTCGCTGGATGGTCAGCCGCTGCCGGTGGAGCAGTGGCCGCTGGCTCGCGCGCTGGCCGGGGAGAATTTCTCGAATTATGAAGTGCGTGTGTCGCGGAAAGATACCGACAAAATATGGGTGGGCTCCTATGGCGGTACGCCGGTATGGGATACCAACGGCGAGATCATCCTGGTTGTGCTGACCCTGCGGGATGTCACTATGCGCAAGCAGGCGGAAGATGCGCTACGTGAAGCAAAGGAAGCCGCTGAAACTGCCAACCAGGTGAAGAGTGTGTTTCTAGCAAATATGAGCCATGAGATCCGTACCCCGCTGACCAGCATGATCGGCTATGCCTCGCTCCTCTCCCGGCGGCTCGAGGGTAAAACCCGTTCCCAGGCGCAGCGCATTGAGGAGGGGGGCAAGCGGCTGTTGGAAACGCTCAACGCGGTGTTGATGCTGGCAAAACTGGAAGCCGGACGGGTCGAGGTTGTCTTTGAGACGATCCATGTGGCCGCCGAGGTCCGCGAGGTGGTCCGGTTGCATCAGCCGCAGGCTGAGTCGAAGGGCTTATGCATGACTGTGCATGTCACGCCCGCGGCGGCGCGTGCGCGTGCCGCGCTGGATCGGGGTGCGCTCAACAGCATTTTGCAGAATCTTATCTCGAACGCGATCAAATTTACCGAAACCGGTGGTGTGACAATCACGGTTGATTGCGACGAAACGCCGCCATCTGATATTGATCTGAACGAAGTTGTCGCGCCGGACGGCTGGATGCATGTGCATGTTGCGGACACCGGGATCGGAATTGCGCCGACGTTCCTGCCGCATATCTTTAACGCCTTCCATCAGGAGAGCAGTGGAATGAGCCGCTTACACGACGGGATCGGGCTGGGCCTGGCTATCTCCCAACAACTGGCCGAGAAGATGCAGGGCACGATTACCGTTGTCAGCGAGAAGGGTCAGGGCAGCCACTTTACTATCAGTTTTCCGCAGGTGCTGTCGGAAGAGCCGGCGGACGAGACCGGGCCGACAGAGCCAGGTGCCAAAAGCCGGACGCCCTGCCACCTCCTGCTGGTCGAAGACAATGAAGATACCCGCAAGCTGATCGAAGCGCTGCTCGAAGATCGCTGTCTCTTAACCGCCGTCACCAATGCCCGGGAAGCGCAGGAGGTTGTCCACGATCTTCTGGATACGCTGGAACGGACCTTCGATGCCGTGCTGCTGGATATTCATCTGGGGGGCGGCCCCAGCGGGACTGACCTGCTCCGCATCTTGCGCAACATACCCGCCTATCGGGATGTGCCTATCGCTGCACTGACCGCGTATGCGCTTCCTGGCGACCGCGAACGCTTTTTGCAGGCCGGGTTTGATGCCTACCTGCGCAAGCCCTTCACCGCCGATGAACTGACCGAATTTACCGCGCAACTGCTGCCCCGGTGATTTGCCGTAGTCCGCCGCCTGTGGTACAAGAGCTCATGTACGCCGGGAATCCTGCCGGCGAGGACAGGAGAACGCCACACCACAAAAGCCGGACATGCGGTATTATAGGCCGCAGCGCGTTGTCTCACATCCGCGGGCGGAGAGCGTAGCCGTGCCCCCAGGCGCATGGCTGGGCTGACCCTAATGCACGAGGAGGACTATATGAGCTTCAATACTCCATCGGACCTGCGTTACACAAAAAGCCACGAGTGGGTACGGGTTGATGGTGACGAGGTGGTCGTTGGTATTACCGATTATGCGCAGGATGCGCTGGGTGATGTGGTCTATATCGAGTTGCCCGGCGTCGGCGATAGTTTTGCGCCCGGTGATGTATTTGGTGTGGTCGAGTCGGTCAAGGCTTCGTCCGATCTCTATACGCCGGTTGGCGGTGAGGTTGTAGCGGTCAACACGGCCCTGGAAGATGACCAGTCGGCGATCAACACCGCGCCCTATGGCGAGGGCTGGATGCTCCGCCTGAAACCCTCCGGCGAAGAGGGCGAACTACTCGATGCCGCGGCCTACGAACAGGTTATCGCGGAAGAACAGCACTAACATACGCGGTACTGCGTAGTTCCTCCGCTCCAAAATCATCCTGCACGAACTACGTAGTACCCACCCGCATAAACCACAAACTACGGACTACGGACTAGAGAATACGGATTACAAAATATGTCTCACTACATTTCGATTACCGACGCCGAGCGCGCCGCGATGCTGCAGGCTATCGGCGTTGCCTCGGTTGCAGACCTGTTTGTTGATGTGCCGGAGCGGCTACGCTTTCCCCGGCTGGACCTGCCACAGCCGCTGTCGGAGCCGGATCTCTCCCGCGAGTTGCGCGGGCTGAGTGGCATGAATGCCAATGCCCAGAGCCATAGCATGTTCCTGGGAGCAGGGGCTTACAACCACTTCATCCCCAGCGCGGTTGATCAGATCCTGCGACGGAGCGAGTTTTATACGGCCTACACACCCTACCAACCCGAAATTAGCCAGGGCACGCTTCAGGCGATCTTCGAGTATCAGAGTCTGATCTCCAGCCTGACCGGGATGGAGGTTGCTAACGCCTCCCACTACGACGGCGGCACGGCGATTGCCGAGGCGGCGATCATGGCGCTGAATGTGTTGCGCAACCGCCGCAAAATCGTGGTTGCCCGCAGTGTGCATCCCCAGTATCGCGCGGTGCTGCGTACCTACCTCCAGAGCCTGGACATCCCCATCGTGGGTGATGAACAACCCGGCGCAACGATTGAGGATGCCCTGGAGCAGGTTGACGCGACAACTGCACTGGTTATCGTGCAGTCGCCGGATTTCCTGGGTCGCCTGCATGATCTGCGCGCCGTGGCCGAGCGGGTCCACGCGGCGGGGGCACTGCTGGCGGTCCACTTTGACCCGATTGCGCTGGGGCTGTTCCAGACCCCCGGCGAAATCGGTGCTGATATTGCCACGGCGGAGGGTCAGCCGCTGGGCATCGGCCTGAACTATGGTGGGCCCTACCTGGGCATTTTCACCTGCAAGCAGAAGCATGTTCACAAGATCGCCGGGCGCATCGTGGGCGCAACTCAGGATGTCGATGGCAAACTGGCCTATGTGCTGACGCTACGGGCGCGCGAGCAGGATATTCGCCGGGAGCGGGCCACCAGCAATATTTGCACGAACCAGGGCCTGATGGCGCTGGCGGCGACGGTCTACCTGAGCCTGATGGGGCGTCAGGGGTTACGCCGGGTGGCTGAACTCTGTTACCACCGCGCACACTACGCCGCAGTTCAGATCGGCCAGTTGCCGGGGTACACCGTGCAGACCGCCGCGCCCTTCTTCAAGGAGTTTGTGGTGGAGTGCCCGCGTCCGGTTGCCGCCGTCAACGCCGTGCTAAGCGAGCGGGACATCATCGGTGGGTATGATCTGACGCAGGACGAGACCCATCTGAAGAATGCCATGCTCCTCTGCGTAACGGAGATGAATAGCAAGGCGGAGATAGATGAACTGGTAGCGGCACTGCGGGCAGTTGGGTAGGTCTGTAAGGTGAGGACATGGAGATACGGCCGGTGTTTCTGTGTCCTCCTCGGCTGACACGCGCTTGAGGGATATAGAAACGATGCCGCAAAAAGATACCAGTCACAACATTATCAAGCAGGCCCTGATCAATGACGGGTGGGAAGTTACGGACGATCCGTATGTGATCAACTATGGACGGCTTTTTCTCTATATCGATCTTGGTGCAACATCTGTTACCGGGGCTGCTCAGCGCAGCGAGGGGGTGATTATTGGGGCTCAACGCGATGGCTCATCGATTGCGATTGAAATCAAAGAGTTCCGAGGTCCATCACTCGTTGCTGATTTGCAACAGGCGGTTGGGCAATATGTTATGTACCAACTGTTACTCAAGCGCACCGATCCAGAGCGTCAACTCTATCTGGCGATTACAAGTAGTGTGTATGAGCGGCTCTTCAATCAACCTATTGCACGAATAATGGTAGATGATGTACCTTTATGGTTAGTGATTATCGATACAGAGCAACTGGAGATCAAACGATGGATACAACCGCGCACTACCGGGGAATTGTGAAAGAAGTTGTGCTCCACTATGCGCAGTTTCGCCCATCCCATGGCAATATTCGTGTGGATGCAATCATTGATGAAGTGCATGATCGGTATGCACTTATGACTGCCGGGTGGAATAGAGGTAGTCGTGTCTGTAATAACATTCTCTACGTTACCCTGCACGACGGCAAGGTCTACCTGGAGCATGACGGCATTAACTACGGTATCTCTGATGACCTGATTGAGCGCGGCATTCCCGAAGCAGATATCGTCCTGACCTGGATGCAAGAACCGCTGCCGGATCGGGAGAAGGGTACGCTGCATGCGTCTGTCTCCCGGTGACGCCCGCTCTTCTGTTGCAAACTAGAAAGTTGTTGGTATGAATACCTACGAACCACCAATATTTGAACTCTCGTCCCCCGGTAAGCAGGGCGCAAATCTGCCGGAACTGGATGTTCCCGCCGCCGAACTGCCCGCCGAACTGCTGCGCCAGGATGATCTGACCGGCTTTCCCGAGTTGAGCGAGCCGGAGGTTATTCGCCACTATACGCGGATCAGCCAGCGCAACTTCTGCATTGACACGGGTATGTATCCGCTGGGATCGTGTACCATGAAGTACAATCCCAAGATCCACGAGGAAGCCGCGCGGTTGCCGGGGTTTGCCGCCATTCACCCGCTCCAGGATGCCGGCCTGTCGCAGGGGGCGCTCCGCCTGATCTACGAACTGCAAAACGACCTGGCCGAAATGAGCGGGTTTGATGCGGTGTCGCTGCAACCGGCCGCCGGGGCGCAGGGCGAGTTTACCGGCATTCTGGTCTTTCGTGCCTACCACCTGGACCGGGGCGACACTGAGCGTACCGAGATCCTGGTGCCCGACGCGGCTCACGGAACCAACCCGGCCACGGCGGGGATGGCCGGCTTCAAAGTGGTTGAACTCAAGAGCGACCCACGCGGCAATGTGGATATCGCCGACCTGAAAAGCAAGCTCTCGCCGCGTACCGCCGGGATGATGCTGACCAATCCCAACACGCTGGGCCTGTTCGAGGAGCAGATCGAGGAGGTTTCGCGGCTGGTGCATGCGGCCGGTGGCCTGATGTATGGCGACGGGGCGAACTTCAATGCCATCCTGGGTGTTGTCAAGCCGCAGGATGTCGGCTTCGACTTTATGCACTACAACCTGCACAAGACCTTTACCACGCCCCACGGCGGTGGCGGGCCCGGCAGCGGCGCGGTTGGCTGTACGGCAGCGCTGGCGCCCTTCCTGCCCGGCCCCCGGGTACGCCGGGTAGAGAGCGCGTCCGGCGCAACCTATGAACTGTTCAATCCGGAGAAGAGCATCGGGCGCATGAAGACATTTCACGGCAATTTTGGGATGCTCGTGCGTGCCTGGACCTACATTCACTCGCTGGGTGAGGTCGGGTTGCGCGAGGTCGCCGAAACTGCTGTCCTGAACGCCAACTATATCCGCGCCCAACTGGGCGATCTTTACCCGCCGGCGGTGGATCGGATCTGCATGCATGAGGTGGTATTGAAGGGGCAACTGCGCGGTGTCAAGGGTATACGCACGCTGGACATTGCCAAGCGGCTGATCGACTATGGCTTCCATCCACCGACGATCTACTTCCCACTGATTGCGCCCGAAGCGTTGATGATCGAGCCAACTGAAACCGAAACAAAGCGGAACATCGACGCCTTTGTCGCTGCTATGCGCGCCATTGCCCACGAAGCCGCCGAGCAACCCGATCTGCTGCACGCCGCACCGACGGAGGCCCCGGTGCGCCGCCTCGATGAAGTGCGTGCAGCGCGCCGGCCGGTACTGCGCTATGATGCCGACAAGTTTGCGCAGTTGCGTAACGGTTCATAGGGTTGCGCGCGTTTGTATGCCGTCATGCAGGAGCGAAAGTATTTCGCTCCTGTATGACACGCGTTACGCGGTTGACATGCAAATCGGACGTTATTACCCGGTGGAAGACCGATGCGCCTGCGGCAGCATGGTACGTGATCGATCTTGTTCACACAACATTTGCACAGAGTGCAAATGTTGTGTGAACAAGAATGAAATCTTCTGCCCTACCGGAGGCGAAAAGCCCCGTTCGCAGGGGGCCACGTAACGCGTGTGCCTGACGACAGTGTAGTCTTGAAATGACCAGGATATTCGGTAGGGACGTGCATCAGCGCATCTGAACCTGCACTGATGCCGGACATGCCGCCAGAAGCCGGCACGACGGTTAGCCCCTACCGCTTTCATTCCACTACGACGTGGTAAGAAAGCCTGTACCCTGTACTCTGTACCCTTGCCTACCTGATAATCAGCGGCAAATACAGCCAGTCTGTCGGCTCCGGCCTTGGCTGCGGATCACCGCCGGTAACATCGATCCGCAGCAGCGTCACCGCGTAGGGCTCAAAGGTGTAACTGAGCGGGTTGCCTGCGCTGGTCAGCGCGGTTGCCGGGGCATTCGACAGGTCATCGCTCGGATTGCTCTGCCCGTTGAAGGTGACACTGGTGCTCGTTAGCGCCGCGGCCTTAACGACATCGGCGGTGCCACGGTTTATGCGCTCTACACCATTGAGACTGATCTGACCGGTAATTGACTGATCGGTCTTGTTGATTGCCAGCAGCGAGATCGTCCCGGCGTCAATCCGGCCGGCATAGACGCTCAGGGTGGTATCTGCGGGCAGCGAGGAGGTTACGGGTAGCAGCGTGGTGCCAAAGCGCGACCAGAGCGGGAAGGCGTAGTACTGTGGGTTGCGGGCATAGCCGTCGGCCTCCATCAGGCCGTAATCGGTGCCGTTCCAGGCGGTTCCGTTTGCCAGCGCCCACTGGTTCGCCATGGCAACGCCATTTTCCATCATCTGCCCAATGGTATCGGTCAGATGCAGCAGGTTGATCGCCTGATCCATCATCTTCTGCGTGTCGTTGTCCTGGAAGGCGAAGAGGTTATACTCGGTGATGGCGACCGGCACATCCCGCCCACCGGCATGGCGCTCAAAGGCGCTTTGAACATCGGCCATGACGGTCGGCCAGGTAGCTTGCGGTTCTGCCAGCACTTCGCTGAGATTACCCGGTGGATCAAAATAGGCATACTGGTGGATATTGTAGAAATCCATCTCTGCGCCCGCTGCCGCAATGACTTCGTTGCCCCAGTTGGACCATCCGGCTTGCTCGGAAACGCCAATAGCGCCAACCCGGATCGTCGGGTCAACGGTCTGCATCGCCGTCCGAAACTCACGGAAGCCCTCACGCCGCTCGCTGTCGCTACCGATGCCGTTGATATACTCCATCCCATCACAGGTCCAGACATCTTCCCATCCCCACTGCGAGCAATCGGTGCCGGCCCCGGATTTTCCGCCATAAAACTCATTACCCACTTCCCAGTAGGTGATCTTCAGGGGCGCGGCGTTACCATGATCGCGGCGCAGGCGTGCCCAGTCCCCGACGGTCAGCCAGTCCCGACCACGCACATCGACACCAATCGGGCGCGTATCGTCAACCGTGCCGTTGAAGAAGGCGACCAGCGCGGCCGCTTCGTGGGCCGTTCCATTCATATTGACGGTGTAGATACCCTCGGTGTCGGTAGCGCGCAGGAAGTTGATAAAATCGGTCGGACGCGCGGCCCAGAGCCAGTAACACTCGGCACTGGCAGCGATCCCCTGACCGTTGCGTTCGCAGGCCAACCAGTCATAGGCATTACTCCAACTGCCCCCCGGAATGCGGATAAAGTCGGTACCGGCGGCGATGGTGCGGGCCCGGAAGGTGGCATCGTCCATGCGGTATTTGCTGATCCAGGCAGGCAAATTGGTGCCCAGAACATGCGGGTTTATCGCTATTCCCGCGTCGGTGGCGTCTACACGGATCGTTGCGGTTGTAGCGGTTGGGGCGGCCGGAGTGGTTTCACTGCTCAGGGCAAATGGGGCGGCTGACAGGCTTTGCAGACTCAGCAGCAGTGTGCTGAAGATAACCAGAATGATCGTACGGCTCGTCTGACGTAATTGGTGATGCATAAAACCTCTCCCAGAGATTGTGTGAGTAGATCGGGTAGCGTGCAGGTGCTCATGTTCTGGAGCGGGGACTCCGGGCGATCAGGGCGATGAACATGGGTAAAAATGGGGAAGGTGTAGTGCAGCAATGTGGGTCGGGATAGATCGATGGATATTTGTAAAAGATTGGTACCATGTGATATTGCACTGGCTTACTTTTGACAGCACCGCCGCCGGCGCGCTGTTTGGATATGTTGCTTCGTCTGTTATAGCAGAGTGACATCCATCTGGAAATGGTTCATAAGTCCCGATATCTATAGGAATGGCCGTACTATACGTGGTGAAAATAGCATGGGAATGGAGGTCCGGGGCCGGGGCGCAATACGTTGCGCCCCTAAAACTGCTTGTGGGGAGTGTCCAGCTCAGTCCGGGGGCGTTTGACTGTGTTCCGCCCGACCCCTGTCACCAAACGATCAACCCGATGTGGTAGCGTGATATCCCCGAAACCCTGCGCACAACGCTCAACCTGTGCTACAATCTCCGCGCCAATAGATATGTCACTACCTGGAGGATCGATGAGTAACGTGAAGACTATCCGGCCGGTTGCAGCCGGCCGCCACTTGCTGCTGCTGCTGGGAATACTCGTGATCGGCGCGGGATGTAGCTCGAGTGCCGCCACGCCGCCGGCACCCACGCCAGGGACGGCCGCAACAACGGCCGCAACTGCCGCTGCCGGCGCTGCGGTTACGCCCACCCTGCCGGTGTTGACGGCGACCACTGCACCGGAACCGACGGCCACGCCCGCTCCCACCGCCACACCCGAGCCGCAGACGGCACGCTTTGCGATTATCGGCGATTATGGCATGGCCGGGCCACCCGAGCAGGAAGTTGCCGACCTGGTAAAAAGCTGGAACCCTGACTTTATCGTCACCACAGGAGATAATAACTACCCCAACGGTGCAGCCGAAACTATTGACGCCAACATCGGCCAGTACTACGCCGAGTTTATCCACCCCTACACCGGCGCATACGGCCCCGGAGCCGCGACTAACCGCTTCTTCCCGATCCTGGGCAATCACGACCTGGATATCGCCGGCGGACAGGCTTACCTCGACTATTTTGAACTGCCGGGGAATGAGCGCTACTACAGCTTTACCTGGGAGCCGATTGACTTTTTTATGCTCAACAGCATGCCGGGCGAACCTGACGGCATCGAAGCCAACTCGGTGCAGGCAGAGTGGCTGCAGCAGGAACTGGCCGCTGCGGACGCCTGCTGGCAGTTGGTCTTCTTCCACCATCCGGCCTACTCGTCGGGGCATCGTGGGGAGAGCGCCTGGATGCGCTGGCCGTTCCGGGAGTGGGGCGCGGATGCGGCTTTCTCCGGGCATAACCATGTCTACGAGCGGATCATGCGCGACGACTTTGTCTACTTTGTTAACGGGTTGGGCGGCGGCCCGCGCTATGCCTTCGCGGAAGCCCTGGTGCCGGGCAGCGTAGCGCACTATAACCAGGACCACGGGGCAATGCTGGTGGAGGCCACGGGTGGAACAATGACGCTTCAGTTTGTGACCCGCACCGGCGAGGTGATTGATACCTACACTATGGAGAAATCCTGTCAGTGAGATCAGCCACAGGTTTTACATGTGCGTAACGTTATGTTACCATTGCGGCGATCATGTTACGTCTACTCTACCACCGATATACATTCCTAAGGAAACGCCATGCGGACAGGTCTGCGTATCCTTGTTGGAGCCCTGCTGCTCCTGGGGTTGGCACTCAGTGCCCATTATTTGACGGCCTCGGTCAACGCGCCCCACGAAGGTGGTCGCCGGGAAAGCACACCCATGACCGATGCCCAGGTCGCCTTTGCCGATCAATCCGGGACGGAAACGCCCACGCCGATGTCATCCAATACCACCCGGCCCAGTGTTACGCCGACGCCGAGTCGCACGCCGTCGCCAACGGTAACAGCCGTGCCGACGGCGACACCCACACCGGAGGTGCGCCCGCTGCGCCGGCGCTTCGAGGCGGAGGAGGACGATATTGTAACGCGCGTTCGGCCCGGGGTCTACCATATCAAGCGGGTAACGAATGATCCGCTGCGTATCAACGTGCTGCTCTTTGACATCACCGCGCCGGAGTTTGATATCCGTACCGCGCTGGGCGAAGGCTGGCTGTCGGGGCGGGCACGAACGTCTCTCATGGCCTGGCAGAATGATGCCCTGGCCGGAGTGAACGGCGATCTCTTCTCAGCGGCGGGCGTCCCTGAGGGCTTCACCATGATCGACTCGCGGGTGGCGGTCGCGCCCAAATACCGCGCAACCTTTGCCTGGAGCAAAGACCGGCAGCCCTTTATCGGCTACTTCACCGAGAACTGGACCTGGGACGCTGCCGTGGTTGCGCCGGATGGCAGCCGCGCCCCGCTGACCCAGGTCAACTGGTGGTGCCAGGAGGAGTTGATCTGTCTCTACAACGATTTTGCCCGGGTTGCCCCGGCCCGCTGGGGTGATGTCAAGGTGCTGCTGACGCCGGCCGGCCGCGTTGCCCAAATTGTGGAGGGCGAGCAACTCTTCATTGACGCGGGGATGCAGGTGCTCCAGGGGACCGGCGCGGGGGCCGAGTGGCTGCTGGAGCATCTTGAAATTGACGACCGGGTTACGCTCGATATTACCACCGACCCACCACTATCCGACTATGCGCAGGGCATCAGCGGTGGCCCGATTATCCTGGAGAAGGGACGCTTTGTGCAGGACTGCTTCTGCACCCTGCGCGACTGCACGTTAGCAGAAGAAGAAGATCTGCTCTGCGAAGATTTCACCTACGACTGGAAGTTCCGGCATTACCAGTGGGTTCAGATGCCACGCACCGGCATTGGCTATGATAAAAACAAGCAGACGCTGATCGTCGCCGTGGTGGATGGCTACCAACTGGGCTTTAGCCGAGGTGCAACTCAGCGCGAGTTTGCCGACCTGCTACGCGAGTTTGGCGCGTATACCGCGATGGAACTTGACGGCGGCGGCTCCACAACCATGGTCCTGGAAGATGAGATTGTCAACTATCCCTCGGACGATACGGGGGAACGCCACGTTGCCAATGCGTTGCTCTTCTTCTGGAATGATGAGCCGCCACCTGCGCCGGAGTTTGTACCGTCGGATCCGCTGCCCCGGCCTGCCCTGAGACCCAGGTGAGGAAGAGAACTATCTAATGTCACGACTATCACGACTGTCACAACGGGGAAAACGACTCGCGCTGCCGGCAATCGCTATCCTGGTGTTATTGACACTGCCGGCGTTTGTGTCGGAGTTCCGGTCAGTCCCGATGGCTGCGTTTGCGCCCACCCCCAGCGCCACGCCGCCACCCGGCACGCCAACGCCGACGCCATCGTCCACGGCTACCAGTACGCCGACCGCCACCCGGACGCCCCGGCCCAGCGCCACGCCCACGGTTACGGCGACACCCAGCCGCCTGGCCGATGCCGACGCCGAGTATGTGCCGGTGCTGATGTACCACTACATTCGCACCGTCGATGAGCAGGCAGACCCGATGGGCTACCGGCTCTCGATCACCCCGGAGCGCTTCGCCGAGCAGATGGAGTGGCTACGCGACAACGACTACACTCCGATGCGGATGGATGCGCTGTCCGCCTGCTTGCGGGGGCTGACCCGCTGCCCAGAGAATCCCGTGGCTCTCACCTTTGATGATGGCTACACCGACGCGGCAACCGAGGCGCTGCCCATCCTGGAAGAGTACGGGTTTGTGGCAACATTTTATGTGGTGGTCAACTTTGTCGGCAAGCCGGGCTACATGACCTGGGAGCAGATCGAGCTGCTGCGCGACAGCGGCATGGAGATCGGTTCGCACACGGTCAACCATTTTGACCTGACCGGGCTGGAGCTGGATGCCGCCCAGGATGAGATTGTCACTTCGCGGCAACTGCTGGAGGAGCGGCTCGATGTGCCGGTGGTGAGTTTTAGCTATCCGGTCGGCAGCTACAACAGTGCGCTGGCGGGCGTAGTGCATTCAGCGGGGTACACCAACGCCGTGATCGTGATGCCGGGGGACAGCATTACCCACATGTACGAGATTCCGCGCCGCCGGGTGCTGGGCGGCGAGAGCATCGCGGGCTTTCCCTGGTACATGGTGCCGGTAGCGGTAGAGTAGTATGCGGCCCGATCAGGTGTGCGGAGACGTTACCGGATGACATACGGGAGTCCCGGTTTATGAATGTTGAATTTGTAATCCGGACATCCGTTGGAGCGGAGTCCCGGCTTCAGCCGGTCCAGGCTTTCCCCGTAGTATGCTGCTGTCCCGGCAGGCATGCCACCGGCTAAAGCCGGGACTCCAGAATATTTTATATTTGGGCTATTTTTCAACCTTCATCAGCCGATTGAATGCCGTCGCTCACGGTGAGGAGGCTCCCGTAGGGACGCGCAGAAGCGCGTCCGTATCCCGTTCGGATAGGGAACACCCACCACCTCACATACCCGGCATCACCACATCTGCCGGCGGGCGGACCCCGACGCCATACTCCAGCGCATCCAGCGGTGGGGATGCCACAACTTCGGCCGCGTCCGTGGCGGGTTGGGCATGCTCCGGGGCAAACAGAATCGCGTCCCGTTGGTAGGGATGCGGCGGCTGCCACTCCGCGTCAGGTATACCATAATTTGCCGTGGCGACATCGGTATAGCGCGCGGCGGTCTTGCCATCAATGTCCAGTAGTACTGCTCCATCGGTGACATCGCGCACCGCTGTAACCGGGATAACGACCCGACGTTCGTGTCGCATCTCCCCATCGGCATACAACCGCCGGTCGGTCCCTGCCAGGTCGGGAAAGTTTCCATGCACCACCAGGGCCGTTACCAGGCGATTAGCGGGGTTGATCACCACCCGCTCCACATGCCCCAGTTGCATATCCAGGCCGTAGACTTCCCGGCCGATGGGCGGCTGCAACACGCGCTGTTCCGCTTCATCAATCGCAATCCCCGGTGCGCGTACCTGATTGATCACCCCGCGCACCAGCGGCACGCTGCCCGCATCATCCGCGACGGCGGCGTGTGTAGCCCCGTCCGGCACCTCGCCGCTGAGGAAGACAAAGCCGCGCTGGACATGCACCCACACCGGACGGCCACGCGTGTGCGGGTCATTTGCCAGCGCCTGTGACACAGCATACACCACCTCGCCATCCGCAACCAGATGATTCTCGACCACACGCACGCCACGGGTTGCCTGCGCAACCTGTCCGATCAGATCGCGGCTGCCGGGGCGCAGCACATACCCGCGCAGATCCACTACTCCATTGCGGACAATAATTTCAATTGCGCGGTGATCAATTTCGTGCAGCGTATTGCGTTGCCAGAGCGCTTGCTCAATATCGGCGGCAATATCCTGATCCGAGCGGTAGACCAATAGTTCGGACCGCGCCGCACGCCTGAGGCGCAGTTGAATCCCATGCGGACTAAACCGTTCAACCCGATCAGTGGGAACGATAAAGGTCTGTTTGACGAAACGCCCATGCTGCGCCACGAAATGCTGTATGCGACCACAGGGATTAACCAGCAGGGAAAGCATATGCGCCGACCCACCATCACGATAGAGCATACGCTGCCCCAGGCGCACCAGGACATACGCCGTCAGGGGATTCTCGTGGGCACAGGATTGCAGCGGTGTGTTGAGATGCGCCGAGAGCATGCCGGAGGCGGGGCGACCATTGCGGCTGCTGCGCGGAGTGCCGGTTAACACCTTCCCCAGGCCATAGTCGCGGCCCTTCGCAACGACGCCATAGCAGCGCGGATAGAAGCGGGGCAACACCGCCATCTGCGAGTGGCTGATGTGCAGCCGGATCTCGTCGTGGGTTGCTTCCGCTACCTGGGTCAGGGGCACAATTACCGGACGGGAGAAGGGTTGGTCGCGCTGGACAACCAGCGCGACCACGCGCCGCTTTGCGGCATGCACAAAGAAATGTTTCAGATAGCCGCACGATCCGTCGCCGGCAATAACCAGCGCTCCCGGTTTGAGTTCCAGTCTTGGTTCAGCCATATCACTCCACACCCCCGCTGGTGCCGCTTCATCATCGAAGACTGCTGGTTGCCGGCTGATTGTCAGGTTGATCGTGACAGCAATCTATCAGGTAATCATCAGGATCACCTACCGGGTCCGGCGTTGAAAAACCGTTTCACCAGACGAAAATACGCTACTCTTACCATTAGTAACAAAACTTACGCGGTGCATCCTATTTTGGTCTGTTGACCGCCCCAAAAGCCGAATTCGCCTGCGGCAGCGTGGTACTCTTTTTTCTTTTTCACAAAAAAATTCACAACGTGAATTTTTTTGTGAAAAAGATCTGGTCTCTTCCGCCCTGCTGGAGGCGAAATGCTCTGTCAGATTAGTGACCGCGTAACTCGTGTCAGTAACTGGAATTACGCAGTCAGCTCCAAACCAGGCGTTGGCCGGGAATCAACGGCCCGATTCGCCTCCGCCCTGCCGGAGGCGAAATGTGCCGTTATCGGGAGCAAACGGCCCGTTTGAACATGCACCGCATAACTCGCGTAATATGACACGAGTTACGTGGTCCTTTCCCTGGAAGTGGATAGTGCCACCGGCAGGGCGGAACTGGACATCCTTGTTCACAAAAATTTGGCTCTGTGAGCCAAATTTTTGTGAACAAGATAAAAAAAGTACCATGCTGCCGCAGGCGAATCCGGCTTCCATCGGGTCAAACGTCCGGTTTGCATGTCAACCGCGTAACTCACATAATATACTAATAGTAGTATACTGCGTTCGCCGGGGATTCGTCACTGGGCGGGGAGAAAGACTGGTCGAGTGGGGAGGGCGATCCTGGTCAACTGACCAGGGTTTGAACAAAGGTGCAGATACGGGCGGAATTGATCATCCAAACCGCAGATGAAATAGCACCAGTCTGGTTATGAGTTTGATAACAGATCAGTATGAGGCAGACTGAGCGGCGTGCGGATCAGCGGTCAAATGCAGATCGCTCAGATGAATACCAATCAGTTCACTCGCTGTCACCTTCCGCTGGTCCTTCCTCCGGCGGCGCGTCCGGGTTATCCGGGTTGCTCAGCAGGGGTGGCCCCTGACCCCGCCGCAAATAATCCACACTCTGCTGGAAGAGCGGTTCACCCGGGTCCATCTGGGCCGCACGCTCAATATTGTCCAGGATCGCCGGATCATTATCGTTGATGAGATGGATCGCCCAGCCACGTAGGAAAAAGGCCGCCGCCAGATCGGGGCGGGCCTGAATTGCGGGTGTCGTTGCTTCCATGATCCGCTCGGTCAGGGATTGCTCCCAGCCCTCGGCAACCGTGCCCGCCACCAGCGGCGTCGGCCGGCTGAAGATCCGCTCCACACTCAGGGAGCGCATAATCTCCATCGCGGCGGCATAATCACCATAGAAGATGTTCTCCAGCAGCGGATAGGCTCCATCGCGGGCCTGCTCTGCGCGCGCCTCAGCATGTAGCCGGATCAGCCGGGCATTCCAGGCGACAATCTCATCATCGATGGGAGCCGGAATCTGGTTGATGGTCTCGCGGGCATCTTTCCATAACCCGGCCTGGGCCAGTTCAACGGCGCGGTTATTCAGGCGGCGCAGGTCATCGGGGGCCGACTCGGGCAGCAATTGCAGTGGCATCACCTCCATCTGCCCATCCTGGTAGCGCTGCACCTCAAACTGCAAGAGCCGCACCCCACATGCATAGCAGAAGACATAGTTATCGGTCTGGTTTAACACTACCGTCCGCGGCAGGCCATCGCCATCCAGATCCTGGATCGCGCCCGCAAAGGGGCTGGAGTTGCAGTTTTCCACTTCACTAAAGAGCGTTGTGCCGTCGAAGCGCAGCAGATCGAAACAACCGCCATGCGCGCCAACCCCGCTCTGCACCTCCAGCCAGATCGACTCACCCGCGCCAAACGGCGCAACCAGCACGCTCTCCGGACCGAGGTAGTCGGCGGTTGCCAGCGTAAAGCGGCTCGCCTCCTGCCAGGCGTTGTCGGCACGCGTGTAGATTGCCACAAAATGATCGCGCCCCGCTCCGAGCCCGCTGATGCCGTAGGTAAAGGCAATCCAGGCCGCAGGGTCTGCTTCGGCGCCGGCCATGACGGGTAGCACCTTCACCCCTTCGATGCCGTCAAAGGTGGGACCGACGGTTGGATCGGGCGTGGCGGTGGGCGGCATCCCGGCGGCAACCGTGGCGGACAGTCCGGCGCTCAGGGTGGCGACCGAGGCCGGCGGCGGTGCAGTAGTTGCCGTCGCCTCCAGCGAGGAGAGGCCCACCCGGGGCGCGGTAGGCCGCACGGTAGCAGTGGGTGTCGGCAATACGGCCGGCACTTCCGTGATCTCGGCGCGCGGACGGCAGGCTGCCGGCAGCATCAGTGCTGCGCTAACGCAAACCAGCAGCAGTGCCGCGCGAAGACGGCGACCCGACACCAGGCCGGAACGCTGTTGAAACATCGCAAAACTCCTCAAATGGGCTTTGTTCTCAGTTCTCAGTTCTCATACCAGTTTGCCGTCAAAACAGCAATCAGCCGGCATGTGTGGGCACCAAGCGCAGAGCAGCACATTTCCGTTCACCATCTCTGCGTCCTCTGTGTCCTCTGTGGCTATGACAACAATTGGTATCAGTTCTCGGTTCTCGATACACCTCACCAGCGGGTCGCAATCACCACCTCACTGGGCATCCCCAGTTGCACCACCACCTCGCGGGTCACCTGGCAGAATCCGGCCTGGCAGACCATCCCGGCCAGTTGTAGCGGACGACACCCGCCCAATGCTGTCGGCCACAGCGTGTAAAAGAGTTTCCAGAGCCCCATCAGCATCCGGCTTGAGCCGTCGATCCCCTCGGTGAGCGAAACCAGCGCCACCCGGCCCCCCGGCTTCAGCACGCGCCGGAAATCGGCCAGAAGATGCGGCAGGTCCGTAGTGGGCAACAGATCCAGCACATAGGTTGAGAGAAGGCGATCAAAACTGGCTGAGGCGAAGGGGAGTGACCGGGCATCGGCTTCACACAGGGGGCTGCCGGTACGGCGCTGCGTAAGCTGCAACATCACCTGCGAGAGATCCAGGCCCACTGCCGCGCCACCGGGCGCAACCATCGTTTGAAGCTCGGTCTGCTCCCGGCCTGTTCCCACCCCCACATTCAACACCTGCTGCCCTGGAGCCGGCGCCAGCAATTCCAATGCATGAACCTTGGCGCGACTCTCGTAGCGTGCTGACCAATCCTGGCGCGCGCCCAATCGGTCGTAGAAATGCCGCGCTGCATTTGTAGAAATAGTATCTGGTATCATCGGCGACACCTGTTATAAAAATTGTCCGGATACCATTATAATACGTTTTACGGAAGTCATGCGGTGCCGCGCGTGGCAACTTCCTGCGCCGCCGGCAGGGCAGCAACGGCAAGACCGTTCCTTTTTCAGAAAAATATTGCACGTTGTGCAACATTTTTCTGAAAAAGGATGTCCGGTTCCGCTTCGGGGGGAGGGATCGCGTAACTCATGTAATTTACAGGACTTACGCGGTTGATCTACAAACCGGATGTTTCACCCAATGAAAGCCGGCTTCGCCTGCGGCAGCATGGTACTCTTTTTATCTTTATCATAAAAATTTGCACAGAGTGCAAATTTTTTATGATAAAGATCTGGAATCTTCCGCCCTGCCGGAGGCGAATCGGGCCGTTCATCCAGATGAACACCTGATTTGGAACCAACCGCGTAACTCCTGTAATTTACAGGACTTACGCGGTTGATCTACAAACCGGATGTTTCACCCAATAAAAGCCGGCTTCGCCTGCGGCAGCATGGTACTTTTCGATCTTTTTGGAAAAACGTGGCTCTCCGAGCCACGTTTTTCCAAAAAGTATGTCCGGTTCCGCCCTGCGTGAGGCGAAGCCGGCTTTTGGGTCGGTCCACCGACCGAAATAGGCTGCACCGTGTAAGTCGTGGAATTCAGCAAACTATGGACATAGAAGTGGAAACCGTTGTGCCGCCGGATAACCAGCCTACCCTGCGTATCACCCCGGTGAACACCCCAGCGGAGCGAGAGCGTTTTATTCGCTTTCCCTGGCGGGTCTATGCGGATAACCGTTACTGGGTGCCGCCACTCCTGATCGAACGGCGGGCCTTTTTTGACCCGGCGCGCAACCCGTTTTTCCAGCATGCCGAGGTGCAGCTTTTTCTGGCGTGCCGGGGCAACCGGGAGGTGGGCACCATTGCCGCGTTTATCAACCATGCCCACAACGCCTGCCACAACGAACAGGTCGGCTTCTTCGGCAGCTTTGAGGTGCTGCCCGACCCGGCAGCGGCAGCGGCACTGCTGGCGACGGCGGAAGGCTGGGCGCGCGACCGGGGCATGCATGCCTTGCGCGGCCCGATCAACTTCGCGTCGGATAATGAGTGCGGGCTGTTGCTGGACGCCTACGATCAGCCGCCGGTGATTATGACTGCCTACAACCCGCCTTACTACCGCGATTATATCGAGCTGGCCGGTTTTACCACAGCAATCGACTGGTATGCCTACAGCGTTAACCGGGAGACGTTGGGCGGGGGTGATCCGCGCGAGTTGCGGCCCCGCGTGTTACGCATGCTCGACACGGCCCGGAAGCGGAGCGGCGTACAGTTTCGCAGTATCCAGTTGCGCGCGTTTGCAGCGGAGCTGCAGCGCGTGCGGCATGTCTACAACCAGGCCTGGGAGCAGAACTGGGGCTTTGTACCGATGAGCGCAGCCGAAATCGACTATCTGGCGGCCGGGTTAAAGCCCTTTATCGATCCGGACCTGATCATCATCGCCGAGGCCGCCGGGCAGCCGGTGGGTGTCTCGATCACGCTACCCGACCTGAACCAGTCCCTGCGCCACATGCAGGGCCGCCTCTTCCCGACCGGCTGGTGGTACCTGGTGCGCCGCCGGCACTGGATGGATACCGTGCGCTTCTTTGCTATGGGGGTCGTGCCGGAGTATCGCCGGCGCGGCGTCGAGGCGGTCTTCTACTATGAAACCTTCCGCACCGCAGTGAAGAAGGGCTACCGCCGCGCGGAACTCTCGCTGATTGTGGAGACAAATACACAGATCCGCCGGAGTGTCGAGGCTTTCGGTGCGCAGATTTACAAAACCTATCGGGTGTACGAGAAGCGTTTAACCGAGCCGGAATAGAAATCTACTTCTTGCGCAACCCCCGTGGTCCCAGGCTGCCCGGCGGTCCAATCAGCAACTGCCGCCGGTCAATGACCACGCCCCCGGCATTGCCGGCCTCAATCGTCAGGGTGTAGATCGCGGGGCGCTGCCAGGTAAAACTGATGTGATCTTCCAGTGTACCCTGGCGTATAATCTGCTCCCCGGCGGCTAACGTCCAGGTGTAGGTAATCGGTCGGGCCGCCGTCTCCCGCTCAACCCGCGCGCTGAAGGTCAGTTCGGTGCCCACCTCCGCCGCCGGCGGGCCGCGCGTAATCACTTGCGCCGGTGGTTCCGGCAACTGCGTGCCCACGCCGGTCAACTCCCGATAGGCCCAGAACGACGGACGCAGCAGCGTTGGACGGCCGCCGGCATCATAGCATGCGCCACCGGGACATGGCGCATCTTCCGTGAAGGGAATAACAACCGTACCCCACTTCTGCGCCGCCGGTCCCACTGCCGGGGGGAAATCTTCATACTTAAACCAGAAGATCTTCGCCACATCCGGCCGTTCCGCCAGTTCGGTGTAGACCAGCCGCAGAAACGCGGCTTGAGTTGCCGCATCCTGCCGGCCATACCCGGCATTATGCCCGATCTCCGTCAGCCAGAAGGGCTGCGCCGGATCGCCCACCTCGGTCAGCAGCGCGCGTACGCTATCCAGGCGCTGCTGGATCAACGTCAGATCATGCCGGGGATCGGGCCGGTTGTCGGCCTGCGCCCCGGCAGTTGCCCCCGTGGGCGTCGGCGTGGCCGGCAGACTGACCGCAATTTCAATTGGGTAGGGATGATAGCCCAGACCATCAAGCGGAAACCGGCCATACTCCTGATGATACTGCCGGAACGCAGCCGAGGCATAGAGCTGCCGCAGGTAGTAGGTATCCTCGAGATAGCCGAACGCCTCACGCTGCCCCGACCCGGCCGGCTGGATGCCCCCCAGCACAATCGGCGTCGTATCGCGCCAGGATTGATCGCCCGGCGCGGCCCGGTCAACATGGTGAAAAAAGCGGTAGAAGGTGGTATGCAACCGGGCAACCTGGGCGGCAGGCAGCGCCGCCTGCCAGTCGGGAGCCGGCCGGTTAAACTCGTTGAGCACCTGGTAGGCCGCAACCGCATCGCCATAGCGCGCAACAATCAGGCGGGCCCGGTTGAGCCAGATACGCTTCGGGTTGTCAATCCCTGCACCATAGATCGGATCATGCTCCGCAGTCACCGCACCGAGGATGCGCGGGTCTTGCCCCCGGATCAGGCCGTAGCCCAGCAGCCCCAGCACTTTGAGATCATAGCGCGGCGCAACCTCGCGGATAAAGTAGTCATAGCGCGCAACCTGCTCCTCGACCAGCGGATCGCCACCCACGATATGAAACTCCAGCCGCACCCACTCCACCCCCATCTGGGCCAGCATCGCGCCCATACGATCCTGCGCGACCCGGTTGGGCTGATCAGGGAGCGCCGGGTTGGTTCCAACATCGTACCAGGGATCACGAATGACCATGCCGTACAACTCGCCATCCAGGGTTGTGATTGGCGGGAAAGTTGGGGAACGCTGCGTCACTCCCAGATAGACCAGGAGCAAAACCAGGGCCACCAGGAGCAGAACGAGCCAGGAGCGGGTTGAGCGGGAACGCAAACCGGTTTGCATCGTGGAGCCATTATACCGCAACTGCGCCGACAATCGGTGGTACACTACGCACAAACTATCCGGGAGGAGCTGATGGAATATCAATACTACGAGTTTCAGGCCATTGATCGGCCGTTGAACGCAGAAGAGCAGGCGTATGTCAACAAACTGTCCAGTCGGGTGGAACTCACGCCCCGGCAGGCGATCTTCACCTACTCCTACGGCGACTTTCGCGGCAACCCGCTTGATCTCCTGGCATACTGCTTCGATGCGCTCTTCTATCAGGCCAACTGGGGCACGACGCAACTGGCCTTCCGCTTTCCCGCCTCGGCAATCGATCTACACCGGATCGAGCCCTACTGCATCGGTGAGAGCATCGACATCGTTACCCAGGATGATCACACCATCCTGAATATCGCCATCACGGATGAAGAGATGATGGGCCGGATCGAGCCGGAAGGGGCGCTCACCCCGCTGCTGCCGCTGCGTGATGCGCTGCTGCAGGGTGACCTGCGCCTGCTCTACATTGCCTGGCTCAAAGCGGCACAGCATGACGAGTCGCTCGGCCTGGACGACGCGGGGTATCCGCTGCTGGAAGAAGACGCCGCTGTGGATATGCACAATCCACCGGAGCCCCCCGTGCCGCCCAATCTCCAGACGCTCTCGGCCCCGCTTCAGTATTTCATCGAGATATTCAATATCAACCCCGATCTGGTAGCCTGCGCCGCCGAAGCGAGTCCGGCCCACGCTGCACCGTCTGATCAGTTTGACCGCTGGGTGCCGCTGCTCCCGGAGGCCGAGCGCCAGGCATTTCTGGTGCGACTGGCGCTCGGCGACCCGCACGTCCGGATGGATCTGGTGCGCCGGCTACGCGCGGTTGGCGGCACTGACACAGCACTGCCCGCCGGCAGTGCCGGCCGGCGTACGCTGAACGCGTTGATTGAAGGAGCGCAAGACTATGCCCGCCGGCGCAAGGCGCGCGAACAACAGGCCGCAGCGCAGGCCCGGCAGCGCGAACTGGATGCGCTGGCGCAGCGGGAGGAGGCCGCCTGGGAAGAGGTCATCGCGCTGATTGAGGAGAAGAAAGCACAGCCCTACGACCAGGCCACAAAGCTGCTGGTTGATCTGCGCGACCTGGCGGCCCGCCGGCAGCAGTGGTCAACCTTCCAGGCGCGGCTCGACAAGCTTGTCGGCACCTACGCCAACCGTTCCGCGTTGCTGCGCCGCCTGCGTGCGGCCGGGTTAGCATAGTACGAAGCTGTGAAAGGATACCAGCATGCATATTCCCAACCTGAGTGATGCGGCCCTGCTTAGTCACACTGCACCGGACATCGTTGCGCGGGGGCAGAGTTATGCCGAATCCGGTGCCGTGGAAGCGATCATCCAGCGCGGCAACCTGCTGATTGCCACCGTCGAGGGCAGCCAGTACGATCCTTACCGTGTCGAGGTGGCGATTGACGGCGGCGGGGTCGCCGGTGCCACCTGCACCTGTCCCTACGACTGGGGCGGCTGGTGCAAACATATCGTGGCGGTGCTGCTGACCTGCCGCGCCACGCCGGAGGTGATCCAGCAGCGCCCACCGCTGGCGGAACTGCTCAACCCCCTGAGCCGCGATCAGTTGCAAGAGTTGCTGATCACGCTGGCCCGGCGCATGCCGGCCGTGCTGGAATCGCTGGAGCATGAACTGCTGCAGCAGCAGGCGACCAGCGCGGAAGCACAGGCCGCACCAGCGGCTCCCGACCAGCGGCGCACGGCGGTTGACACGCGCAGCTATCGGCGGCAGGCCGAGGCGATTGTTGGCGCGGTTCACGGCATGCGCTCCGGGATGGAGATCTACAACTATACCAGCACCGCCGTCGATCAGATGTACGAACTGATTGCCCAGGCGCACACCTTCACTGAGAATGGCGACGGCGACAACGCTCTGCGCATCCTCGACGCCATCACCGAGCCGTATGTCAATCACTGGTTTGAACTGGACGGCTCGAGCGGCGCGACCGGCGATCTGTTCACCGAGGTAGGCATGATCTGGGCCGAAGCGCTGCTGACCGCCGACCTGACCCGCGACGAGCGTGAAGACTGGCAGGGCAAGCTGGAATACTGGCAGACCGAAGTTGCGGAGTATGGCATCGATAGCGAGTTTGAACCGGCGATTGGCGCGGCCCGCCAGGGCTGGGATGATCCGGAGATCGTGGCGGTGCTGCTGGGCGACCCGACCGATCCGGCGGATCAGGCTAACCCGCCGGGCTACACCGCCCAGCAGATCACCACGGCCCGCCTGAATGTGCTGGAGCGGCAGGGGCGTGCCGATGAGTTTCTCAACCTGTCCCGAGCGGCGAATGAGTTGCCGCGCTATGCCACGATGCTTGTGCGGGTGGGACGGGTGCCGGAGGCGGTTGAGACCGGGTTAACGAGCCTCACCCATGCGGCGCAGGCGTTGACCCTCGCAACTACCCTGCATGACCAGGGCGCAGCCGACGCAGCACTGCAGGTGGCCGCGCATGGCCTGACCCTGGCCGAGTCGCGCGCGCCGCTGGCCGGGTGGCTGTGTCGGGTGGCCCGGCAGCAGGGCCGGCATGAACTGGCGTTGCGGGCGGCAGAGGTAGGCTTTCACTCGGCTCCCAATCTGCAAAGCTACCACGCCGTGCAGGATCTCGCCGGGGAGCGGTGGCAGCAGATCCGCCCCGAACTGCTCGACTATCTGCGTACGCATGATCGCGGACTGCCCAACTACCGGGTGGATATCTTCCTGCACGAAGACTTGATCGATGATGCCATTGCCACAGTAGAACCCGGCCATAGCTACGAGGCCCTGGATCGGGTGCTCACGGCGGCGGTCGAGCGGCGGCCCAACTGGGTTATCCAGGCGGGCACGCGGAGTGCTGAGCAGATCATCAATGCGGGCAAGGCGCAATATTACGATGTCGCCGTGCAGCGGCTGGACCGGGTGCGCCGGGCCTACCTGCACGCCGGCCGCGCGGAGGAGTGGCAGCGCTACCTGGCAGAACTACGCACCACCCACGGGCGCAAACGGAAGCTGATGGATCTGCTGGGGCGGGTAGGATAGTAGGGAAGTTAGCACCCTATGCCGAAACGCGGGCGATAATCACCACAACCGCCCCTGCTGCGGTGCATTCGGGTCATTATTCGGGGACGATTTCTCCGTGTAGGGTAGCCCCAGATGCTCGTAGGCGCGGCGGGTGGCGATGCGCCCGCGCGGGGTGCGCTGCAAAAAGCCCAGTTGCAGCAAGAAGGGCTCGTAGACATCCTCAATCGCATCGACCTCCTCGGCCAGCGCGGCTGCCAGCGTGGAGAGCCCCACCGGGCCGCCCTCGAAGAGTTCGATGATCGTGCGTAGCAAGCGGCGGTCATTCTCATCCAGCCCCAGTTCATCAATCTCCAGGGTGGCGAGGGCGGCGCGGGCCACCTCCAGCGTAATGCTGCCCTCAGCGATGACCTGGGCATAGTCGCGCACGCGGCGCAGCAGCCGGTTGGCGATACGCGGCGTTCCCCGCGCCCGCCGGCCAATCTCCGTTGCGCCCTCCGGCGTGCAGGGCACCCCCAGGATGCGCGCCGACCGAGTGACAATCTCGTGCATGGCCTCGTTAGTGTAGAACTCCAGGCGATGCACCGCGACAAAGCGGTCACGCAGCGGCGAGGTCAGCAGCGCTACGCGCGTGGTTGCGCCGACGGTGGTAAAGCGTGGCAGTTTCAGGCGAACATTGCGTGCGCTGGGGCCCTTGCCCACAATCAGGTCGAGCGCGAAGTCTTCCATTGCCGGGTAGAGCACCTCTTCCACGGCGCGGTTCAGCCGGTGAACCTCGTCAATAAAGAGCACATCGTCGGCCTCCAGGTTGGTGAGGATCGCCGCCAGATCCCCGGCCCGATCAATCGCCGGGCCGCTGGTCACCTTCATGTGGACGCCCATCTCGTTGGCGATCACGCCGGCCAGCGAGGTCTTCCCCAGCCCTGGCGGGCCATAGAAGAGCGTGTGATCCAGCGGTTCCTGGCGGGACTTCGCGGCGGTTATGGCGATCCGCAGTTGTTCGACCACTTTCTCCTGGCCGATAAATTCGGGCAGGGAGCGCGGACGCAGACTCTTCTCGCTGCGCTGGTCATCTTCGTGGGGATTGGGGTTTAGCAGGCGCTCGTCACTCATCAACACTCCTCAGCACAGGTGTGCGCTGGGGGCATTATAGCATGAGTCAGGGGTTACGGGTTAACGGTTAGGGGTTAACGGTTAGGGGCAATACCTTTCAAATAACCGGGACGACGCGGTAGGCGATCAAACCAGACGTTTGACCAGATGTGAGTCTGACTCGCCTGCGGCAGCATGGTACTTTTTATCTTTTTTCACAAACCATTTTCACAACGTGAAAATGGTTTGTGAAAAAAGGATGGTATCTTCCGCCCTGCCGGAGGCGATAGTTCCTTCCAGGGGAGTGACCGTGTACATCAGAGTCTATGCACAATAAGCGGATGTGGCTTCCCAATGGGCTAAAAAGACAACCTTACCTGGTGGTGTTTAGCGCATTCTGATGCGGTTTCGTGCTTATTGTGCATAAGCTCTATCGTCTTATTTGAAAGGTATTGCGGTTAGGGGTTAGTATACTACGCATAGTGCCGGTTGATGAACGTTGAGAAAATCGTCCGGGATTAAAATTTCAACGTTCATCAGCCGGTGGATGCCTGCCGGGGCCATGACATACTGCCGGGAAAGCATTCATATGGCTGCAGATGGGCGTTACTCCTCTGTGCCCGCAGCCGGCACGGGAACCGGCAGACCTTCCTTCCGCATGATCGTTAGCGCATTGGTAGTGGGACAGGGGCCGGGGCGGAGGCGGTAGTCAAACACCATGCGTCCATCTGCCACCGCATCCCGAAAGTGATAGTTGTGGACCGGCGGCAGTTCTTCCGCCAGTTGGACCAGATCCAGGTCATGGGTTGAAATCATGCCAATGCCGTGACCGCCAACCAGTGCGCGAATGTAAGCCCGGCTGCCAATCAGCCGCTCGCGGTTGTTCGTTCCCCGGAAAATCTCATCAATACAGAAAAAAAGCGGAAGCGGGTGCGTCTGTTGCAGTTCGGCCAGTAGCGCCTTGAGCCGCCGCACCTCGGCATAAAAATAGGAGATCCCATCCGTCACCGAGTCGCTCACTTTGATGCAGGTAAACAGCCGGAAGAGCCGTATCTGAAACAGCCGGGCATCGACCGGACTGCCGGCATAGGCCAGCGCCAGATTAATCCCTACCGTGCGCAAAAAGGTGCTCTTGCCGGCCATGTTCGACCCGGTGATGATCGCAACCTCCCCCGACGTGTTGACAACAAAATCATTCCGCACCTTCGCATCGTCGGCGAGGAGCGGATGCCCCAGCCCCTGCCCGCAGAGCAGCGGTGTCCCGGACTGTTCCGCAGCGGGTGTGAAGGTCGGGAAGGTATACTCCGGATTCAGGTAGGCCAGATTTGCCAGGGCACCGGCGGCCTCAAGTTCAAACCAGACATCCATCCAGAGTGGGAGTTGTTCCGCCAGGTTGCGTTTGAGTTGCCGCAACTGGTATGCAAAGTAGATATCCCAGGGCAGCGCGGCATTCAGAAAAAACCAGGCAAAGGGATTCCCACGCAGTCCAGTGGCGGCAACGACGCGCGTAATCCGTGCCAGATGGCGGGAGGGGCGCTGCGATCCGCTCCGGAATGGCGTACAGAGCGCCGCCAGATGGGGCGTATCGTGATAGTGATAGGTTTCCAGGTAGCGAAAGACGGCCAGCAGTTGCTCCAACGCCTCGCGCAGGGCGGTCGCCTCATCGAAGACCTGCCCCGTAATGCGAGCCGGCGCCAGGAGTAGCACCAGGTAGATCACCAGCGTTACCTGCCAGATGGGCGGCAGTAGCCCCACCGCGTTAAGCACGAGCAGGCTGAGATTGAGCAAGATAAAGGCGCTGAAGAGGACGAGCAGGCGACCCAGCGGCGCGGTTGATGCAGACCCGTCGAGCCAGGTCAGGAGGCGCTGAGCGTCCCACTTCTCGGCTGTGCGTGTGGCGAGGCGCGCCTGCAGGGTCAGCTTCTCCCGGAAGTGCCGCTGCCGGATTAACTCGTGGATACGCTCCTGCCGCTGCATTACCTGCTCCAGGTCGGGAACCGGCGTTGTCAGCCAGTCGCGCAGGCGTAGACTCCCCGCGCGCGAGCTGCTGGTATCGATCAGATGGTGCAGGGAGCGCGGGCCAACGATATCGAGATCCGCCTCGAAGGGATGGTCATAGCGTGGCTGCTGGATGAACGGGGGTGGCAGGTGGCTCCAGTCCAGTTGCATCCGGGCGATCTGGGTGGTCTTGATAGCCTGCCAGGTGGTGTGCCGGACGATGCTGCGCTCAACCCGCTGGTGACAACGGACGACCAGGCCAAAGACCAGGGCAGTAACAACCAGGCCGCTCCAGAAGAGCCAGTCACCCGCCTGGAAGAGGGCGATGCCGCTGAGCGCCGGCCCTCCCACGAAGATGCCGACCCGGATCCAGGAGTAGCGCTGACTCTTGTGTTGCAACTGCTCCAGCCGCCGCTGCAGCCGCCGGACCTGGCGCTGATGGGCGTGGAGACGGGTTTCTTTCAATATGGCTCCAACCGATTATGGGTTGCAAATTTTATAGAACGCGGCTTTCATTATACACGATACGGCGGACGGAAGACGCAGGACGGAAGACGTAGGTATGCACCGGGCGATGCGCCTCACGTCTCTGCTGTTCTGCCCGCACTATCCAGACCAGACCTGCTCCGGAGGTCAGGTTGTGGCACATCATCCCAGGTACGTCCGTCGAGGAGACGACCAGCGGCTTTCTTTCCAACACGCGCAAAGTGTATATTATCGCCATGTTCAGAGGGATAGAAAGTGCCCCACTGTTTAAAGAAGAATGCCACGTTCGCAACAATACACTGATTACGCACAGTGCGGACCCATGCCGGATGCAATGGACGTGCCCGATACCCGCTTTCACCCCCAACAATGACCCATTGGAGCGATGGCAACCATGTGCTGAGGTCAACCGATCCAAGTAGTGGTTCAACAGACAATGCATGAACACATGCTGGAAGTGATAGGAGAACTGGAATACGCTGTTCAGCCTGTTGCTGGTTCTCAACACTCGTCATCAACCAGATATTCCATGGCAGTTGCTCCCGCCAGGGTGCCGGTATCATCGACAGTATATTTTCCGGACGTTTTGTGAGCAGGAGCCAGTCCAACATTGGAGTTACTGTGATGATTTGCCAGAGGTGTTGCCGGGCATCGTGTACGTCTGGATGATCTTCAAAGACATCAGCCATCGAAGCACAAAACACACGAAAGCGCTGCTGCTGTTCCTCTGCTTTGCGGTTCCAGCGCAAAGGCTGGTTCCAGTGATGTTCACCAAACAATCGTCGCTGTGCCTGTTTTCCCCAGAGTCCCTGTTCATAGCGATGAGCCCAGGTTTCAGCATAGCAGTTTGCACAGCCAGGAGAAACCTTGGTGCAGCCCCACCAGGGATTAAATGTGTGGTCGGTCCATTCGATTGTGGAAAATCTTGCCATAGAAAAACAAACGTTTCGATATTACTGCGTGTCTCTACAATACCATACCGTTTAACATTGTCAATGCTTATGATTGCAGAATATGTTGTGCAATTTTGACTGCTGTTGGCGCAACACGGGCATTGGATGCCGCAAAGCAGAGCAGATACAGCGGAACATTGCGTGAGTTGAGCAAGGGGCGTGGCTCGGCTACCTTTGGGAAAATGCTTTCAAGCCGCTTAACAAAGAAGCGTTGAATACTCTGAAAGGTCGCAGTCTTGACAAGTTGAGGTTCATCAAACATGCTCAATTGTGGTGATGTTGCGTAGAATACGGCCTGCCATTCATCGGTTCCAAACAGGGCAGTCAGCCGTTCGGACCACCGACCTGACGGGATGGTTTGACGAGTCAGCAAGCGATTGATAGCCTGACCAAGCGGAAAGAGCAGCCACATATCGATAGCCTGAGTTGCTGCGATTGCTTCAAGGGTTTTCCATTCAACTTGCATACCATAGGGATCAAGAAATACGACTGCACGATGGCGCTTCCAATCTGTCGTATTACACCAGTGTTGCAACTTTATGTTGGCATCACCCGTTACAATTGTTGTGCAGGGGTGCAGTATGGGAAACTGCTGTGCGATAAATTGCTCAAGTTCTTGCGCATAGAGCGGGTTGTGTTCAATAAAAAGGTATGCATCGAATGGTGATTTGAGTGACAGCGCAACTTCTACACTTCCCTGTTGGAAAAGTTGCGCATCAGCAGCATCAGTGGCATCAAAGAATTCAACCAAGGGAGGAGCAGGACTGGTAGCCGGATTGATACGTTTCCCCGATCCGGCGAAGGCATCGACGTAGATGGTACGATAGCGGATGGCATACTGATTCTTCTCGAAGATCTGTCGATAGGCACGTAAATATTTTTCTAATCGCATGAGTTTATCGTCAGTCCAGTTGCCGCCAAAGATGGGATTGTCAGTCATACAAGATCTCCTGTTTTTTCATACTGGTACGATAGTTCATTTTATCTATTTTGCTCTATTTCTTCCAAGATCGCAAGCTCAGTCACTTTTTCTCAGATAGTGGTTTTGGATAGAGTTTGGGCGACAATTCCTGGTTTTAATGATACGACCTCCGCCAGGCAGTCGCTGTCATTTTGTGTCGCTTCCAGGGTAAGTAGCAGACACTCGTATCTCCGCATCGACCAGAGCATACCGATCCTGAAAGCGGTGTATACTATTGTGGGCATTAGTACCAGGAAATAGCCGCAGGGCGTTGTATGGTAAAATTCGGCGCGGAGGAAGCTACGATTGCTCTGGCGCGAAGGCAAGTGTAGCTGGCGAACGAGTCGTACCAGGTTACCTTGAACCAAGGGAGAAGTACATGAACGCTCTAGATCGTCCCGTCCGTCTCGGTTTTATTGGAGCGGGTTGGTGGGCTACGACGAATCATCTGCCGGTGCTCAAGCAGCGTGATGATGTTGAGTTTGTGGCTATCTGCCGTCGGCATCAGGCGGATCTGCAGAAGGTCCAGGAGGCCTACGGTTTTGCGCTGGCGATGACCGATTATCGTGAGTTGCTAACCCAGTCACTTGATGGTGTGGTTATCTCAACGCCGCATGAATGCCACTATGAACAGACAAAGGCAGCTCTCGAAGCAGGACTGCACGTGATGGTTGAGAAGCCGATGACTCTTCGCGCCGACCATGCCTGGGAACTTGTGCATCTCGCCCAGGCCAGGAATTTGCACCTCATGGTGCCGCATGGCTGGCACTACAAACCCTTTGTGAGCGAGGCCCGACGCCTCCTGGCAGCCGGTGCCGTGGGCAAGATCGAACATATCCTCTGCCATATGGCATCGCCAACCCGCGAACTCTTCAGTGGTGAGGAGTTCCGGTTGGAGAATCTGGGGGGGACGATGTTTCCGCCCGATCTCTCGATCTACTCGCAGCGTGCGCGCGGTGGCGGTTATGGTTATGGGCAGTTAACTCACTCCATTGGAATGCTCCTGTGGCTCACCGGGTTGCGCCCCGCAGAAGTATTTGCCTACATGAGCAACGCCGGCGCCCGCGAAGTTGATATGCACGATGCTATTTCGGTACGCTTTCGGGAGGGGGCGATTGGTACCTGCTCCGGGTCTGCGGGCGTGCCGGCAGGGATGGCCTTCCAGGTGGACATTCGCATCTATGGCGCGGAAGGCATGCTGCTCCTCGATGTCGAGCGGGAACGGATGGCGGTACATCGTCATGATCAGCAAGATGTTGTGCTGCCGGTTGAACCGGGAGCGGGAGCCTACTCCTGTGAAGGGCCGCCCGTACGTTTTGTTGAGTTGCTTCAGGGGAAGGATGTTGAAAACCTCTCTCCAGGTATTATTGCAGCCGAGGTGACAAGTCTCATCGAGGCCGCCTACACATCTGCTGAAACGCACATGCCCCAGTCTGTTGTTGAGTATGATAAGGATATGCGTCCGGTGTAGCCTGTGGGAATATGGCAACCGGCGATAGTCGTGATCAGTGGGCAGTATGCACTGCCCACTGATTTAGTGATCCAGGGCTGTACACTATGCTGCTGTTGAGGAAGTGCTACGATTCAACTACCGGGTAATCCAGTTGCGCCGCCTGAACTGGCGCGACTATGCCGGAGTCATCAATCCGGTCGCCGGCGCGTTGCTGGTCAAGATGGGGATGGCGAAGGCGGAGCGTCCCGATGTGCGGCTGGCGAGTGTGCGCACGCTATCGCTCCTGCAGCTCAACCCGGCCCGCCAGGAGCTAATCCTGGGCTTTATCAATACCTATCTGAAGCTAACAGCAGCGGAAGAGGTCCGCTTTCAGGCGGAACTGGCGCAGTTGGAGCCGACCGAACAGGAGAAAACCATGGAATTGATGACAATGGGCATGGAGAAGGGTATCGAAAAGGGCATGACGATGGGGATGGAGAAGGGTGTCCAGCAGGGGCAGGCGGACCTGGTGATCCTTCAGCTTAATCGACAGATCGGGACGCTCAATACGTCGACAAGCGACCGCATTCGGTCGCTACGAGTGCCGCAACTGGCGGATCTGGCGGTCGCGCTGCTCGACTTCGACCGTATGGACGACCTGTACGCCTGGCTGGATAGCCACCCGTCTGATACGCCGCCATCAAGTACAGAGAGTAACGGCAACGTGTAAGAGCATACTATGCCTACCGGCACCTGGCGTGAGCATAAGGAGGAAGGTGTGAGGTTAGCCGATCTGCTTACCGTCGCGCAACGCCCCCGCCCAGTGCCGGCGCGGCGTGGAATCGTTGGGCTGTTCCTCTTCTGTGGTCTGCCGGCGCTGCTACTGCCATTGCACCGGGTTGCAGCCAATGCAGCTCCACCGCCGGACCTGATCTGGTGTTGGGCAGAACCCGGCGAAGCAGCAATGATAGCCAACGTAGCCTTCGCTGCGAAACGTCACTGGGATTATCCAGAAAGCTGGATACAGCGTTGGCATCAAGATTTAACCATTACGTCCGTACAGATTGCCACATATCCGGTGTACGTTGCCGTTATCGCAGACGCGATCGTTGGCGTGTCTATGCTCAGTGTCGATGGGTCGGGCTTCGAACAGGAGCATTTCTGGGTACGCCCCGATTATATTGGTCAGGGGATAGGACGGCAGCTTTTTGCCCATTCACGGGAATTTATCGCGGCACGATGTGGTACACATCTGCGTATCGAAGCCGACCCCAATGCAGTTGGCTTTTATCAGCGGATGGGTGCGGTTCCCATTGGGGAGATAGCGGTCTGGCCCGAACGCGAGTTGCCGGTACTTCGACTTGACATAAATATACATGAGTAGAGAAGAGCAGATGATTCCGGTCTTTGATGGGCATAACGACACACTCACGCGTATGTACCGGCAGGCGCAGGGCGACGCGCGGGCATTCTTGGAAGGGGACAACGGGGGGCATCTTGACCTGCCCCGGGCGCGCGCGGCCGGTCTGGTGGGCGGGCTGTTTGCCATTTTTACCCCGGCCCCGCCGGACGCACCCGACCGCGATCTGGCGCAGCAACTGACACGCACCGCTACCGGCTATGAGATACCGCTCTCCAGTGCTATCGAGCCGGCGTATGCTCAGACATTCACCGCGGCGGTAATGACCTTGCTGGAGACGATTGAACGTGAATCTGCCGGACAGGTGGGCATTGTGCGGTCAGTGGCGGACCTGACTGCCAATCTGCAGGCGCAGCGGTTGAGCATGGTGCTGCATATTGAAGGTGCGGCTGCCATCAATGCCGATCTCAGCAATCTGGAGGCGCTCTATGCGCGGGGATTACGTTCGCTGGGCATTGTCTGGAGCCGACCGAATGTTTTTGGCTGTGGGGTGCCGTTTCGCTTCCCACACACGCCGGACATCGGTCCAGGGTTGACCGAGGCGGGGCGGGCGCTGGTGCGCGCCTGCAATCGCCTGGGCATCATGCTGGATGTGTCCCACCTGAATGAACGGGGCTTCTGGGATCTGGCGGCGATCACGGATGCACCGATTGTCGCTACGCATAGCGCCGTTCATGCACTCTGTCCGGTGCCGCGCAACCTGACCGACCGGCAACTTGATGCGATCCGGGACTCCGACGGGATGGTGGGGCTCAACTTTGCTGTGAGCATGCTGCGCGCCGATGGCGGTAATGACGCGGATACACCGCTTGATCTTCTAGTACGCCATATTGACTATCTGGTGGAGCGGGTGGGGCTTGAGCGGGTTGGCTTTGGTTCGGATTTTGACGGTACTACCGTGCCCCAGGCAATCGGGGATGTTACCGGACTGCCTCGACTACTGGAGCGGTTGCAGCAGCATGGCTACGATGAACCTGCGCTCCGGAAGCCGGCGTATGAGAACTGGCTGCGGGTGCTGAGTAAAATGTGGTCCGCATGATCTGTGACATGGTGGCCGATCGGGACGAAACAGCTTTCGCCCCGATCTGTTTCGCCGTCTGGTAGACCTGCTATGCGGAACGCTGCTCCAGAAATGCCCATAGTGCTTCACGTCCGTTCGGCAGGCCATAGCACTCGAACAGATCGCTGTTGATATCCCAGAGGGGCGCATGGGCCCTCTCAAGTGTAGACTTTTTCGCCAGAGCGCATTGGAATGCGGTTGGCGCGACCGACAACGACCGCCGCTCCAGAAACCATTTCCCGCACCAGGACGGGCGGCGGACGCGCAGAAGCGCGTCCCTAC
>DAOTUI010000305.1:0-7735 GCA_034437035.1 Chloroflexaceae bacterium
CTCTCAAGTGTAGACTTTTTCGTCAGAGCGCATTGGAATGCGGTCAATGGGACCGGCAGCGGCTGCCGCTCCAGTGCAGTATTTTCCGCATTGGGACGGGCTGCGGACGCGCAGAAGCGCGTCCCTACCATAAAAAACCTACACCTGAGGGGTTGGCCGCCGGGGGCGCGGCCATGCCGGTGCCGGCGGCATGGCTGCGCCCCCGGCGAAACTGCTCCACCCGGTCACTGGAACTGATCCACCGCGCCGCGTGGCATGCCGTCCCGCCACAGCTTACAGCTGGTGCGCAGGGCGAGCGGGGCCTGTTCGACCCGGACAGCAACCCCGACGGCTGGCTGGTCTACCCGCAGCCGCTAGCAGCGCTGCTGACGACCATTATTGTGCATCACTCGGCTTTACCGTTGCGCGATGGTCCTTACGAAATTCAGCAACTCCACTTGAAGTACCAGGGATTTGCCGATATTGGCTACCATTTTCTGATCGACGCGGCTGGGTGTCTCTATGAGGGGCGTAGTCTGCTGGTGCGGGGGGCGCACACGAGAGGCTTCAATACCGGCACGGTCGGGATTGCCCTGCTGGGCAACTTTGAGACGCGCCGGCCACCGGACGCCCAACTGGCTACGCTCAAACGCCTGATTATCTGCCTGAAAGCGCGGTACACCCTGACGCACCTGGCTGGGCACCGCGATTTTCAACCGGGTGAAACGGTCTGTCCGGGACGCCATCTGGCCGCCCTGCTCCCCAGCCTGGCAACCGAGACCGGGCTGACCTTCGGGACGGCGGGGTATGCGGGCCAGGAGGGGTAATTTCGCGCATTATATCTATCCGCCGTCGTCATGCTGCACGGTCAGCGCAACCTCCGACTCCAGGAACGTACCCAGCCGCGCCGCCTCGTCCGCAATGCCCTGGTGGATCTGCTCCGTGGGTGGGTCGAACAGACTGACCGTAACCGGCACTGGTGCGTGCTGCCGATCATACTCCCACACACCCGCAATCCGGCCATCCACCAGCACAACCGGCGAAATCCAGCCCTGCGCCCGGTACACCCGCTTGCGTTGCGCCGGAGGCAGCAGATACTGGCTGTGGCGCGCCACGGCGATGGTATAGACATCGAAGTGGGGCAGCAGCCGTACGCAACTGGAGGATGATTCCATATTCTGCAACGGCTCAAGCGTTGCGGTCAGCGCCCAGGCCGACCAGTCCGCCACCTGGACCGCGGTCAGCTCGTCGCCGGATTCGTGGAAGAGCCGCTTCGCTACCGCCGCTTCCAGCCCGGACCAGCGCGCAAACTCGTCCGGGGTTGCCGGGCCGTAGGCTGTGAGGTAGCGCCGCAGGAGGGTTTGCAGAGCTGCATCCGCCTCAACCTGGGGTTGCTCACCGAGCCAGCGGGCGGGTTGCACAAACGTTACCTGCCGGCCCTGCCCCGGTCCAAAGCAGAGATCACCGCGAAATGCGGACGGTTTCAGGAGCGCGCCCCAGCCGGAGCGCAGCAGTTCGCGCAGTTTCGGGGTAGCGGTGCGCTCGGCGATGACCTCGGCGAGTTGCTCGCGGGTTATCCCGGTGTCCGTCAGGGTTGCGCGCACACCTGCCAGCAGCGCTTCCAACTCATCGTTGGTCAGGCCGTGATACTTCAACCAGCTTGCGCGCCGATAGTGCCGGAATGTGCTGAACGCGGCTACATACAGCGGGAATTCGTGGGCCGGGAGTAGATGCAGCGTGCCGCGCATGGCCCAGGTTTTGACCAGCGTGCGCGTCTCCCAGAGCGCCTCGCGCACAGCGGCCGGCGTGAGATCCTGCACGCGTGCCCAGAGCGACAGTTCCGCCGCGGACATGAGTTGCGCCTGAACTCCGCCGAGGTTTGTCACCACGGCCGGCATCTGCCGGCTTTCGGCGCGCTCAAGCAGATGCTGCTGCGCCAGCCGCCAGGTGGTGACCTGGTTCCAGTTCAGTGTAACCATATTCCTGTGGGTGCCATTCTCGCTATCGCCGCTATTACTACAACAAGATTTCTTTCTCACCGCAGAGACGCAGAGGGCGCAGAGATAACCAAACTTACACGAGTTACGCGGTTACTGACCCGGAAGGTATTTCAGCCTCCGGCAGAGGGTGGAAGAAACCTGATCTTTTTCACAAAAAAATTCACGTTGTGAATTTTTTTGTGAAAAAGAAAAAAGTACCATGCTGCCGCAGGCGAATCTGGCTTCCATCGGGTCAAACATCCGGTTTGAACACCCACCGCGTAACCTCTATTATTTTATAGCACAGGGGTTCTATGGTCAAGGCCGGGGTTGCGTCGGCAGGATTACATCAACTTCAGGGTAGGTACGGATATGCTATCCGGGAGTCCCGGCTGTAGCCGGTGGGATACCTGCCGGGGCCGGGGCATCCTGCCGGGAACGCCTGATCCGGCAGAAGCCGGGACTCCAGATTTATTGACAGGAGTTACGCAGTCACTGACCTGGAAGGAAATTCCGCCTCCGGCAGGGTGGAAGATTCTATCTTTTTTCACAAACATGTTGCACATAGTGCAACATGTTTGTGAAAAAAGATCAAAAAGTACCATGCTGCCGCAGGCGAATCGAGCCTTTATCCAGGCAAATGTCTGATTTGAATATCCACCGCGCAAAGCCGCGTGCCGGATAAAAATCGGCACGCGGTGCATACCTACGGTCAGTTATTACGCTGCCGGATCAAGGGGAATGTCAAAGCTCAGTGCCTTGCGCGGGCAGCGGGCCACACACTGCTCGCACTTGATGCAGGCGGCGTGCGAGGGATCGGGCCGGATCGGATTGAGGTACATCGGGCAGAGTTTACTACAGGCGGAGCAGTTTGTGCAGGCACTGGGGTTGATGATCAGCGGACGTTTGCCCCGCGAGACCCAGCTTGCCATGGTGCCCATCGGGCAGAAGGTACACCAGGTGCGCGGCTTGTAGGCCACTGCCAAACCGATGCCAACCAGTGTGGTAACGGTGAGCAGCATAATAAAGACCCGCCCGATAGCCTGCGGATTGGGCCAGGCCAGCGTGAGTTGCACGGTCATCATGCTCATCAGGAAGATCAGCACGCCCCGCCGAAAGGCTTTGCTGCGCAGCCATTTGGGGGCCGGCTTGTTCCGGCTGAAGCGACTCATCACATAGTCAAAGAATGACCCGCGCGGGCAGACCCAGCCACACCAGTAGCGTCCCCGCATTGCCCCGACCACCAGTGGAGCCGCCATACAGAACAGCATCAGGAACCCCAGGTAGGGATAAAACCAGCCGCCGATGGCGACAATCGGCAGAGACCACCAGATTATTGCGGCACTGCGGCGGCGTGCGGGTAACATAAGTTTCGCGGCCTTCCCGCGACGTGCAGGTGCGTTGCCCCGGCGTGTTGTGAGTGTGTCCATATGTGTACCTCCCTGATGAACCATTCAAACTGCTGTTCACTGTTTGCGTGAGCGACGGTGGCGCTCCGTCTGCACATATGATGCGGGGTCGCGCCAGGTAGGTTACAATATTAGTGACGGTTTTTGGACAATTCGGCCAAAATGGGTTCATGATCAATCGCATAATTGGTATGAGTGAAGCGAGAGGAGTCTCATGGAACGGATAACAATCTGGTTTGGGGTAATTTTGATCGCATTTGGCCTGGTGAGCTATCTCGGCACGGGGAGCAACGATCCCACGGCGCTCACGCCGCTGCTGCCGGGGATACCGATCCTGCTGCTGGGCATTGCCGCGCGTCAGGGCCGGCAGCCTACGCTGGCGCTGCGCCTGGCGGTCGGGTTGAGCGCGCTGGCACTGCTGGCGACGATCTGGGGACTGCTGTCGGGGTTGCTGCCGGGGGGCAAGTCTATTTCGCTGCCGGCAAACGTCCTGCAGGCGGTGCTGGCGCTGGGGTGCGCGATCTTTGTGGGATTGTATGTCCGCCGCGTGCTTCAGGAACGCTCATCGAGCGGTTCGTAGGTCAGGCCGGTTGTACGAATGCGAAGGTGAGCAGCCGCGTAGCGTTTCCACACGTTCATGCGGCTGCTCCCAGCTCACCTATGCCGACACCGGTTGCTCCGTTCGCAGGAGCGCAAAGGCTGCCGGGATGAGTGTCCATGGCAGAAAGAAGACGGCAATGGAAGTGGCTACGCCGGGAATGAGATTGATCAGCGCTAAGAGCAGTGCAACTCCCACCCCGGCCAGGCGTGCCGGACGGTAAAAGGCGGGATGGCGTACCGTCGCCGGCAGCAGGAGCAGGAGCACACTGAGCATCAGAGCAAAAAAAAGATTCTGGTTCTCGGTAGGATAAATTTTTTCATTCAACACCCTGAAGACAATCAAAATTGTAACAATGTGAATTGGTAGTGCCAGGAGACACCCGCGCAACCACGGCGCGCCAACGGCCCAGGTGACAACTGCACCTGCCAGGCATACAGCGGATGGAAGTACAACAAACTGTACAAAGTTGGGCAGGAAACCGGAAGGAGTTTCGCTGCCAAGTGGTGATATATTGAAGGTGAGTGTCAGCGTCCAATAGAACGCTCCGTAGATAGCGCCCCCACCCAGCAGGCCCATTCCGGCGGCGAGTGCGGCACGTTGCCGGTTCATGCGTCTACTCCTGCATGCGTATGGTGATGTTGACGTTATTATTCCGACTGCTGGAAGCAGCTATAACCGGGCCGGTATTAGTTCAGCGTAGTGCCGACAGGCGGAGGTGAACCCGCATGCAACCAGGTAATCACTCGGGCAGGTACCTGGGTTCGTACTGTTTGTTCTATCGGTGGCTAGTATAGCATAAAAGATAGCGCCTGTCTACATGGATTATGCCGGTTGATACCTGACTGGCAATCCCAGTCTATCTGTACAACATTTGAACAACTATTCAACTGTTATTTCTGAACCACTATCGCGCACCAGGGAAATGTATCCGGGCCGGGGAAAATCGGGAAGGAGTGTATCTGCTGAAGTGGAAAGGATGAAATGGTGGGACTTGTGCTTGTTTTTGAAAGGACTATACGAAAGGTATTTGCAAGTTTTTGTCAGTACAAAAAGAGAGTGCAAAGTACGCAAAGGTTCTGTCTGAGTACCGCCGACATATGTTATGCTGCTAAAAAATAACACTCGTAACGCCGAACGTCTCCAGGGTCATCCAGCCCACGAAGAGGACATAGCAGCCCAGCAAGATCCAGCTCTCGGTTCGGCTCAATGCCAGCCGGGTACGCAGCAGCGCAAAGAGCAGAATCGTCGCAAAGGTCAGCACACCCATCATCGGCGCAGCGACGGCAAAGTCAATCGTGGCCGATCCCACGATCAACACTCCAATCGGAATAGCAATCAGCAGATCAAAAATATTACTGCCCAGCACATTGGCGATGCTGATAACCCCTTCACCCCGGCGTGCCGCGCGCACGCTCACAAAAGCATCGGGCAGACTGGTCGCTGCCGCAATCACGGTCAATCCCCAGAGGAACGTTGGGGTATTGAGGATGTTGCCCAGGGCAATCGCCGAGCGGACCAACCCCTCCACCGCCGCGACGATAATCACCAACCCCAGCAGCAGGCGCAACCACTCCTTGCCAGGCTGAATATCCGATGGGGATTCTTTTTCCGCCTGATACTCAGCGATATCCTGTTGTTGCAGAAAAATGTAGACGCCATATAGCGCCACGGGGATCAGCGCAATCGGGCGGTTCATCGCGCCCTGCCACCGGGTGCCCTCAACCGGGTTATAGATCAGGGCAAAGGCGAAGGCCAGCAGCAACACAGTGACACTGGTGATATAAAACTGGGCATCTTTGTAGACCAGGACGCGGTCAGTTACCAGCTTCTCCCCCAGCAGGCCCGCCAGACCGGGAATAACCAGAATATTGAAGATCGCCGAGCCGACAATCGTCGCCACACCGAGGTTAAACTCGCCATGGATCAACGTTGCAATAACCGTACTGGAGAGTTCCGGGAAACTCGAGCCGACCGCCGCGATAATTGCACCCTGCACAATTGCCGGTAGTTGATAGTAGGCCGCCAGCCGATCCGCCGCCTTCTCCAGAAAAAAACTGCCCCGCCAGACGAACGCCGTCGATACCACGATCACACCAATGTACAAGAGCAGTTGCATGGGCTGATCCGTTTAGCTTGAAGATAACTTTACAAGACTTACGCAGTTCTCCACCTGGAGATGTATTTCGCCTCCGGCAGGGCGGAAGAAACCATCTTTGTTCACAAAACATTTGCACAAAGTGCAAATGTTTTGTGAACAAAGATCAAAATGTACCATGCGGCCGCAGGCGAATCGGGCGTCCATCTGGGCAAATGTCCAGTTTGTGGAACCACCGCGTACGTCGTGTCATTGACAGCTATTGTCAACCTACTCCGACACGGCCTCGCGGGTTGGGGGCGCCATAAACTCCGGGCCGACCGGATCGTTGATCGTCTCGCTCAGGATATGCTCAATGGCATCTTTCCCCGGCCCGGTGAGTGTCCAGTCCATTGCGCCGTCGATCGGGTTCAGTTGATCGGGGCGGCGCGCTCCCCAGAGCGCAATATCGACGCCCTGATCCAGGATCCAGCGGATCGCCAGATGGATCACCTGCCGGTCGTAGTGCTGCTGGGTAAACTGATTAAGCCGCTCGACAGCGTTCAGATATTGCTTATAGCGCGGTTGCTGGAACTTGGGGTCGCCCTGGCGCAGATCGTCGCCTTCAAAGCTGCGTGTCGGGGTCATCTGGCCGGAGAGCAGTCCCCGGCAGAGTGCGCCGTAGGTCAGCAGCGTGATGCCGTTCTCCCGGCAGTAGGGCAGCACATCAGCTTCAATGGCGCGCTCGAACAGATTGTAGGGCGGCTGGCAGGCGTGTAGCGGCGCAACTTTGCGGAAGGTGTCCATCTGCTCGGGTGAGAAGTTGCTCACGCCGATTGCGCGAATCTTGCCCTGCTGATAGAGCTTATGCATCGCCTCGGCCGCCTGTTCAATCGGCACTGTCGGATCGGGCCAGTGAACCTGGTAGATGTCGATATAGTCAGTCTGGAGCCGCTGCAACGAGTCATCAATTTCCTGGAAGATCCGATCCGGCGTTGCGTTGCGGAAAACATTTCCATCTTTCCAATCCATCGCCACCTTGGTCGCCAGCACAATGCGGTCACGCCCGCCATGCTGTGCAATCGCCTTGCCGACAATCTCCTCGGAACACCCAAACCCGTATACCGGCGCGGTATCGATCAGTGTGATGCCCCGGTCCAGGGCCGCGTGGATGGTGTTGATCGACTGCTGCTCATCCGTGCCGCCCCACATCCAGCCGCCAATGGCCCAGGTGCCCAGGCCCACCCGCGAGGCATTGATCTCGGTTCCCTGCACGCGAACGTATTCCATGATCCTGCTTCTCCTTATCATCTCGTCTGGTTTGGTTTGCAACGGTTTGGAACGTATCACGCCCGACTCGGCTTCTGCTTCTGTCGCCCTGCGTCGCAAGAAGCGTGCCACTATGAGCGTGGTACAATGCCGCTATACAGCCGGATTGATCTCCACGATGCCGCCCCTGGAACACGCGTTACCTGACGCCCTGGCGCAACTTCCAAGCAGAATGAGCGCTAAAATATACAAGTTACGCGGTCATTGTCCCAGAAGAGCATGTCGCCTCCGGCAGGGCGGAACAGGACATTCTTTTTCAAGAAATTTTGGCGCATAGCGCCAAAATTTCTTGAAAAAGATCAAAAAGTACCACGCTGCCGCAGGCGAATCGAGCTTCCATCGGGTGAAACGTCCGGTTTGCATG
>DAOTUI010000306.1:0-5250 GCA_034437035.1 Chloroflexaceae bacterium
CTGTCCTGTTTGCGGGCTTCAGATCGATAGAGATCTCAATGCCGCGATAAATATACTGGCTGTGGGGCTACACAGCCTGGGTGTAAGTCCCGAGAAGCCCACATGCTTTAGCTGTGGGAGTAGTCACGACATCTCGGCTACATGTTGGACGAATTGAGCAGTCAGGGGCTCGCAGTCTGGCGAGATGATCAGCATCGTTGGCAGTGGCACTGGATGGCAACAGACTTACGCTCTGAACGCGGTTTTTGGGCACTCGGTGAAGCAGTTGTTGATGCCGTCAACTCGCGTTATCCAGCGGTCTTTGATAGCTCCTCCCTGAACGATCTGCCGTAACTGTCATGATCTGCTTCTAGTGGGTAGGGCTGGCATAGAGCGGCCTACCCACCAGTAGTCACTGCACCCCATCACCCCATCACCCCATCACCCCATCACCCCATCGCCTCTTCGCGCCCAAAGGATGGTATACTTACCCCCGGTTAAAGCAATCAGAGCAATAGACACCGAACAGAACACAGAGCGAAACTCCTATGATCCCAACCCGTCGTCTGCTGATCCTGCTGCTGCTGGGCGCGCTACTGATTGCCGGCGTGGGCTTTGCCCGCCCACTGCTCTGGCCGGCGCTGCTCTACTTTCTGGCTGTGGTCGGGCTGGTTGTCGCCGACCTGCAACTGACCACCCGCCCCGACCAGATCGAGGTCGAGCGCATTCACGACACCAAGCTCTCGCTGGGCGCGGAGAACCTGATCACCGTGCTGCTGGCGAACCGCAGCAGTCGTGCGCTGCGCCTCACCCTGCGCGACGAATATCCCTATCGGTTTCCCGTTGATGCCACGTTTATCCAGGGCAAACTACCACCCTACGACATTTTCGAGGCGCACTACCATGTGCGGCCGCTGCAGCGCGGCGACTACCAGTTTGGCAATATCAACCTGCGCTATCGCAGCCGGCTTCAAACCTTTACCCGGCAGGCGCGCTACCCGGCCGCAGCCACAGTCAAGGTCTATCCGAATGTGCTGGAGGTACGCAAGTATGATCTGCTGGCACGCAAGGGGCTCCTGTTTGAACTGGGGTTGCGTCAGGCGCGCATCTTCGGTACCGGCACCGAGTTTGAGCGCCTGCGCGAGTATAACACCGACGACGAGTTCCGCCGGATCAACTGGAAGGCGACCGCCCGCCGGGGCAAGCCCATCGCCGCCGAGTATGAAACCGAGCGCAGCCAGTATGTCGTCAGCGTAATCGACACGGGCCGCCTGATGCGCCCGCCCATCGGTGATCTGGCAAAGCTGGACTATGTGATCAACACCGCGCTGCTGCTCTCCTACGTGGCGTCGCTCAAGGGGGACCATATCGGCTTGCTGACCTTCGCCGACGAGGTGGGCACCTACCTGAACCCCCGCCGGGGCAAGGCGCAGTTCTACCGCATGCTGGAGGCGCTCTACAATGTGCAGTTCCAGGGGGTCGAGGCCGACTATGCCCGCGCGCTGGGCTACCTGAGCCTCAAAAATAAGCGCCGCTCGCTGATCGTGGTCTTCACCGACCTGGTAACGCTTGATGCCGCGCGCCCGCTGATCGCCAATATGTCCCGCCTGGCGAAGCGCCACCTGCCACTGTGTGTGACGATTAGCGACCCGAATATTACCCATCTGGCCGGGCAGTCACCCCACACCAGCGACGCGGTCTACCAGCGCGCCGTCGCCGAGATGCTGCTGGACGAGCGCCGCGTGGTGCTGGATACGCTCAACCGCAACGGCGTGCTGACGCTGGATGTGCCCGCCGACAAACTCACCGTCAGCGTGATCAACACCTATCTGGAGTTGAAGGGTCGGGGACGGTTGTAAAACTGCCGTCGGCGGCAGGCAGCAGCGGCGTGACCGCCACAACTGCATCGACATTGAGCGGACCATACAGATGGGGAAAGCGCTCAACAGAAGTAGGATCTTCAACCGGAGCCTCATACACGATGGGGGCCGTTACCCGGTCGGCAGCAATCGTCAGTACCACCAGATCCGGCTGTCTCCGGTAAAAACTGTTGGCAACCGCCGACAGTTGTACCGCGGTTGAGCAGTGAATAAACCCCTCCTCATCCAGGGATTGATGGAAGTAGTATCCTGAGGGCGCGGCCTGCGCCCACTCCTTCCGGCGAACAATATGGAAAATGGTACGCTGTGCGGCATTCCCTGTGCTCTCCGGTTGCCCCATTTTCTCCGCGCTCCGGCTGTGATCCATTCGGCTCTCCTCGCTCATACTGTAACCTATGCCTGTTCGATAACGGCATCATATGATAGGACTTACGCGGTCGGTTCCAAACCCGGCATTTGCCTGGATAAACGGCCCGACTCGCCTCCGGCAGGGCGGAAGAAACCATTCTTTTTCGCAAAAAATTTGCACTGTGTGCAGATTTTTTGCGAAAAAGATAACAAGCGTATCATGCTGCCGCCGGCGAAGACGACATTCACAGGAGTTGATGTCTCATTTGAACACGCACCGCGTAACGCCTGTCACATGATAGCACATGGCCCGGCCACCACAGCCAGTGCGCAACCAACCCTACCGGGGAAACGTCTGAACGGGCATGAACGTAGTAGATCGTGAGCGAAGCGCAGAAAAACGTCGCACCACACACAACATGTGACCTCCTGACCAGTGTCGTACATAGACATACCGGCACAGTATGTGGTAATCTTTCTATAACCGAAAATTAACTTTTTGCTCTGCGCAGGTCACCCGCTCACACACACCCTCCCGGCACCTGCGCCTGGTCCTTCGCTGTTCTTTGGACAACCCGAATGGCTGACGGCTGAACATACGAAAGGCTGGATGGCATGACAACACCTGACAAAACAACCCGGCGTATCACTTCCATGAATGGGACGAGAATACCATGAGCATAACCATGACTCACAGCGATAACCATTTTGCCGATCCGGACCGGATTCGCCATGTACGTGCGCATCCCCTCAACGACGAGGCATCGCGCCGTCTGGCGACCATCTTCAAAGCTCTGGGCGACCCTACCCGCGTGCGCCTGCTGCATGCACTCTCCCACGCCGAGCTAACCGTCGGTGATCTCGCCCGCCTGCTGGAGATGGAAGACTCGCTCTCGGCCGTTTCGCATCATCTGCGGCTGCTGCGCACCCTGCGAATTGTACATGACCGGCGTGAAGGCAGACAGGTCTACTATGCGCTGGAGAATAATCATATAACCCATCTGCTGCACCAGAGCCTACAACATGTTCTGCACGCAACGCCTGAAGTGGACCCGGAATAGCCAGGGGATGACCGGCAGCATGAACGGCACGACCGTGAGACGGCCAAACCGGGGGCTTTGAAACAGGGCGGAGGTATGTGGTATACTTAAGGCCACAGATGTGTTCGCAGAAGCTTGTAGCAAAGCCCCGGCTCATTTGCAGCAATTCATAAGGAGTGTGTAATCATATGGCAGCGTATCGGAATCCGCGCGGTCGCACGCGGCGGAAGGAATGTGAGTTCACAAAATTGGGAATTGTCCCGGACTACAAAGATGTGAAGCGACTCCAGAAGTATATTACGGCGCAGGGGAAAATCCTGCCGCGCCGCCGCACCGGGGTGACAGCCAGGATGCAGCGCAAGTTGGCGACTGCCATCAAACGCGCGCGTCATCTGGCACTGTTGCCGGCTGCACCGCAACACACACGCAGCAGTTAATACGTATGCGCCGGGATCAAGGCGCGGGTTAACCTGATCATGCCCTCCGAATCGACGACGGTACAGATTAAACCAGAAGCATGGATCGCCGCAGTGCAGTCTTCCTGGCAGTTATCCGGGCATCGGATAACCGGGCCACGTAGTCGTGTGCTGCGGCACATTACCAGTTACACGGCCCCGTTTACCGCTGAACAATTGTATACCGATCTTCAGCAGGATACCGCCCCACCAGGCCGCGCCACGGTCTACCGGACACTGGAGCAACTGGCGGTTGGTGGCTGGGTCGCCCGCATCCATATGCAGAGTAGCGAGACCGGCTATATTGTGAGCTGGCCGGGTCATCTACATCATCTGGTTTGCACCAACTGCGGCAGAGTGATTGCCTTTGAAGGTTGCGCCCTGGATGAGCTACTCGCCGGCCTCGCTCGTCGGACGGACTTTGTGATCGAAGAGCATCTTTTGCAGATCTATGGCCGCTGTGCTGCGTGTCGCAGCTTGCTGGACGAGGACACGGTATAGTTTGGCTTTGGTGTACGGGAGCCATGCTCCCGCATTGCTGACTTTGGTGTACGGGAGCATGGCTCCCGCACGGCAACTGCAAACGGGGCATGCATAATGCATGCCCCGTTCGTCATTCTGTAATCAATATAATCAACTGGGTAGAGACAGCGCTTGTCGCCGCGCTCACCTGTCCCCCGTCCCGTGTAACTTATCTCAGCGTACCAGGCCCGTTCCCGCTGCGACCGGTTTGTTCGATTAGGCTCCCGATCCTACCAGGATGCCCAACTCCTCCAGTTTGGACTGAATTGCAGCCTGAGCACTGCTTAACTGAAGCCGCCGCTCGAGATACTCCATATCCAGGCGCTGACGGCGCGCAATGGCGGCCGCATCGTTCAGATCATGTTTCCCCTGTTCAGCTCCCCGCCCCAACAGCAGCTTGTGAACCAGGATATCTTCCGGGGCCAGCACCGCCACCCGCGCCCCCAACAGTGGCATGCGCCGGAGATGCTCGTACATTGGCGTATCCAGCACAAACGGATGATTCTTGCCCAGACGCTTCACGCTCAAGTCATCAAAGAACTTGATCCCCCGCCACAACACCCGCTTCCCATCAAACTGAACCGCTTTCTGCTCGCGTTGTAGCAACTGAACGATCTTGTCCAGCCCTCCCGCAACAACCAGAATATCAATATCCTGGATCGGCCGTCGATCTCCATACAGATGAGCAGCAGCACCCGCACACACACCCCAGAAAATATCATTATTGTCGAGAAGACGCTGCGCAACGCTCAAATTGCCCGCGATTAATGACATAGCGATGGCTCCTTTATCTTCGCAAGCACACATCTTGGAAGTATAGCATTATCTATCTGCTTTAACAAATACTAAACTTATCTGTCCTGGTCTTCATGTTGTTATCCGGTTTTCCTGTCTATGACACGAGTTACGCGGTTGACATGCAAACCGGACGTTTCACCCGATGGAAGCTCGATTCGCCTGCGGCAGCGTGGTACTTTTTGATCTTTTTCAAGAAATTTTGGCGCTATGCGCCAAAATTTCTTGAAA
>DAOTUI010000307.1:0-35147 GCA_034437035.1 Chloroflexaceae bacterium
TCTGAATTTGACTATAATGATAGTGGACTGAGATTTCCAGTTAAAGCCAGAACTTACGCGGTGGGCGTTCAAACCGGACGTTTGACCAGATGGAAGCCAGTTTCGCCTGCGGCAGCAAGGTACTTGTTCGATCTTTTTGGAAAAAAGTGGCTCTCGGAGCCACTTTTTTCCAAAAAGGATGTCCGGTTCCACCCTGCCGGAGGCGACATTCCCTTTCGGTTCAGTGACCGCGTAAGTCCTGTTAAAGCATTGATATCAGATACACCAGGGGACAACTCTATGCTGCTTACGATTACACCAAATCCGGCCCTGGACCGCACGCTGGTCATACCCAATCTGCGGTTAGGCGCAGTTCACCGGGCCGAGCGGGTGCTGGCGGTAGCGGGCGGTAAAGGCATGAATGTGGCCCGGGCCGCGCATAAACTGGGGCAACCGCTGCGTTTCTGTGCATTGCTCGGTGGGCGGACGGGCCGGCAGGTTGCGGCATTAGCGTTTGAGGAAGGGTTAAAGGGCCGCTGGAGCCGGCATAGTGGCGAGACGCGCACCTGTGTCCTGGTGGTCGATCCGCAAGGCGGTGATGCCACGGTGCTAAACGAACCGGGGCCGAACGTCAGTGCGAACGACTGGCATAATTTCGTGACGACGATTGGCAACCTCGCGGCGGAAGAGGTCACGCTGGCGACTATCTCCGGCAGTCTTCCACCGAACGTGCCGCCCGCGAATATGGCGACGCTGGTGCAGATGCTGGCCGATGCCGGCTGCCGGGTGATTGTGGATACCAGCGGCGGCGCATTAGAAGCGGCACTGAACGCGCGGCCCTTTGGCCTGAAGGTAAATGGAGCCGAACTGAGCGCGGCCCTGGGTATAGCGATTGAGAGTCGTGAAACGGCTTTGCAGGCGCTGCGGGAGTTACGGTCGCGCGGCATTGCGCTGGGCGTAGTCTCGCTGGGCGCGGCGGGTGCGCTGGCCCTGGGCGCTGCGGGCGCTTACCTGGTACGTCCGCCGCAGCTAGAGATTGTCAGTACAGTGGGCAGCGGCGACTCGCTGCTGGCGGGACTGGTGACGGGCCTGCTGCGGGGCGATTCGCTCGATGCGGCGCTCTGCCTGGGGGTGGCCTGCGGCACCGCCGACGCGCTGACGATTGGCGGCGGGTTGCTGCATCTTCCCGATGTGGAGCGCATTCAAGCCGCAGCAACGATTGAGAAAATTGCCGAGTAACCTCTCGCCAGTTGCCAGGTAGGAACGCGCTTCCGCATGTCCGCTGGCCGGCAGCGTGCGGCTATGCTTCAGAATCTTCCGCCGCCGGGTTATCGTCCGGCTCATCCGCCGGGCTATCGTCCGGCTCATCGGTTGCGTCAGACGCGTCAGACGGCAGTTCCTTGCGGGCAACCACCACCTGCCACTGGCTCTCTTCATCAAATGGAACCGGCGGCAGCAGGGCATCGCCAAAGACACTGTGCGGGCGCAGGCCAACCAGCTCCAGGAGCGCCGTCAGTTCGGGAAATCCATAGAGGCGAATGCGGTCGCCGGGGTGGGCCACATCCAACCCCTGCGCCGGATCGAGGTAGCGGTAGTCGATCAGCAGCGTCGCACTGCGCGGGTCGAAGTGGGACTGCCGCAAAACATAGCCCTGACCAAGTTGATACCAGCCTGTGCGGAATGTCTGGAGATAGCTCGCAATCCGGTAGGGGTTCAGGCACTGGAGCAGCAGCTTTCCACCCGGAGCAAGCGCCCGGGCGGCATTCGTCAGCACCGTGCGGTTGGTTGCATCATCAAAAAAGCCGATGCTGCTGTTCATCACCAGCACAACATCGAACCGCTCCTTGTCGGCGTAGGTACGCATATCGCCGACGGCAAAGCGGGCGGTCGTCCCCAGTTCCTGGGCCCGCTGCTGCGCATAGGCAATTACCGGCGCAGCCGCATCGATCCCCTCGACAGTGTATCCACGCCGGGCCAGTTCAATCGCGTGACGCCCACCGCCACACGCCAGATCCAGAATTGTTTCGACGCCGGTCAGGGGGAGCGCCTGCTCCAGAAAATCCACCTCGCGGCGCGTCAGATCTTCGGCATACTCCTGGTAATGCGCAAACTCGTGAACCTGGAACAGTTCTTCCCACCAGTCGCGCAGACTGAAATCGGTCATAGGTGTCGTCCGTTGGCTGTAGATTATCGTCCGTACAGCAGCGAGCAGTGGGCAAGCAGGTGAACCACTCTCCCGACAACTGCTTGCGGCTCACTGCTGCCGAACGAACCGGCCCGGTTCACATATCCAACTGGCGCGACATCAGCGGCAGTTCATCCACCCGCACGCTTGGCGGCAGGGAACATGTCCACAGAATAGCCTGTGCAACATCGTCCGCCGACATCAGTTGTCGCCGCACCTCGGCAGCGGGGCGGAACGGCTGCATGTTGGTGTTGATCATCCCCGGGAAAACAGTTGTAACAAATATGTTGAATGGCCGGAGTTCCTGCGCCAGTGACTGCGAGAACCCGGTCAGCGCAAACTTCGCCGCGCAGAAGGGCGCAATATTCGGCACCGCCGTCTTGCCCACGCGCGAGCCGACATTGATAATCGTGCCCGAACGCTGCCCTTTCATATGCGGAACAACCGCGCGACAGGTGTAAAACACACTACTCATATTCGTCTGCCAGATGGTGTTCCACTCCGAATCATTAAATTGTTCCACCGGGGCAACTTTTACCACCGCCCCCACACTGTTAATCAAAATGTCGATCTGACCCAGCAATGATAGCGTCTGATCCATCAGATGTTCCACCTGGGCCGGATCGGTGACATCGGCCGGGATACTGATCCCCTGACCCCCATTTGCAGCAATATCGCCTACCAACCACTCCAGGCGGTCACGACGGCGAGCGTTAGCAACGACGACTGCGCCCTCTCGCGCAAAGAGATGTGCAACGGCGTACCCGAGACCGCTCGACGCTCCGGTGATAATCGCAACTTTCCCTTTAAGACTCATAGACCCCTCATCCAATCGTGACGAATGACACAGCGCATTATAGCACAGCGTAGAGTAACGCCTGTCACGATGGAATGCAGTAGGCGTTCAAGCCGCACGTTTGATCAGGCGAATCGGGCTTTCGTCGGGTGAAACGTCCGGTTTGCATACCCACCGCGTAAGCGCGATCAGATTAGCATCTCCGCGCCGGTTGTGCTATACTCCCTGGCGTTGTGTGCCTGATTTTACAGTAGAAACGCAAGCTCGTATGCGGAAAGGTAGCTAAGGTAGCTTATGCGTTTGAAACCACGTTTCCTGGTTGTACTGTCGGCACTGCTTATCTCAGGTTATCTGGTGATGCAGGTAGTCATGGGCGAGAACAGATCATCTGCTCAACTGGACATAACCAGTATGCCGACGCCGCTTCCTACGCTGGAGCTAACCAGTGTGGCGGCATCACCCCCGACATTCTCAGCAGATATGTCCACCGAGGATCTGCCGCTGCTGCATCAAGAAGTTGCCGCACCAACCGCTGCGCCGACGCCGACGGGGGTTGTCGTTCCACCCAGCGAACCGGTACAGATGCGGATCGATACCATCGGCTTAGATCAGTCACTCATTCCGGTTGGACTGGATGCCCGGAATATTCCGATTGTGCCCCAGCATGATGTCGGCTGGTACATTTACAGCGCCGAGCCGGGGCAGGGTGAGAATGTGGTGCTCTGGGGGCATGTCGCGCGCTTCCAGGCCACCCCGGATGTGCCCGCACCGTTCGAGCATCTGCATACTGCCTCGATTGGTGATCCGATCACGGTGCATACGGCGGATGGAACAGCCCACAATTATGTTATCGCGGAGCAGGTCTGGGTCAATCCGGATCAGATCGAATATGTCCTCCCGCAGGGCCGTGAGCAACTTACGCTGGTCTCCTGTATCGGAGATCGGGTTATTGCCGATGGCGCGCTGGTGGATATGAGCCACCGGTTGATTACGATTGCAGTGCCGGAGTAGGGGTTAAGGGTTAAGGGTTAGGGGTTAAGGGTTAGGGGTTAAGGGTTAGGGGCAATACCTTTCAAATAGGACGATGTAGATGTTCACTCCCCTGGAAGGGGCTATCGCCTCCAGCAGGACGGAAAATACCATCCTTTTTTCACAAAACATTTTCACGTTGTGAAAATGTTTTGTGAAAAAAGGATAAAAACGTACCATGCTGCCGCAGGCGAGTCTGACTCACATCTGGTCAAACGTCTGGTTTGATCGCCTACCGCGTCGTTCCGGTTATTTGAAAGGTATTGCCCCTAACCCCTAACCGTTAGTTAATTTATACCCAACACCCCACTCGGTCAGGATGATCTGAGCATCGGGGGCGATTGCGGCAAGTTTGGCGCGGACCCGGCGCACATGCACATCAACCGTACGCGCGTCTACGAACTCCTCGTGGCCCCACACCTGCCGCAGCAGTGCCTCGCGGGTGAATACCTGTCCCGGATGCGCCGCCAGCAGTGCCAGCAGATCGAACTCGCGGGGACGCAGGTCCAGCAACTCCCCCCGAAAGATTGCCTGGCGACGTGCCATATCGACCTGGAGTTCACGCTCCGGTGTAGCTTCATCCCGCTTGAGTTGTGCGCGGAGTTGGGCAACCTCAGCCGTACGCCGCAGCAGGGCGCGCACCCGCGCGGCCAGTTCGCGCGGTGAGAATGGCTTGACCACATAATCGTCGGCTCCCAGTTCCAACCCGACCACGCGGTCAATCTCTTCATCGCGGGCCGTCAGCACAATGATCGGCAGATCATAGCCCCGGGCGCGCATCTGACGCAGCACCTCGAAGCCATCCATTCCCGGCAACCCTACATCGAGCAGCAGCAGATCATACACGGTGGTTTCCAGCGCCGCCAGTGCTTCCTCGCCGGTTGCCACCGCATGCACACCAAACCCCTCGCGCTCCAGGCGCTCGCGCAAGACCTGCGTAATGGCCGGTTCGTCGTCAACAATCAGAAGTTGCTGCATCGTCGTTCTTTCGCGTACGCCGGCTCAACTCATTCCCCTGCCAGCGGATATTGCCGCGTAGCAGCAGGTTGGAAGAGCGCAGTTTGTAGGCCAGGTCGCCGGCTACACTATAGATCACGCGGTAGCCGATACGTGGATTGGCCTCGCAGAGAGCGGCAAACTCGTGTGCTTTGAGTACCATCAGAACGCAGTCATCAACGGCGGTGACGGTTGCCGAGCGGGTGACACCGCCGAGCAAGACCATCTCGCCAAAGCTCTGCCCCGCGTAGAGCATATTAATTGTCCCGGGGGTGAATGTATCTTCGGGGCCCCGCGTATTGAGCGAGATGCGCACGCAGCCCTGCTGAATCAGAAACAGCGTATCACCATCCTCACCTTCGTGAAAGATGATCTGGCCGGCGGGGACGCGCTCGACCCGGCATAATTCAACCACCTTGAGCAGTTCTTCGTCGGTAAGCTTCTCAAAAATCTCGACGTGCCGCAAGGTTTCGGGATGCGGTCTGTTCGTCATAACATGCTCCATTGTATGGATTTTGCCGAATTTGCAAGAAAGTCGGCTTTTTGCTTCAGTATAGCACAGAGAGTGAGGTTAGAATAGTAATAGGCACATTCGTACGTACGATATGGAGCGAAATCAATTACTACCATTGCTAGAAAATGATACGCAGATGAAACGACCTGTACTGGTAATCATCGGGGGCTACCTGACGGCCCCGACCGATTTTGCGGCCCTGGCGGACGCCCTGGCGGCACCGCCCTACAACTACCGAGTGTTTATCACGCCGATTAGCCGGGCGCGCTGGGCGCTCACCCGCGATTGGGATTTCCGCATTCCGGTAGCCCATCTGCAGGCAACCGTGCAGCAGGCGCGCGCACTGACCGGCGTTGACCGCGTGACGATCCTGGCCCACAGCGTCGGCGGAACAACGGCCCGTATCTACCTGGGCGACCAGCCCTATCGCGGGCAGGTCTACGGCGGCCGGCGCTATGTCGAGCGCCTGATCACGCTGGGCACACCCCACCAGAGCCGGGAGTATTGGACGCGGCGGGTTGTTGGCTTTACCAATGGCACCTACCCCGGGGCTTTCTATGAGGATGTGCGCTATGTTACCCTGGTGGGACGGGCGCTCCAGGGGCATCCGGCGGGCACGCTGCGGGAGCGGATGGCAAGCCGCAGCTATGCCCTGGTCTCCGGAGTGGAGCATGCGCAGGATTGGGGCGACGGCATTACCACGCTGCTGTGTGCCGCGTTACGTGGTGCAGAATACCTGGTTGTACCCGGGCTCTACCACACCCGCCTCCACGGGCGGCCCTGGTATGGCGATCCGGCGGCGCTGCCCGGGTGGGATTATGCGCTTGGCCTGGCAGGTATCCGCGACCAGGGCATACGACCGTCGTATGCCCTTGCTGACAATTGATGACACGACGTACGCAATGAGGGGACCAAACCGGATGTTTGATCGCGTTAACGGCAGATTTCGCCTCCGGCAGGGTGGAAAAGAATGTTACATTCCACCCTGCCGGAGGCGAACCGGGCCAGTTGTCCAGGCAGACGCCTGGTTTGGAACCGACCGCGTAACTCGTATTAATGAAAGGTACTTCAATGCAGATTCTGATCCTGGGTGCGGGATATGCCGGACTGCGGGTTGTTCTCGAACTCAATAAACTTGTTTCAAAAGAGGAAATGCCGGCGCAGGTGACACTGCTTGACCAGAATCCCTACCACCAGATTGTGCAAGAGTTGCATCTGACTGCGACCACCCGCGCGGAGCCGTCCGACACGGTGCTACCGCTGGCGGATCTGCTCAGCCGGTGCGCAACCCGGTTAGAGCAGGGCCGGGTCGCGCGGATTGAACCGCCGGCACGGCAGGTACATCTGGAAGATGGTCGCTCGATCGGGTATGACCGACTGGTCATCGCGCTGGGCGCAGAGACGAACTATAGTGATATACCCGGTGCGCGGGAGCATACGCTGCCCCTGCGGAGCCAGGCCGACGCACTCCAGTTGCGTGAGCATCTGCAGGCGCAGTTTGCCGAGGCTGCCCGGACGGACGATCCGGCGGTACGGCAGCGGTTGCTGACATTTGCGATCGTTGGGGGCGGCTATACCGGCAGCCAGCTTGCCGGGGAACTGGCTGCCTGGTGTAAAACCCGCGCAAGCCAGTCGGGACTATCAACGAGTGAGGTACACATCGCGCTGATCGAGCGTAATGCCATGCTGCTCCGGCAGTTTGGTGCGTGGGCCACGCAGTATGCCGAATATGTGCTGGCGCGGCGCGGCATCGATATCTATCGTAGCACTGCTGTTGAGCGCGTCGAAGCGCAGACGCTGTCTCTCTCGGGAAATCGGGTGTTGCACGCCGGGACCATCGTCTGGGCGGGTGGCATTCGCGCTCCGGCACTGCTGGCCGCGTCGGACTTCCCGACTGACCGCATCGGCCGCGTGCGGGTGGATCGCTATCTACGGGTGCAGGATCAGGCGCTGATCTTCGCGGCCGGTGACTGTGCCGGCATCCCCGATCCGCTGCGCGGAACCCTACCAGCCACAGCGAGCTTTGCCATGCGCCAGGGTGAACATCTGGCCCGCACACTCCTGGCGGAATGTATGGGTCAGGCTCCGCGCAGTTACCAGCCGCTACGTCTGGGCGAACTGGTCTCCCTGGGACCGGGCGAAGCCATTGGCAACCCGCTGGGTGTTCCGACCTTTGGCCTGCCGGCAGCTACGCTGAAGAAAGGTATCGAGGTCTGGTACCGTACCACGCTGGGCTGTTGAGCGTTTTGTGCAATAGTTTAGACTGTGGCCGTATAGTTGTCGCAGTCCATACGCCGTACTCCAGAGCTATGCGGCAGCATGGCTGCCGCACTCCATACTGGAAAGGATATTGATCTCTTGTCCACAAATATACAAACGAATGTACAGCCGCGCATCAGCGAGCACTACCGGCAGGGCGAACATGGCCGGATGCGCTACTGGCTCTCGACGCCGGCGCATGGCCGGCCAATCCTGTTTATCCATGGCTATGGCGGGCTGATTGAGCACTGGCGGCGCGTGTTGCCGGCACTGGCCCGCAGCCACACCGTTGCCGCGCTGGACCTGTACGGCTTCGGCTACTCCGCCCGACCATCTGAGATCTCCGACTGCGCGCTCTGGTCCCGGCAGGTCGCCGATCTGGTACGTCAGGTTTTACCTGGCCCGGCGGTGGTTGTAGGGCACTCGATGGGGGGCATGCCGGCGGCGCAGGTTGCGCATGACTACCCGGAACTGATCCAGGGGTTAGTACTGGTGAACAGCGCCGGGTTGCCACCGAGCCGTGAGCCTTCCGCGTTTGACCGGGCCTTCTTCGGGTTGGTGCAGACATCGGGGTTGGGGGAACTGCTGGCCGGGGTGTTTGCCAACGAGTGGGGCGTGCGCCAGAGCCTGCGTTCGGCCTACTACCGGGAAGAGTGTGTCACCGATGAACTGGTGGGGTTGTTTAGCGCGCCGCTACGCCGCCGGGATGGTGTCCGTTCGTACCTGGCCGTCACGCGCGCCCTGATGAATAGCCACCTGAATATCCCGCCCGGCGCGGTGCAGGTGCCGACGCTGCTGCTCTGGGGGGAGCATGACCGGTCGCTCCCGCCGTCGGTTGCGCATGCCTTCAAGCAGCGCATGTTTCCTCAGGCGGAGATTCAGATCGTCCCCGAAAGCGGCCACTGCCCCTTTGATGAGGCCGCCGATGTTTTCAGTAATAAGTTGCTCGGCTGGCTCAACCGGATCAAGGTAGATCAGGTGGATCAGGCGCAAGATCGGGTGAAGCGTGCTTCCTGATCTGACTTACATGAGCTGATGCATGCAAAATGCCAGGGCCGGTGTAGGACCGGCTCTAGCACAGATAAATTATTCTTTTGCCCGATCCATCCAGAACTGCGCTACGCCCCACCGAGCGCATACGCGATGCCCTCCTGCAGATTACTGCAGGTTACGATCATGCTCAGGTCGACTCCCAGATGAATCAGCGTCTGCGCCATCACCGGGCTGATTCCGGTCAGGACAACCTGTGCGCCAAGCAGTTTAACCGCAAGAGCCGTACGTAGCAGCGCATCCGCCACCTGGGTATCAACCACCTGCCCCCCGGTGATATCGAGGATGGCGATATCGGCCTGGTGTGCGGTAATGCCCTCCAGCAAGGTCTCCATAATTTGCTGGACGCGTGCGCTGTCAATTGCGCCGATCAGCGCAACCAGCTTCTGCTGCTCCTCCTCGTGCCGTCGGCGCTCCCTAATATCGCGGATGGTTGTGATACGCACCCACGCGCCGGTGCAATGCTTTTATTTCAGTATGGAGGGTTTCAACGGATGTTGTCACAGTGGCGGTCTCCTTATTCACAGGAGTTACGCAGTCGTTGACCTGGCAGGCATCTGCCTGGACAACCGGCCCGATTCGCCTCCGGCAGGGCGGAAATCACCAGATCTTTTTCACGAACAATTGGCTCGGAGAGCCAATTGTTCGTGAAAAAGAAACAGAACGTACCACGCTGCCGCAGGCGAATCCGATTTCCATCGGGTCAAACGTCTGGTCTGAACGCGCACCGCGTAAGTCCTGTAAATAATCAGGGAAAGGCTTGAACGATGCTCAAAGTAGACAATACCGCCCGGAAGAACCGATTACCGCGTTTCCTGACGGCCTATTCTGCGCGGCTCCGGCGGCGGAGGCTTTTGTTGGTGCCGGCGGTGCTGCTGGTGCTTTTTCCATTTGGCCGGCTGGCGGAGCAGTGGCCTGCGTTCGGTTTCTGGCTTGATCGGGTGTTTGCTACGGAACTGGCACATGCCATCGGTCATGGCGCTATATTCTTCGCGCTGGGAATGCTTTTGCTGGGCCTGTTTCCCGGATTGTGCCTACGTTTGCATCTCTACCTGGGGCTGCTGCTGTCGGTGGCGCTGGGACAGGAGTGCTTGCAACTGCTCTACAAGCAGCGTGTGCCGGCCTTTGACGATGCACGCGATCTGCTGATAGATCTTCTGGGAATCATGACGGCGTTTCTGGTTGTCTGGATCCGGCAGCGGAGGAACCCTCATGCATAACCTGCTTGTCGTTGAGGATAATGCGAAGTTGCGCCCGGCCCTCTGCGCCGGGCTGAATGCCACCGATGCGGTGCAGGTTGTACATGCCTGTGGCAGCGGCGAGGAGGCGCTGGCCTACTGCCTGAACAGTCCGCCCGATGTGATCCTGATGGATGTGCAACTGGCGGGGGAACTGAACGGGATCGAGGCCGCCGTCGCCATCCGGCGCGAGTTTCCCCGGCTGCCGGTGGTCTTCTACTCGATTCAGGATGATGACTCCTTCTACCGCGCCTTCCGTAGTTCCGGCATCCTGAGCCACTATGCCTATGTGCGCAAGTCGAACTATCTGTTGCCGCAGATGATTGTGCCGCTAATCCGGGATGCGGTCGCGGGGCGGAGCTTTATCGACCCGGAGATTGAGTCGCGGGTGCAGGAGGTACGCCAGAAGGATGAGCAGTCCCCCATGGCGCTGCTGGAACCGAACGAGCAGATCGTTGCGCAGATGCTGGCGCAGGGCATGAGCAATGAGCAGATCGCCGCGCGGCTGGGCCTGCGCGACAAGCGGAGCATTAGCCGGACAAATGGGCAGATCTATGCCGCCTGGGGGTTGAGCAGCAGCACCACCGATGAGAAGGTTGCGCGCACCCGTGCCGCGATTATTGTCCATGTGGGGCGGCTGATTATGTGGGACGAAGATGGGACGCCCCACACCCTTGATGCGCGCGGCGAGTGGATGCCGTTTGAGCTATCCGAGTTGACCGGGTAGAGATTAACGCCTCTGCCTACTTTCACCTTCACCTTCACTCTCGATCTGATCACAAAAGAAGAGCGTTCCTGCGGTGATGCAGAGCGGAATGGAAAAAAGATTGAGGAACGGAATGGTGATCAAGCCAAAGCAGATCAGGCCAAAGCCCCCGCTGGCCGGTAGTGCATTACGAATAGCCCCCAGCTTATCCCGAAAGCGCAGCCGCCGCCGCTCCAGCGGTGGGTCCAGAAAATCCAGGCAGGCGATAGTTACGCCCAGCACAATCCCGCCGGCCGAGGCCAGCGGTGGACCAAAGGGCGGGAAGAAGTTGAGCAGCAGCAGCGGCAGGCCGATGACAACCACCACCAGCAGCTTTTTCAATTCAAATGCCAGTGCCCGCCAGATATCCCGGAGGATTGTCCGCGCGCTCGTCGGCTCGGGTGACAGCGCACGCCCCGTGTAGATCTGCTCGAGCCGCTCCGAGAGTTGCCCATACCAGGGCGAACCCAGCACCACGCCAAAGCGCACCAGCACGAAGCCCAGCACAACCAGCAACCCGATCCCCAGCAGCGCCTGCAGAATTACCTGAAACGCCGCCGGAAAATCTGCCGTTGTTGTGCCGATAAAGCGGAAGCCTGCCAAGAGCAGGGAAGCGTACAGCACCACACCAACCAACAGATTGATCAGGAGTGGTATAAGGATGTAGCGCCACAGGCTGCGGGTACGATTGATCACTCCCAGCGCCTGGAATGGATAGGTTAGCCCGGCAATCAGTCCGCCGGGCTTATCTCCGGATGGGGGTCGGAAATTTCTCTCGCCTGCCATTGTGTTTCCCTCTATTGTTGCTTAACCGGCGGATCGGGGTGCGGGCCGGTCAGCGACCGCGCGTCCCGATTCCGGGTGAAATAAATTCATGTCTATTGAAACATCACTTGCATCCGGTTGTCAAATGCAATCGGGTTGTTGCGGGAGAGCAGCGCTGCCGCGCCTCCGCCTGCACGCTGGATGCCGGTGCGGACCGTCTGTAGCAAAATAGTTGCATGAAATTCACCCACAAGTGAATTATTTGTACATAGTCTATTACTTGAAGTGGTATAATGTGGGGGCAAGCCATTGTATAATAAGCAATAACAAGCCGATGGGAGGTGGTACTTGTGCAAAGAGCACCTGGTTGACACAAAAACAAATTGTGCTTATAATACATAAGAACTTTCCTATTATGCAAATTGAATGGGTAGAATGCCTCCCCTGGTGGACCTAGTTCTAGATAAGGCTCCCACATGGAAAGACGACCTCAACTCTTTCGTCCACGTATCAACAAGCTGGCTCGCGTCACGATCTTTGTTGGTGCGCTCATCGCCGTAGAGCTTTTGCTCATCTTGATCGTATTTTTTCGATCAAACTTCTGGAGACAGGTAAACATCGCTATTGAACAGCCGGTTGCGTTTAGTCACTATGCGCATGCCGGAGTCGTCGGAACCGACTGTCGTTACTGTCACACCTCCGTCGATCAATCGCACTTTGCTAACATTCCGCCAACCGAGACCTGTGTCACCTGTCACACTCAGGTCAAACGCGACAGTCCCCGGGTCCAACCCATCTGGCAAAGCTGGGAAACGGGTGAGCCGATTCTCTGGCAGCGCGTCCATGACTTACCCGACTTTGTCTACTTCAACCACAACGTCCATGTCAATAACGGCGTCGGTTGTACCGAATGTCACGGCCAGGTCAACGAGATGGAAGTTGTCTGGAAGACTGAAGGGCTGTTTATGGGTTGGTGTCTTGACTGCCATCGCAACCCGGAACAGTATCTCCGTCCGGTCGAAGAAGTCTACAACATGGAGTGGCAGCGACCAGACGATCAGTTTGAGCTTGGGCAACAGCTCCTCAGGGAGTACGACATTAACGTAAGCCGTCTCAGCAACTGCTATATCTGTCATCGATAGAACTAGAGTAGTACGCATATGACAACAAACAGTGATAACGAACGTGTTGATCTGGCGCAGATCCGCGAACGTCTCGCCGGGGCACAGGGCCGGGAATACTGGCGCAGCCTGGAAGAAGTTGCCGAAACCCCGGAGTTCCAGGAGTTTCTGCACCGCGAGTTCCCAAAAGGTGCGGCCGAATGGGACGACTCGTTGAGCCGACGCACGTTCCTGAAGATCATGGGCGCATCGCTGGCCCTGGCCGGGCTGACTTCATGTCGCCGCCAGCCGGTCGAGCGGATTGCGCCTTACACGAACGCTATGCCGGAGCAGGAATATCTCACGCCAGGCATCCCGGCCTACTATGCCTCAGTCGCAACGCCACGCGGCTACGCCATGGGGGTGCTGGTCGAGAGTCATATGGGACGGCCAACATTCATTAGTGGTAACCCGGAACATCCCGCCAGCCTGGGCGCAGCCGATGTGTTTACGCAGGCTGAGATTCTGACGATGTATGACCCGGACCGCTCCCAGGATGTGCGGCAGGGTGATGCCGTCAGCAGTTGGGATAACTTTGTAAACACCATCGGCCCGCAACTGGAGGAACTCCGGGCGGCGGGCGGCGCAGGACTGCGTATTCTGACCCAGACGGTGACATCGCCGACCCTGGCAAGTCAGATGCAGGCGCTCCAGGATGCCTTCCCATCGGCGCAGTGGCATCTCTACAACCCGGTTGGGAACGATAATGTACGGCAGGGCGCGCAACTGGCCTTTGGCGAGTTTACCGATAATATTTACCGCTTCAGCCAGGCCAATGTAATCCTCTCGCTCGACGCAAACTTCTTGCTGAATGATCCCGGCTCGGTGCGCTATGCGCGGGAGTTTATGAGCCGGCGCCGGGTACGCCTGGGCAATCTTGAGATGAACCGCCTCTACGTGGTGGAGAGTACCCCGTCGATCACCGGTTCGGTCGCCGACCATCGGCAACCGCTACGGGCCAGCGAGATTGAAGCGGTAGCACGGGTGGTAGCGCAGCGCGTGGGTATTGCCGATGTCACCGCCCCCGAACTGCCCGCCGCCGTTTCGTCCGAGTGGATCGATGCACTGGTGAGTGACCTCCAGGAGAACCAGGGAGCCGGCCTGGTCCTGGCCGGCGACAACCAGCCACCAGTTGTCCATGCACTGGCCCACGCCATTAACCAGCAACTGGGCAATGTCGGTACAACCGTGGTCTATATCGAACCGGTTGAAGCCAATCCGGTCAACCAGACCGAGTCCTTGCGCGAACTGGTCACGGCGATGGAGGCCGGTGAGGTGCAGATGCTGCTGATTATCGGCGGCAACCCGGTCTATGATGCACCGTCCGACCTGGACTTCGGGTCGAAACTCGCCAACGTGGGAACGACCATTCACCAGAGCCTCTTCTTCGATGAAACTTCAGCACTGGTAACCTGGCATCTTCCCGGAGCCCACTTCCTGGAGTCCTGGAGTGATGCGCTCTCCTTCAATGGTGTGGCCTCCATCGTGCAGCCGATTATCGAGCCGCTCTATGGCGGGAAGTCGGCCCACGAGCTCCTGGCGGTTTTCCTGGGCCAGGCGGGGGTGTCGGACTACGACATTGTGCGCAGTTACTGGCAGAACCAGAACCTGGCCGAGGGTGATTTCGAGACCTTCTGGAACCGGGCGCTACGCGCGGGTATCGTCTCCGGAACCGGCGCAACCATCAAACAGGTCTCGCTCCAGAGTGGATTTGCCGGCGAAATGACTGCGCCGCCGGAGGGCCAGATCGAGATTATGTTCCAGCCCGACCCGACGATCTGGGATGGCCGCTTTGCCAACAACGGCTGGCTGCAGGAACTGCCCGATCCGCTGACGAAGCTGACCTGGGACAATGCCGCGCTTGTCGGTCTGCGCACGGCGGAAACACTCGGTCTGAATCCGAACGATGTGGTCGAGGTGCGCGCCGGCGGCACCAGTGTCCGCGCGCCAGTCTGGATTCTGGAGGGCCACCCCGATAATGCTGTAACGGTCTACCTGGGGCATGGCCGGGCCTTCACCGGACGCGTGTCGAGCGGAGTGGGCTTCAATGCCTACAGCATTCGGACAACCGATGCACCCTGGTTTACCTCGGGAGAACTCCGGCCCACAGGCGAGAGCTACGCCCTGGCCTGCACGCAGGACCATGCCACGATGGCCGGACGGGAACTGGTTGTGTCGGGCACGCTTGCGTCACTCCGCGAAGATCCGGAGCATCCGCCATTTATGCCCCACGGCCATGAATATCATTCAATCTATCCCGACTATGAATATGGCGGGCCGCGCGCCTGGGGTATGGTGGTTGATCTGACGGCCTGTATCGGCTGTAACGCCTGTACGATTGCCTGCCAGGCCGAGAACAATATTCCGGTTGTCGGTAAGGAGCAGGTACTCAAAGCGCGGGAAATGCACTGGCTGCGGATTGATCGCTACTACACAGGCGATCCGGATAATCCCACGGTTCACTTCCAGCCGATGATGTGTGTCCACTGTGAGAAAGCTCCTTGCGAGGTGGTTTGCCCGGTGGCCGCCACGGTTCACGACGACGAGGGCATCAACAACATGATCTACAACCGCTGTGTCGGCACGCGGTACTGCTCCAACAACTGCCCCTACAAAGTCCGACGCTTTAACTTCCTGCAGTACACCGATCGGCAAACAGAGAGCCTGAAGCTGATGCGCAATCCCGACGTGACGGTGCGTAACCGGGGCGTTATGGAGAAGTGTACCTACTGCATCCAGCGGATTGTTGCGGCGCGCATCCAGGCTAATGTCGAGAATCGGGAGATCAACGATGGTGAAGTGCAGACCGCCTGCCAGGCCGCCTGCCCGACCCGCGCGATTGTCTTCGGCAACCTGAATGATCCCGAAAGCCAGGTGCGCAAACTGAAGGCCGAACCGCTGAACTACATTATGCTCGAAGAACTCAACATCCAACCGCGCACAACCTGGTTGGCGAACGTACGGAACCCGCACCCAACACTCGCACCGCTGGTACCGGTTGAAGACCATGGCACTGCGCCTGAAGAAGATCACGGCACTGCGCCTGAAGAAGATCACGGCACCACGCCTGAAGAAGTAGCGCCCGCAGATGGGCATGGGACGGAGTAGTGTGATGCAACGAGACGAACGACTTCAATCATCCGAAGCCATCATAGGGCCAGGGCAAACCTACAGCGGGATTACCGAGAAGATCAGCGGTATCCCCATGGCTGAGTTGCCCAAGACGCCCCGGGGCTGGATTGTCGGCTTCGCAATTTCCTTCGTCCTGCTGATGATGTACCTGATCTCGATTATCTGGCTTTTCGCCCGAGGTACAGGCATCTGGGGATTGAACATCCCGGTGGCGTGGGGCTTTGCGATTATCAACTTCGTCTGGTGGATCGGTATTGGTCACGCCGGAACGCTGATCTCGGCGATTCTGCTGCTCTTCCAGCAGAAATGGCGTAACTCAATCAACCGTATGGCTGAGGCAATGACCCTCTTCGCGGTCGCCTGTGCCGGTATGTACCCGATCCTCCATCTGGGCCGTCCCTGGCTGTTCTACTGGCTAATCCCCTATCCCAACACCATGGGGATGTGGCCCCAGTTCCGCAGCCCGCTGGCCTGGGACGTGTTCGCAATCTCGACCTACGGAACGGTGTCGCTGCTGTTCTGGCTGATCGGTCTGATCCCGGACTTTGCAATTATTCGGGACCGCTCAACCGGCATTCGCCGGGTCATCTTTAGCTTCCTGTCGCTGGGATGGCGCAGTTCATCGCGCCACTGGCATCGCTACGAGATGGCGTACCTGCTGCTGGCCGGTCTGTCAACACCGCTGGTGGTTTCGGTCCATAGTATCGTTAGCCTTGACTTTGCTGTCGCACAGGTACCGGGATGGCATGTTACGGTCTTCCCGCCCTACTTTGTGGCCGGCGCAGTCTTCTCCGGGTTTGCGATGGTCGTCACGCTGATGATCCCGCTCCGGCGCTGGTACAAACTGCAAGACTTCTTCACCATGAAGCATTTTGACAATATGGCGAAGGTCATGCTCGTCACCGGCTCGATTGTCTTCTATGGCTATCTCATGGAAGTTTTCTTTGGCTGGTACAGCGCCAACGAGTTTGAACAGTATATGGTCCTGAACCGGATGATCGGCCCGTACGCGCCCTACTACTGGGCTCTGATCCTGATCAACGGGCTCTTGACGCAGTTACTCTGGATCAGGTTCTTCCGGCAAAACCTGCCGGTCCTGTTCATCCTATCACTCATCTTCAACGTCGGTATGTGGCTGGAACGCTTTGTGATTGTTATCACCAGTCTGCATCGTGACTTCCTGCCATCGTCCTGGGATCTCTACATTCCGACATTCTGGGACTGGTCACTCTATATTGGATCGTTCGGGCTCTTCTTCTCGCTCTTCTTCCTGTTCATCCGCTTCTTGCCGATGATCAACATCTTTGAGATGAGTCTGCTCAAGTTTGAGGAAGACGAGAAAGAACATAAGCTCCAGCAAGCGGCAGCAACATCGGCAGCCGATTAGTTCGACTACCTGGAAAGCATCGAGGTGTGACACTATGGCGACGCCTTCTCTCTATGGCCTGATGGCAGAATTTGATAACGCTGAGGCCATTATTAAAGCGACGCATCGCGCGCACGAGGAAGGGTTTATGGACATGGATGCCTATACGCCCTTCCCGGTTGAGGAGGTCATGGAGTGCGTTAGCCCGCATAACACGGGCGTGCCTCTCTTCGTCCTGATTGGGGGCGTAACCGGGGCGCTCAGCGGCTTCATCCTCCAGATGATTGCGATGACCATCGACTACCCACTGAATGTGGGTGGTCGGCCCCCCAACATTACCGGGTGGCCCTCGTTTATTCCGATTACCTTTGAGTCCGGGATTTTGCTGGCGGCCTTCTCTGCCGTGATCAGTATGATTGCGCTGAATGGCCTGCCCATGCCCTATCACCCGGTCTTTAATGTTCCGGGGTTTGAGCGGGCTTCACAGGATCGCTTCTTCTTGTGTATCGAAGCTTCAGATCCCAAGTTTGATCCTAACCGGACACGTCAGTTTTTACAAAGCCTGGGGCCACAGCGCGTGGTCGAGGTTGAGCCATAAGGGGATCGTCATGCACGTGAGAAATCGAAACCGACAGCGATCCCCGCGGTTGATGCAGGTGCTGCGTACCGGCTGGATTCCGCTGCTTCTGCTCATCTTTATCGCGGGGTGCCACCGGGATATGTACGACCAGCCCAAGTATGAGCCGCTTGAGACCAGCACCTTCTTCGCGGATGGCCGGTCTGCTCGCAAACCGGTTGATAACACGGTTGCCGTGGATGAAGTGATATACGATGAATACTTTATGACGGGTATGCGGGATGGTGCGGTCGGAACTGAGATTCCGATTCCGGTGACGGAAGAAACCCTGGCGCGCGGTCAGGAGGTCTACAACATTAACTGTGTGCCATGCCATGGGCTGGCGGGGTATGGCAACGGCATGGTCTGGCGGCGGGGTGGCGTTCCGCCGGCGAACTTCCACTCGGATCGTCTGCGTACCACGCCGGTAGGACATTTCTATGATGTCATTACCAATGGCTACCGCTACATGTATCCCTATGCGCATAAGATTACGCCTGAAGATCGCTGGGCGATTATTGCCTACATCCGCGCACTGCAACTGAGCCAGCATGCGACGCTCGACGCCGTGCCGGCCGATATGCAGCAGGAGTTGCAGGCCCAGCCGCCCGAAGCAACACCAATGCCGGAAGGCCAGGATATGTCCGGGGCAACACCAATGCCGGAAGGCCAGGATACGCCGGAGGCAACACCTGAGAATCAGCAGGGGGCGGAGCAATGAACCTGAACCAGAGAGTCAAGAGTATCTCGCTCAGTGTCATCCAGGTCACGGCGATGGGCGTCGGGTTGGTCGGGCTGGCGCTGTGTGCGCTGGGTGCGTCCATCGACCTGAAGCAGTTCTACCATGCCTACCTATTTGGCTACATGTATGTGCTTGGGTTCGCGCTCGGTAGCCTGGCACTGATGATGATCCATCACCTGGCCGGTGGTGGGTGGGGGTTAATTCTCCGCCGCATCCTGGAGTCGGCGGCGATGACCCTCCCGTTGATGGCGCTGTTCTTTATCCCGATCCTGCTCACCGTCTTTGGGGACATGGCAACCGGGCAGTATCTCTATAAGTGGGCGGACCCATCCTATGTTGCGGGCGATGCAATCATCCAGGAGAAGGTGCCCTATCTCAATCCGCAATTCTTTGCAATTCGGGCCGGCATCTACTTCTTTATCTGGATCCTCTGGGCCGTCTTGATGAACAAATTCTCGCTCGATCAGGATCGTACAGATAACCCGGCCCTGGCAGCGCGGATGCGCTGGTTGAGCGGCTCCGGCATTGTCCTGTATGTGTTGACCATGACCTTCGCCTCGGTGGACTGGGTGATGTCGCTGAATGCCCACTGGTTCTCGTCGATCTACGGGGTCATCTTCATGGTCAGTCAGGGGCTGTCTACGCTGGCGCTGATGGTCGTGATGCTGGCGCTGCTCTCGAACCGGGAGCCGCTCTCGGAGGTGATTACGCCCAAGTATATTCACGACATCGGCAAGCTGATGTTTGGGTTCGTGATCCTCTGGGCGTATATGTCCTTCAGTCAGTATGTTATCCAGTGGTCCGGCGACCTGGCCGAGGAAGTTCCCTACTACATCACGCGCAGTTCGGGCGGATGGCAGGTGGTGGTCTGGATATTGATACTCTTCCACTTCTTTGTGCCATTCTTTATCCTGCTCTCGCGCCGCCTGAAGCGGAGTGTCAGCACGCTGGTCTGGATCGCGCTCTTCCTGATCCTTATTCGCCTGGTTGATCTCTACTGGATGATCGAGCCATTCTTCATGGAAACTATCAGTGGATTTAACTGGCTAAACATTGCGGCACCGCTGGGCATTGGCGGAATCTGGCTGGCGCTCTTCCTTACGTTACTGAAGCGCCGACCAATGCTGCCGGTGAATGATCCCAACTTTGCCGTCTTGACGACCTTGAGGAGGCATTAAGCATCATGAAAAATAGCCGAAGTGGACCCTCAGCCGTCGTTATGTTGACCGGGGCGCTCGTTGTCTTTGTCCTGTTTAGCGTGTTTGTGATTGTGCTGGGTAATCTGCCCATCGAGCCGGTTCTCCCCCGGGTCAGCACCGGTAATCTGAACGAGTGGCGGCAGCTCGAGGCCGGCGAACAGGAACTTTTGAGCAGTTATGGCTGGGTGGACGAGCCGGGTGGGTTTGTTCATATCCCGATTGACCGCGCCATGACGATTATTGCGGAAGAGGGGGTGTCGGCGATACCAACGCCGCAGCCGCCCACGCCGACCGCTGCGCCGCCGGGAAGTTAACCTGCATATGCATGCAACTTCCTGATTTGTAAACGGTTGATAAACGGTTGAATGTACAGCACTCCTGTGTGAGATGTCTCATGCAGGGGTGCTGTTTCACTTCAGTTGTACGACTTATGCGGTGAGCGTTCAACCCGCGCGTATGACCGGACGAAAAGCTATCTTCGCCTGCGGTAGCATGGTACGCTTTCTTTCTTTTTCTGAAAAAGAAAGGAATCTTCGGCCCTGCCGGAGGCGACATTCCCTTCCGGGTCAGTGACCGCGTACCTCGTGTCAGTTACTAACCGATTACTAAAACTGAACCTACATACCGGGGCCGGCATGCTATAATGCAGTCAAGGAAGATAGTGTAGACGACGCAATACCGCCGCCCCGGGTATACCACCTGGGGCGGCGGTGTTTTTTCGGCCATAACTCTGTCAGGCTGGAGGCATACTGCCGATCAACCAAAGCTCAACCAGGTACACCTCACGGTTACGCGACCTGTACGGTGGCTGTTTAAACCCTCTCACGATACCACTGGCTCATTCATGTTTATTGAGTGCGCAGGCCATGCTTGCGCACTCCTTTTGGGTTAGAGCGCAGCATTTCCCGCATCGGCGGGCTGCAGACGTGTAGAAGCGTGTCCCTCCCACAAAAAGCCTGAACCTGAGAGGCGTTCAAACCGGATGTTTGCTCAGTCGAAAAGCAGCCGTGCCGGCGACAGCTTGGCCCGCGTGAGTTGTGATGGTTACACCTCTGGTAATGACGAAGGTGTATAATAAATAGCGAAGAACAGGCCGGAAGTAGACGAGATATTAGCCTGTGTCATACTACTGACCTCTTCAGGTACCGGTGATACGCACATTCACGTCGAAGTAATACGTTGTAGATGAGAGAAATGGTATGCTAGCTTCTAATACGCTTTTACAAGATCGTTATCTTATAATACGTCCAATCGGCAAAGGTGGTATGGGTGCGGTCTATCAGGCCACCGATACCCGCCTGGATTGCACCGTGGCCCTGAAGCAAACCTTGTTGACCGATAAAAATATGCGCAAGGCTTTCGAGCGTGAGGCGCAGTTGTTGGCGCGGTTGCGCCATCCCACACTGCCCAAGGTCAGTGACCATTTTGCCGAAGAGAGCGGGCAATTCCTGGTGATGGATTTTATCCCCGGTGACGACCTGGCCGGTTTACTGAGTCGCAACGGCGGGAAGTTCCCCGCCGCCGATGTGCTGACATGGGTGGTGCGCTGGGCGGATCAGTTACTCGATGCGCTGATCTATTTGCACACGCAGTCGCCACCAATTATGCATCAGGACATCAAGCCGCAAAATCTGAAGCTAACCGAACGGGGTGATGTTATTCTGCTGGATTTTGGCCTGGCAAAAGGGGCACTCTCCCGTATGGCAACCGTGACCGCCGGCAGTAGCATTAACATCGGCGGCTTTACGCCGGACTATGCTCCACTTGAACAGATTCGCGGGTCGCAGCCCGATCCCCGCAGCGATCTCTACTCGCTTGGGGCAACCCTGTACCACCTGCTCACCGGTGTACGCCCGCCCGATGCCCTGACGCGCGCTGCAGCCCTGCTCAACGAGAATGCTGATCCCCTCCGTCCTGCCTATGAGTTCAACCCCCAGATCCCGTCCGTGGTGACGAGCATGCTTCAGAGCGCACTGGCCCTGAATATTGACGAGCGCCCCACGAGTGCGGCGGCAATGCGGGAGGTGGTACGTAGCGTCAAAGGTGACAGCCGGCCGTACCGGCAGGCAACAAACGGCAACGGCAATGGAGTTGACGTAATGCCTGTACTGCCGCAGCTCTCCGGCATTGTCGCGGCGGCACTGCATGGTTCAAGCACATCCGGGGCAACGACCGCCGGCAACCGTACCGACCCGCCCGTGGTGCAACTCAGCATGTCGGTGCCACCAACCACACCGCCGGTTGGCACGCTGCTGCACACCTTATCGACGGGTACCCCCGTGCTGACGGTGGCCTTTAGTCCTGATGGTCAGATCCTGGCGGCGGGGGGCGAAGACCATACCATTGGACTGTGGCAGATCAACGATGAGAGTCTGGTTTACTCGTTTGAGCAGCATAGCGGGAATGTACGCAGCACCATATTCAGCCCCGATGGGCAGTTGCTGGCTTCCGGCAGCGACGACGAGCGCATCTGCATGTGGTGGGTCAACCCGGGTAGCCTGGCGGCAAAACAGGATGCCTGGCCTTCACACGCTGAGTCTGTGGCTTTTAGTCCCGACGGGCAGTGGCTGGCTTCCGGCGGCTGGGGCGGCGTGATCTGTCTCTGGCGGGTGGACAGCAATGGTCGCCTGACGAAGGAGAGCGTCCTGACCTCCGGCTTTGTCCATAGTATCGCCTTCAGTCCCGACGGGTCAATGCTGGCGGCGGGCTGCTACGATGGCGCGGTTCGCCTGTGGCGGGTCGCCGACGGCCTGCTGATGCGTACGCTCGAAGGCTATGCCAACTTTGTTCTGAGCGTGGCCTTCAGCCCCGATGGGCAGTGGCTGGCTGCCGGGGGCGGCAGTCCTTCCATTCTGATGTGGCGTATGCGCGATGGTCGGCTGCTGCATACCCTGGAAGGACATACAAATTTTGTGCATAGCGTGGCGTTTCACCCCGACGGTCACACCCTGGCATCCGGCAGCGAAGACAAGACGGTGCGGCTCTGGCGGGTGCAAGACGGCACACTGCTGCACACCTTTGCCGAGCATCTGAGCGGCGTGATGAGCGTCGCCTTCAATCCGGCCGGGCAGACGCTGGCTTCGGCCAGCCGTGACTCGAAGATTCGCGTGCGGCAGATCGCATAATCGTTGTCCTTCTCCCTGGCGTTCAGGTTGTGCGCCAGGGGGGACTTTATTCGTTCTGGCCGGACCCATGCCGGGCCAGCTCTTCCAGCACAGCGGGCCGGACCAGGTGCTGCGTAATCTTGCCGCCCAGATGCTCCAGTTCCGCGACCACCAGCGGCTGCTCCTCCGGCGTAACCAGGGTGATCAGCGCAAAGCTACCCGCGTCGAGCGCCATGCCGATCTCCTCCAGGGCCGCGTCGGGGAAGCCCGTATCCCCCAGCAGATCGGCGACCCGCTGCCGGGTCTGGGACTGCGCCATCTGGCCGGCTTCGGGGCCAAATGCGCCGGCAATGGCATAGACCAGCCAGGCCACACTACCGCTGAGCACCCCGGCAACATCGCTCAACTCTCGATGAATGTCCTGTTTCTCGCGCAGAGTAATCCGGCCGTCGGTATTCTTCTGCACGACGGCAATATTCTTCAGGCGCACCATGCTGGTCTGCCGGTCCCAGACTTCCAGGGCATGCCGGATCTGCCCGGCACTTGCCGCGGATGCATCAAATGTACATACAATCACATGCATTGATTCAGTCACGCGTTTCTCCTTGTCACCATTTGTCACTATTCCTGGATCTGATCTCATGCGGTCACATAGCGCGGCGTAAGCCCGCTACTGTCACGCTGTAACTGCTCCCGGTGGACCAGTAACTCCAGATGGGATATCGTTTCGGCAATAGCAAAGCGGATCTCGTGCGGTGTCAGTCGGCTGAAGTCAAATACCCGGGTGCAGATCTCAAATGCGGTCGCCCCCGAACCAGCCGCTTTCAGCATATGCGCCAGCCGCACAGCGTGATGTTGTTCAAGTTCGGTCAGCCGCGCGTGCCAGTCGGAAATAAATGCGCCATGCCCCGTCAATGCCAGGCGCACATCCAACTGCGCAAGCCGACGCAGCGAGAGCAGGTAACGGCCCAGCGGGTTCGGCTCACTCTCGGGCCAGGTGCCGATGTGCGGTGTGATTTTCATCAGCAGATGATCGCCACACAGCAGCAGGCGATCTTCTGCGTCATAGAATGCCAGATGTCCATCGCTATGCCCCGGCGTGTGGATGGCGAGAAACTCACGGTTGCCAAAGTGCAGCGTTGTCCCCGGTTCCAGGTGGGTGAGTGTGGGATGTGGCAGCGTCATCCGGCGGAGGTGGGCCACGCCCCGCGACATCTCCAGGGTGAGATCTTCCGGTACGCCCCAGGCCAGGAAGAAGGCGGTCATCGGCTCCGGCTGATCTGCGGGCAGATCCCAGACCATCCGGGCCAACTCGGCCTCGCGCGGTGCAATTCGGACGGGCGGGGTATATCCCGTTCCCGCAGACTGGCCCCACTGCTGTAACCAGCCGGCCATACCGTAGTGGTCCGGGTGAAAATGGGTCAGCACAATCTGCTGGATAGCGGCCGGCCTGACGTTCAGCGCCGCAAATGCCGCATGCCAGCCCGCAGCGCCTTCCGGCCAGTGCAGACCGGTATCGAGAATAGTCCAGCCGGCATCCCCGCGCAGCAGGTAGCAGTTAACGCTACTCAGCGCAAAGGGCAGCGCCAGCCGGACGCAGTAGACATCCGGCGCAACCTGATACACATTCTCAGCAACTTGCACAACGCGTTCCCTTTCACGACCGGCAACAGGATAATGCCCGTAGTATACCACAGCGCACCGCTGCCCCTCGGCGCGGCACATCTGGCGAAACAGTTGAGGATTTCTTAAAACTGCTACAATTTCTTTGCGAATTTTGGGCAACGCTCTCGTTGTATCACCAGAAGGTTTTGCTGCTTTTCGCGTTGTATATCGGACTAGTGCCTGATAGTACACATGCCAGTCATACGCAACACATTATGCCATCTTTTCATCAAGGCCAATGCACAGGTTCTTTACCGCACTCTTTTGTCCATGAATGTGCTGTGCCATTCTGCCACGCAGACGACCCGATCGAGATAACGGGCACGGCCGCGAGCAGTCTTCCGTGCAGTGTGCAAGCGGATACCACGAAGTATATGAATCGGTCGCATGCCGCCGATAAAGCCGATCCACCCGAAAGAACAGATGTAGGCGGTTGTCAGTTCGACCAGAGGATGCGCAACATGATTGAACGGCCCGGCAACAGTGATCGGCTGGAAGGGATTCAGGCCCGCATTGCATGGCTGTCGCAAGGACTCACGGCCCGCTCTTTTTCCACTGCGCCGATTGGTGATAAGCTCAAGGTGTTTATCAGCTCGGATATGCTTGAGTTGTACGATGTGCGGGAGTTTGTCGCCCAGAACTTGATTGAGCGCGGGATCGATGCCTGGATCCACGAGGCCCGGGCGGGTGCGCGACCGGAGAGTGTGATCGAAACATCACTGCGCGAAACGGAGATTGCCGATATTTATGTCGGGCTGTTCTGGCGTAAATATGGCGAGGTGACGGTGCAGGAGTATCGCCACGCACGCACGCTGGGCCGCCCCTGTTTTATCTATGTGCGCGACCAGCACTGCCGGCGCGATCAACGCCTGGCCGAGTTCTTGCAGAGCGAAGTATACGATCCACATCGCGGCGTCAACTATGATTTCTTCGACAGCGCGGTGCGGCTGGGGCAGCAGGTGGCCGACGATATCATGGCCTGGCTGGTCCGCCGGCATCGGGAGATGCTTCTGGAGATTGAGCGCATGCGAATTGCCCAGGAGGAGCTTGCGCAGATCCTGGCTGAAGTGGAACAACTGCGAACAGCAAGTCAGTCCCAGTAGGGGCGAAAGCTGTTTTGCCCCTATGCAATCCTCACGCGCACTCGCTTCAGCGCAATGGCATTGATTACCCGTCAGGTGCATCAGGCAATACAACAGTCTGCCCCAGGAAGTGGTTCAGCGGTCCATGTCCCTGCCCGATCTGCATAGCATCGGCGGCGCGCAGGGCCGCGGTCAGGTAGGTCTTGGCGCGCTGGACGGCTTCCCGCACCGGGTGCCCCTGCGCCAGCTCGGCGGCGATGGCCGAGGCGAAGGTGCAGCCGGTGCCGTGAGTGTTGCGGGTCGCGTGGCGCGGTGCATGCAGCGTCAGGCACGCCTGCCCATCGTAGAATACATCCACAGCATCTTCGGCTGCGGGCAGATGGCCCCCCTTGACCACCACATTGTGCGCACCCATACGATGGATCGCCACCGCTGCCGCCTGCGCATCAGCGACGGTACGGATCTCCTGCCCGGTCAGCACCTGGGCCTCGTGATGGTTGGGGGTGATCACATAGGCCAGTGGCAGCAGTTCGGCGATCAGGGCGTCGCGTGCTTCCGGTTGGAGCAGCGGGTCGCCTCCCTTTGCCACCATCACCGGGTCTACCACCAGCCGTTGCACGCTGTAGTGCCGCGCGCGTTCGGCCACGGTCCGAATAATGGCGGCATTGGCGAGCATGCCGAGCTTCCAGGCATCCGCGCCGATATCGCTCATCACCGCGTCGATCTGCTGCGCGACCTGTTCGGCGGGCAGGGTAAACACGCCCTGCACCCCCAGTGTGTTCTGAGATGTAATGGCGGTCAGGGCGCTCATGCCGTAGACGCCGCGTGCAGCAAAGGTTTTCAGATCGGCCTGTATTCCCGCGCCGCCGCCGGAGTCGGAACCGGCGATTGTCAATACTTTTTTCATAAGTTTACTCTCCAGAGTTCATCAAATGGCATGCGGATTGGTTGTCATAACCACAGAGCCCACAGAGTCCGCAGCGGGATCTCCGGCAGCCCCAGGTGCTGCGCAATGCGCACCACGGGCGGCAGATTCAGGCCGTAGGCGGTAAGATCCGCCCGCAACATGGTACGCGGCGGGCCATCCTGCACAATGCGGCCCTGGTGCAATACAACCAGGCGATTGACCTCGGCCAGCGCGTACTGCAGCCGGTGTTCGGTCAGCACAATCGCGGTGCCGCGCCGGTTGATCGTACGGAGCGCTGCCAGGATGCGCCGCACATTCGCCGGATCAAGGTTGGCGAAAGGCGCATCCAGGACCAGCAACCGGGGACGTAGCGCCAGCATGCCGGCAATGATTACCAGATGTTGCTCACCGCCGGAGAGGTGACCGGGCGGGCGCGACAGCAGTTCGGTGATGCCGACAAGCTCAGCACTTTCCGCCACGCGCTGCCGGATTTCGGCGCGCGGCAGGCCCAGGCTTTCCAGGCCAAAGGCCAGTTCGCGCTCGACCGTGCTGTTAAAAAGCTGCGCCGGCGGATTCTGGAAGATCCGGCCGACATGCGCAAAGAGATCGCCCACCGAATGCGTGCGGGTATCCATCCCGGCGACCTGGACTTCTCCTTGCATTGTGCCTTCATGAAAATGCGGGATCAGGCCGTTGAAGGTACGGCAGAGTGTTGATTTGCCCGATCCGCCGGCGCCGCAGAGCAGCACATACTCTCCCGGCGCGATATCCAGCGAGATATCGGCCAGCACCGGGCGCGATTCCGCACCGGCATAGGCAAACGTCAGGTGACGAATAGCAAGCATTGGTCAGGTACTCGCCGACTCGGATCGCAGTTGCACAAAGCCGGTACGCTCAAGCAGACGCAGCGCCAGGATGCCAAGTACGGTACCCAGAATGGTACTGCCCAGGAACGAGGCGACCAGCGCGGCGATGGCCGTCTCCTGCTGCATAAAGACCGGCGCAACCAGCAGCGCGCTGACCAGCGCGGCGATACTGCCGGTGCCGACAATCTCGCCCAGCGCGCCCAGGTAGAGGTTGCGCGTGTAGCGCTAGAGATACCCGGCCAGGAACGCGCCGATCATAACTGCCGGGAAAGGCCGGCACCGTCCCGACGCCCAGCGCATTCCGAATAATGCTGATAATCGCGGCGATGCCGACCGCCCACCATGGTCCCAACAGCACCGCCGCAACAATATTGACAAAGTGCTGGGTCGGGTTGACCCGGGCAATGCCAATCGGGAGCGAAGTGAAGGGCGCCGGCGCGACACCAGGCGCTACCAGAACCACGGCATACGCCACATGGCGTGTATTGGTTTGCATAGATCCTGCTCCTGTATCATCCGGCGCATCACTCGCCGATAGTAACCACACGCTGCTTGAGGCGCTGAAAGTCGAACTGTTTGCCCAGGCGCAACTGCCCCAGCAGCAGCGAGAGCAGCGCCGGAACAGTGAAGGCGATCAGAAAACTCTGAAAGAGATTACCCCGGCTGAAGGTTGGATCGGGGAAGTAGAACGCGCCCGCGATAATGCCGACAAGCGTGGCAATCATAGCCGCCGCACCGGAGAAGCGGCGCGCGAAGAGGCCGTAGTAGGTCGGAAAGACCGCCGCCGCACAGACCAGATCTGCCACCAGAAAGAGGTAGAGCACACTGTATCCCTGGGTCGCAACCAGCATCGCCGGCACCGTCGGCAGCAAGGTCAACCAGCGGGCGTGGTGCAGGAGGCGCTGCTGCTCAAGCTGAGGCCGCAGCCGCGCCAGATCGACCGTAAACAGACTGACCAGCCCATTGAGCATGGTATCCATACTGCTCATCACCAGCGTGATCCCCAGGACCATCGTCACCAGCAGAATCCAGGTCGGCGTTGCTGCGATAATAAAGGCAATCAGCGCTACGGAAGGCGTATCCGCCGCGCCGGTTCCCACGGCGAAGAAACCAAACATACCCACAGCCAGAATGATTGGCAGAACCGTGAAACCGGCGGTTAAAAATGATCGGCGCATTGTTTGAGTGGTTTGCGCAACATAGACGCGCTGCCAGTTGGCCTGGTTAAACAACTCGGCGCTGACAATGGCAATCAGCAGGGTCGCCCCATACTCAATTCCCGCCGGCGAACGCAGGTCAAGCAATTGCGGCGCGTTCTGCGTGATCCGGCCGGCGACCGGCTGGATGCCTCCGAGAAAGAAGAGGCTGCCGAGAAAGACCAGCGCCAGCAGCGGCAGGATCAGCCAGTTCTGGATTCTGTCGGTAAAGATCGACGCGCGCAGACCGCCGACAGCGGTATAGGCCAGGGTACCAACACCAATCACGGCGGCGGTGATCCCCGGCGTAATGCCGAATGCCATCTGCACCGCCAGCGCAATGCCGGTCAACTCGGCGGTTAAAAACACGCTCATATAAAATGCGGTTATGAGCAGCGCCAGCAGGGACATACCGGCACCAAAGCGGTAAAAGACATACTCGGTGATGGAGTGACCGGCGGGCATCATCTTTCGCAGGCGCTGCCCCAGCCAGGCATAGACAAACAGAGCACAGGCGCTGCTGAGGGCATAGCCGATCAGTGCCGTGATACCGCCCGTGATCGCGGCTTCGGCGGGTGCGAAGAGAATCCATGCGCCCATGCCGGAGGCGACCAGGGTGGCGAACGTTGCGCCAAACCCGGCACTATTCCGTGCGCTAATAAAATCCTCAAGCGATACCTGCCGGTTGCGGCTGTAGCGAATACCGATAGACGCAAACAGAGCGGTTGTCAGAATCAGCAGGAGCAGGCCGGATAGTTCCATCTCTTTCTCAACCTCGTTTTTTATGTTCCCAGGCCGCCTGGAAGAAATCGCGTTCGCACAGCATGGCGTAGCGGTAGGTTGAGCGCACCAGTGGGGTATCGCCGGCGTAGCGGTCGGCTAACTTTGCCAGTTGGCCTGCCAGATCCATAATGGCCGGGTCGCTGTAGGTACGAATCCAGTCGGCATAGTCATGATCGGGGAGGCCGTCGCGGGCCAACTCCTGCCCCAGGAAGGCATACAGCCGCATGCAGGGCAGCATGGCAACGGTGGTCAGGCCGGTATCGTGGCCCCAGGCGGTTGCCAGCAGAAAGTCGGTGTAGCGACGGGTGGCCGGCCCCGGCTCAACGGTCCGCATATTCACCTTCCAGGCGGCAGCATACTTTGCGTGCAGTTGCAACTCGTCGAGCACGCCTCCCACCAGTGTATGCAGGGTGCGAAAGCCTTCCCAGTCGGGCGCTCTGGCGGCGGCGATGCTATAGGCGCGCGCAAACGCCTCCAGGAAGAAGGCGTCCTGGCTCACGTAGTAGGCGAACCGCTCGTGCGGCAGTTCACCGCCGGCAATATTCTGCACGAAGGGATGATCCAGGCAGGCGGATGCCAGATCCTGGTTGGCCTGCCACAACTCCTGCGATAGCGACATTGGTGTTCCTTTCATTGCTCCGTAGTCCGTAGTCTGTATCCCGTAGTCTGTATCCCGTAGTCCGCCGCCTTTTCGGACGCGGGTAGATTTTGTGTAAAGGGAGGGGTTAACCCGTAACCTGTAACCCGTAATCCGTAACCCCTACTGCCGAAAATGCTGCCAGCCGGCAGCCTCCAGCGGCAGTTCTTGCCCATCAGCCGGCAGCAAGCGGTGCCCATGCTCCGCCGGTAAGATCTCGCCAACGATTGTCACCGGCGTGCCGGTCTCCCGCGCAACCAGCGCCGCCAGTTCGTCGGCGACTGCGGCGGGCGCGGTAAAGCAGAGTTCATAATCATCGCCCCCGGCCAGCGCCAGTTGCCAGGCCGGCTGGTTGAGCCGGCCGGCGATCTGCCGCACGGCCGGCGGAATGGGCAACTCCGCCGTCCAGATGCGCACCCCGACGCGGCTCTGCTCGCAGATGTGCCCAATATCGCTGCTCAGGCCGTCGCTCAGATCGATCATGGCGGTGGCCTGCCGCTGTCCGGCGATCAGGATGGCTTCGGGGACGCGTGGCGTTGGCGCGAGGTAGCGTCCCAGGAGGTGATCCCGGTCGGACGGGTCCGGCGCAAACTCCGGGTGGCGTGCCAGTTGCAGTCCGGCGGCGGCTTCCCCCAGATGCCCCGTGACCAGCACCCGATCACCCGGCTGCGCCCCGGCCCGCGTTAGCAACTGCTCCCGCCGGATGCGCCCCAGGAGCGCCACATCAACGGCAATTTCCGCGCGGGCGCGGGAGATATTGCCGCCAACCACGGCAACCCCAAAGCGGTCGGCCGCGGCCCGCATGCCCCGGTAGAGCCGTTCCAGCCACGCGACTTCGGTCGCCTCGGGCAGGGCCAGCGAGACGAGGGCAAACCAGGGTTGCCCGCCCATGGCGGCGATATCGCTCAGGTTGATCGCCAGCGCCCGCGCGCCCAGTTGCTCCGGCGTGATGAGATCGGGCAGAAAATGCACCCGCTCGATCTGGATATCAATGGTTGCCAGCAGCAGTTCATCACCCGGCAGCGCCAGCACCGCAACATCATCGCCCAGGCCCACCAGCAGATCGGGGCGTTCAGTGGCGATGATCTGTCCCAGTCGCTCGATCAGCGGAAACTCGCCAATATCGGCAACACGCATGGCTTATCCTCCGGCGGCTGGGGGTGCGAGTTCCACAACGCGCACCCCGGAGATAATTTGCTCCGGCGTCAGGTTGTAGACCTGATCGAGAAAGGCCACCCTGAAGCCGGCGGGGCCGTGCGCCTCCGGTGCGGCCAGTTCCGCCGCCAATCCATAGACGGCCAGCGCGCCCGCTGCCGCCGGCAGGTGATCCGGCTCCACGGCGGCAAACGCGGCGATGGTTGTGGTTGCCATACAGCCGGTGCCGGTCAGGGTGGACAGCCAGGCGTGCCCATTGTCCACGCCCAGCGTGCGCCGCCCATCGGAGACCAGATCGCGCTTGCCCGTAACGGCGACAATGGTGCCCCAGGCGCGGGCAATCTGCGCCACGGCTTCGGGGTCATGCACGCCTTCGACGCTATCGACCCCCTTAACCGTCCCACCTGATCCGCTCAACGCGCCAATCTCCCCGGCGTTCCCCCGGACAATCGATATATCCAACTCTTCCAGCAGGCGCAGGCCCGACCGGGTGCGTAGACTGGTCGCGCCCGCACCCACCGGGTCAAGCACCACCGGCACGCCCAGTTGGTTGGCTTTGCGCCCGGCACGCAGCATTGCTTCGATCCAGTCCGGGGTGAGCGTGCCGATGTTGAGCACCAGCGCCCCGGCCAGGCTGACCATTTCCTCAACCTCTTCGGCGGCATGCGCCATTACCGGCGATGCCCCCAGGTGTAGGGTGATATTGGCCGTGTCATTCATCACTACAAAATTAGTTATGTGGTGGATAAGTGGCGCTTGCGCATGCACCTGTGCAAATATCTCCGCGATACGGCTGTTGTCTATACTCATACCGGCCTCCTATTACATATCTTTTGCGGGGAAGGGCTGCGGACGCGCAGCAGTGCGTCCCTACGTTCGAGAATGGCGGGGAAGGGATATCCGTTCCCGCAGTTGCCGTGCTGCCACTGCCGGGTCGGGTGCCCCCACCACCGCCGAGATCACGGCAACACCGACGGCCCCGGCCGCAATCACTGCGGGCGCATTTTCCAGGGTGATGCCGCCAATGGCGACCACCGGCAGCGAAACAGCGCGCACAATCGCGGCCAATCCGTCAACGCCGATGGGTGGCCCGGCATCGGGCTTGCTGGGCGTGCCAAAGACATCGCCGACGCCGAGGTAGTCCGCGCCGGCCCGTTCGGCCTGCTGTGCCTGAGCAACTGTTTCCGCCGACACGCCCAGGATGCGCTCCGGTCCCAGGAGCCGGCGAGCCATGGCCGCGGGCATATCGTCCTGCCCGACGTGCGCGCCTTCGGCGTCAATCGCCAGGGCCACATCGAGCCGGTCATTCACAATCAGCGGAACGCCGGCCGGGCGGGTAACGGCAAGCAGCGCCTGACCCAGCGCCACCATCTCGCGGGTGTCGGCAACCTTGGCGCGCAGTTGCACCGCCGTTGCGCCCCCCTGAATGGCCGCCTGCACAACATCCGGGAGTGCCCGCTCACCGGCAGCGCGTTCGTCTGTGACGATATAGACGGACCAGTCAATAGTTCTCATACCCATCCTCGCGTCTGTGCCGCAAATGCACACACAATTTTTACCCGGTCATCAGGCTGCAACTGCGTCAGCGGCCAACGGGCACGCGGAATAATACGCGCATTCACCGCCACGGCAACCCCACACTGGTTCAGCTTACACGCTACTAACAACTCCTGTAGGGTTTGCGCCTGATACACTTGTAACTCACCATTTATGCTAATCATCCAGGCCATCGCACACCTCCTCCGGTCAACCCGGCCGGCAATGCATCAAAATCGGGCATGTAAGCCGAAACGACAGACCGGGCGAAAACTGCGCCGTTTACCATAGCGTACAGGCAAACGGAAGCTACGCTCTTTGCCGTTGTGTACAAGCAAACGGTATGCCATGGCTGATCGCACAGGTGCGGGCGCCGAATTACGGAAACTGCAAAAACAGAAACGCCGCCTCACATGGAGCGGCGTTAGCAAAAGCGGTTTGCGAACTCCGTTTCCCTGCGCCGGCATGACCCAGATCAGGTTCCTGGGGTCGATGACGATGGTGGTCATCCTCTCAGCCCGGCTTTCCCAGACTCCCCCAACGGACAGATCAGCATATTCAGTTTGTATCGGATTAGTTCAACGTTATACTACGAGTTTGCGTGCGTGTCAAGGCAAGCGGCGGCGGCGTGGTCGGTTGGGTGGCGGCAGCGGCCCCTGCCAGACCGGCATCAGCCCCTGCTGGATCACCAACCCCGCCGCCAGGAGCGTCCGCTCGGTGCCGGGTGCGCCGACCAGTTGCACCCCCACCGGCATGCCATTCTTCGCCGAGCGGCCCACCGGCACCGTCAGACCCGGCAGGCCGGCCAGGTTCACCCAGGTCATGTAGCTGTTGAGCAGAATAGCCTGCCACTTTGACCAGCCGTGACGCGGCGCGGTGGTTGGGAAAACCGGGCAAACCGCAACGCCACCGGAGCCGATCAGCGTATGCATCTGCCGACGCAACCGCTCCCGCCAGGCAGCACCATTGACCCGGGGCACCAGTCGTCCATAGTGCATCGCGGTCCAGAGCACCAATGCACCTGTGGCAATGCGCGGCCGCCCCCGCAGCGCGTACGCGATCTCTTCCAGCGGCGACCAGACCTGCCCATTCCCGAAGCCGGCCGCCCATGCCTGCCGTTCAGCATCTCCCAGGTATTTGACCCAGCCGATACCGGCAAACCGGCGCGCCGCCGGCCCATCATTAATCGGGAGCATCCCGGCGCGTTTGAGCGCCGCCACTGCTGCCCGAATACCTGCGCGTACCGCGTTACTGCTGGGCGTGATGCCATCATCAAACCAGAATGCTACCCGCTCATCCTGTAGCGCCCCCAGGTCCAGCGGCTGCACCGGCATCTCGCACATGATGTCAAATGCCGGCGCGACATCCTCAACCCGGCGCGCCATTGGTCCCACCGCATTTAGATTGACCAGGCGGCCGGCTATCGGCGGCCAGATCCCATCCTGGGGTAATGCTGGGCTGGTTGGACGCAACCCGACGATGCCGGTAAAGTGCGCCGGCAGGCGGATGCTCCCGGCGATATCGGTGCCGATGCCCAGGGGTGAGCCGCCCGCCGCAATAATTGCCGCCTCGCCGCCGGTCGATCCGCCCGCGCTATGGGTGACATCCCAGGGGTTGTTGGTCTGCCCAAAGAGCAGATTGATCGTCTCAAAATCGCCACAGTTGCCGGGGACATTGGTTTTTCCCAGGGGAATGGCCCCCGCCGCGCGCAGTCGTGCAACCACCGTCGCATCCTGATCAGGATAGTGGTCAGCACGCGAGATCAGCCCGCAGGTTGACCGTACCCCGGCCAGGTCAAGATTGTCCTTCACGGTGAAGGGTACCCCGTGCAGTGGGCCGAGCGGATCACCCCGAATAATGGCATCGGTTGCGGCCTGCGCCTCGCGTCGGGCCCGATCAAACGTCGGTGTCACCACGGCGTTCAGCGCCGGGTTGACGGCTTCGATCCGCGCGATATGTGCCTCAATCACTTCGATGGGCGAAACAACCTGCTCCCGGATGCGGCGTGCCAGTTCCAGCGCGGAAAGCTCCGTCAGCGCGGACGAGTCAACCATTGCGGCCATGCGGCCCCTCCTTCGATTACGAACGGCCTGATGTCGGGGGCATTGTATGCTCAAGGTGGCTGCTGGTCAACTTGTCCACGATTTGCTCCGCCGACGGGGGCACGTAACCGGCACCGCCGGACAGCCGACACGGCTGGAATGCTGGGCGATCAATATGGGTAATTCCCCATCTCATTCTGGCATCGTTTCCCGCTCCATTTCAAGGGATACTGAGATACAATGAGGGACACAATAGGGATACCTTGACCATTTGATACCAATCTGACTTCCAAACGGCAAACATCAGACCAACCACGAAGACCACGAAGGAACACGAACGGCGGCATATAGCGTGTGATCGCGTGGATACGTTCGGTTCACTGCGGCACACGCTTCGTCAAGT
>DAOTUI010000308.1:0-12281 GCA_034437035.1 Chloroflexaceae bacterium
GTATGCCCCGATGGAGAGTGGGAATGCCACCGGCTGGGTCGGCACCGACTGGATCGAAGACATCATGCTGCGGACCACCTCGCTGGAGAACTACGACCGCTGGACCACGCCGGTGGACCCGGACGACCGGCTGCTGTTTGCCTCCGATGAGGTGCGCAACGCCTGGGAGACTATGGGCTACTTCCTACTCAACGAGGATTATGTCTATGGTGGGACGCTCACAACTTTGGATGACCGCTTCTTTGACACCGGTGTACCGTTAATCGAAGGAGACGCCTACATGGCGAAGCAGGGCAGCTATATGCCAAGCTGGCTGGCGGAGGACTACCCCGACCTGACAATTGGGCCGGAGGGCGACCTGAACTACTTCTACTTCCCGGCGATTGAGGAAGAGTTTGGCGAGCCGGTGCTGGTTGGTGGTGATGTCTACTCGATGTATAACGACCGTCCCGAAGTGCGGCAGGTGATGGAATACCTGACCACCGCCGAGTCGATCCGCCCGGCGATTGAGCGCGGCGTCTTCCTGTCACCGCACGAGGATGCCAGCCTGGACTGGTTTGACGAGGCGAACCGCGGCATCGCGGAGATCTTGCTGAACGCGGACTCTGTCCGCTTCGACGGCAGCGACTTGATGCCGGGTGAAGTTGGGGCCGGTACATTCTGGGCCGGCGTGGTGGACTACATCAGCGGTGATGAGCTTGAACCAATTCTGGAAGGTATTGATACAAGCTGGCCCTAAATCAACCCGATTAAAGACATAAACGGATTACGGATGTCGCAGGGGCATGGGATGCCGTGTCCCTGCCGCCCTACTCCCTCCTGAAGAGTATGGAGAAGACAGTTTCTGACAGTGACGTTAGTGCAAGGAGGAAATGATGGCACAGCAAGAACAGAGTAGAGGAAACATCTCCCAACGCCAGAGTGCGTCCGGAGGACCGGGACACAACAATAGCGTGCAGGAGTGGTTAACCACTGGACCACTGCGCCTGCTGGTTGCGCTGGTTGTCCCACTGATCACATTTATTGTTTTGTGGCAAAGCTTTATCTTTATGCGTGACAGCGACGCAAACAAGCTGATCGTCGGGCTGGTTGCGCTGATTGTCGGTGTCGGCGGTGTCTGGGCATTGTATATTGGTACAAACTACCTGATTGAGCAACTGCCCATCCGCCTGCGGGATGCGCTGCGCCCCTATCTCTTTGTTGGGCCGGCAATGGTGATCCTGACCGTCTTTCTGGTCTACCCGGCGCTGAACACGATCTACATCAGCTTTCTTGATGCGCGCTCGAACAACTTTGTCGGGTTGGATAACTATATCTTTGCCTTTACCGACCCGAATATGCAGATTGCGCTGCGCAACAATGTCCTCTGGATCGTCCTGGTAACGGCTATCGCCGTCTCGTTCGGGCTGCTGATAGCCGTGCTGTCTGACCGTCTGCGCAGTTGGGAAGAGACCACAGCAAAGACACTGATCTTCCTGCCGATGGCAATCTCGGCGGTTGGTGCCGGTGTGATCTGGGGTTTTATGTATGACGCGCAGCCGACGACCCAGAATCAGATTGGCCTGCTCAACGCGATTGTGGTCGGTCTGGGCGGCGATCCGGTGCGGTTCTTAAACGATAAAGCGATTAACAACTTTGCGTTGATCTTTATCCAGATCTGGCTGCTGACCGGCTTCTGTATGGTGATTCTCTCGGCGGCTGTAAAGGGTGTTCCGGACGAACTGCTGGAAGCAGCCCGGATTGACGGGGCGAATGAGACCCGGATCTTCTTTCGGATACTTATTCCCACGATTATGCCAACGATCATCACTGTAGCGACGACTGTGTTTATCATTGTGTTGAAGGTCTTCGATATTGTCTATGTGATGACCAATGGCCGCCGCGATACTGAGGTGGTGGCAAATCGGATGTTTAATGAGTTCTTCAAATTTGGTAATTTTGGGCATGGCAGCGCGCTGGCCGTTGTGCTCCTGCTGGCGGTGGTGCCGATTATTATTGCGAATATTCGTAGTCTACGCGAACGGAGGAGTTAACCCATGGCAACACAAACAAAACCAATGGCTGTTTCATCCCGGGAGCGGGAGGGTACGAATATTCGTGAGTTCTTGACAGCGCTGCCTCTTCGGATTGTGGTTATTACGATCTGCTTTCTCTGGTCGTTACCAACGGTCGGACTGCTCATCAGTTCGTTCCGCCCGGCAGCGGATATTAACCGCAGCGGCTGGTGGGCTGTTTTCATCCCCGGTGATGGGCACCCGTTTAACTTCACGGTGCGCAACTACGAGGCGGTGCTGACCGCTTCGGGGATGGCCGACTCGTTCTTTAACAGTCTGCTGGTCTCGATCCCATCGGTGGTTATCCCGATTACTATCGCCGCCTTTGCTGCATTTGCCTTCGCCTGGCTCAAGTTCCCAGGACGCGACTTCTTCTTCGCCATAGTGGTAGTACTGATGGTTGTGCCGCTACATACTGCGCTGATCCCGATCCTGCGGATGTACACCAGTATTGATCTGAATGGTACCTTCCTGGGCATCTGGCTGGCCCACACCGGGTTTGGTCTGCCGCTGGCAATCTACCTGCTGTACGGCTATATCGCCACGATTCCCAAGGATATCCTGGAGTCCGCCGTGGTTGATGGAGCCACGCCTTTCACAACCTTTACGCGCCTGATTCTGCCGCTCTCGGTTCCGGCCATCGCGTCGTTTGCGATCTTCCAGTTTCTCTGGGTCTGGAATGACCTGCTGGTCGCCCTGGTCTTCCTGGGAACCGGTGAGGAAGTGACCGTTGTTACGTCGCGGCTGTCGGAGCTGATCGGCTCGCGCGGGCAGGATTGGGAAGTGCTGACGGCGGGGGCATTCGTCACCATGATTGTGCCGCTGATCGTCTTTTTCGCGCTCCAGCGCTACTTTGTGCGCGGTATGATGGCCGGCTCGGTTAAGGGCTGACGATGTACGCATGTCGGTATAGCGGATATTTACAGCCGGCCATTGCCGGACGTCGCTTACTGGACACCATGTTTTACCTGTGACGAAAGACGCCGAACGAACGACTGCCACACCCGGTCGTGTAGCGAGACCAGAGAACTCTGCTCTTTCGCTCGTTCCGTCTTTCGTCTTTTCTCTCTCTTCATTTCCAGGTAACTCCGAACTGTAGATACAGTCACCTACTCTCGGCCCCCTGACCGGAAGTGGTACGGTGTATGCTACAATGGCGGGCACAGGTTCTCCTTGTTGTGCGCGAGGTTATTATGCGTCTATCCCGTTCCAGTGGGATTCTTTTACATCCTACGTCACTACCGGGTCGTTGGGGTATTGGTGACCTGGGTAGTACCGCTTACAAGTTTGTCGATTTTCTCACCGAGGCCGGGCAGCGTCTCTGGCAGATCTTGCCGCTGGGACCAACCGGCTTTGGCAATTCGCCCTACCAGTGTCTCTCTTCCTTCGCCGGGAACCACCTGCTGATCAGCCTGGATCGGTTGGTCGAGGAAGGACTGCTCCGGTCGGATGATCTCTATGGGGAAGCAGCGCCACCGCTTCCTACGTTTTCCGATGATCAGGTTGACTACGATGCCGTGGCTGAGTTTAAAATACCTTTGTTGCAACGCTCGTTCGACTATTTTCGCCAGGATGTCGCACCGAGCCATACGGCTGCATTCAAAGCATTTTGTGCCACGAACGCCGACTGGCTTGACGACTACACCCTGTTTGTTGCGATCAAAGATCACCAGGACGGCGCATCCTGGGATGTGTGGGACCATGATATCCGGCTACGTGAGCCCGAAGCGCTGAAGCGCCGGCAGAACGAACTGGCCGACTATATCGAGATGCGCAAATATTTTCAGTATCTCTTCTTCCATCAGTGGCGCGCGCTCAAAGCCTATGCCAATGAGCGAAATATTCGCATTGTCGGCGATATGCCAATCTTTGTGGCCTACGATGGCTCGGATGTCTGGGGTAATCCGGAACTCTTCTATCTGGATGAAGAGAATCACCCGACGGTCGTTGCCGGCGTGCCGCCCGACTATTTTAGCGCCACGGGGCAACTCTGGGGCAATCCGCTCTACCGCTGGGATCAGATGGCCGAGAATGGCTACGTCTGGTGGATGCGCCGCGTCAAGAGCACGCTGGACATGGTGGACATTGTGCGTCTGGATCACTTCCGCGGCTTTGAAGCCTACTGGGAAGTGTCGGCGGGAGAGGAGACGGCAGTCAATGGGCAGTGGGTTAAAGGGCCAGGCAATCTGATCTTCGAGACCCTCGCCAGTGCCCTGGGCGATCTGCCGATTATTGCCGAAGATCTGGGGCTGATTACGTCAGAGGTCGAAGACCTGCGCGACAATTTCAATCTGCCGGGGATGAAGGTGCTACACTTTGCCTTTGGCGATAACGCCAAAAACCCGTATCTGCCCCACAACTACACTTCGAACTATGTCGTCTACACCGGCACGCACGACAACGATACGACACTGGGCTGGTACGAGAGCCGCGAGGATTGGGAGCGCGCCGCGATCACCCGCTACCTGGGGCATACGCCCGAGGATATCTGCTGGGATATGCTGCGTCTGGCGCTCAGTTCCGTTGCGGATATGGCCGTTTTTCCGATCCAGGACCCGTTGCGCCTGGGCAGCGAGGCGCGGATGAATATTCCGGGGCAGGCGGAGAATAACTGGGCCTGGCGGCTACGCGCCGACGCGCTGACATCGGAACTGGCCCAGAACCTGCGCCAACTTACCGTAACCTACGGCCGCCTGGAAGAATAAACAACCGCGAACCGAGGATCGAGAATTGAGTTCTTTCGTTCTTTGTTCTTGTCATCTCAGCTTGGGTAGATTTTGCCGCCTTCGACCCGCAGACGCTGAATGTTTTGCAGAAACTCCGCATCGAAATCGCTCAGGTCGGTAGCGGTAATCAGCGTCTGCTGGTCGGGGCGGCTGATGGCGCGCAGCAGGTGCGAGCGGCGCTGAGCATCCAGTTCGCTGAGTAGATCGTCCAGCAGCAGCACGGGCGTATCACCACTGCGGGCATGCATCAACTCCGACTCGCCCAGTTTGAGGGCCAGGGTGACACTGCGCTGCTGCCCGCGCGAACCATACACTCCCAGGTTCACGCCATTCACAGTAAACAGCAGATCATCCCGATGCGGCCCGATCAGGGTCTGCCCACGGCCTAACTCATCGCGGCGCAACTCGCGCAGGCGCTCGCTCATGCGGCGCGCCAGTTCCCCAGCACCCGGCGCCGGCCCCAGGTCAAAGCCGGGCTGATAGTTAATCTCCAGCGGATCACCCCCCCCACTGATCGAGCAGTAGAGCGGCCCTACCAGCCGGTTAAGATCGGCGACCGCGCGCAGTCGCTCGGCCAGCAGGTAGCCTCCCGCTGCCGCCACCTCCCGATCCCAATACTCCAACTCCGTATCCACGGCACGGAGCGGCCGGCGCTGCTCACGCCAGGCCCGCAGCATGCTGTTGCGCTGCTGGATCAGTTTGTTGTACTGGGCGAGGGTGCGCACATAGTGTGGATCAAGTTGCGAGAGTGTTATGTCAAGATAGCGCCGGCGCTGAACCGGCGGACCATCAACCAGCATCAGATCAGCGGGGGTAAACAGCACCACGCGCAGTTGCCCTACCAGATCAAGCGCGCGCACCGTGCGGCGATCAACCCGTACCAGCTTCTGCGTCGTTCCCGTCAGTTGACCGCGATCGCTTGTCCGCAGTTGCACGATCACTTCCAGACGCACCCGATTGCCGGCCCGGCGCACATCGGCAACCAGCCGGGCGAAAGGGGAAGTCCCCACCTCACCCTGCGCATTCCAGTAGACCAGTTCGCGGTCGGTACTGGTACGGGGCGACCGCGTCGTGGCGATATAGAAGAGCGCTTCAAGCAGACTGGTTTTCCCTGATGCATTGGGGCCGTAGATCAACGTCGTGCCGCTATTCAGCGTGAGGTCTAGCCGCTGGTAGATGCGAAAATCGCGCAGGCTAAGATTGGTGATGTCCATACATTTTATCGTAACTGTTCATGGGTGGGGCAAAACCACCGATGTACACAGCGGCACACGAACAGGCACACCTGACATCGGTGGTTGATAGCGAGTGTTATGAACAGTTACATCCATCAAACACGATGCGTAACAGGCGCAACTACGCATACATTTCAAGTTGCAATTCCCGCAGCGCCGCCAGATCGCCACAGTTGCTACAGAACATTGCCACGCGCAACTCTTTGATGTATGCCTGCAAGCCCTCGACAACCGCCTCCGCGCCGCGTTCATCGACAGCGGCATTCAGTGCCGGTTTTGCGGTAGCCGCCAGGTCTGACCCCAGGGCAATCGCCTTGGCAACATCAACGCCGCTGCGCACGCCACCACTGCCAATCAGGGTAATGTTGGGAAACGCGGCCCGGATCTGGCGGATCGCCTCAGTCGTCGGCAACCCCCAGCCGGCAAATGCTCCCGCCACCCGCGCGCCCTGCGCATTGGGCTGCCGGAAGCGCTCAACCTCGCTCCAACTGGTACCACCGGCCCCGGCCACATCAATAATCCGCACGCCAACATCATAGAGCCGGCGCGCATCGGCGGCGCTAATACCATTGCCGACTTCTTTGGCAATCACCGGCACCGGCAAGTCATGGCAGACCTGCTCGACCCGTTTGAGCAACCCCTTGAAATTGACATCACCCTCCGGCTGGACCGCCTCCTGGAGCGGGTTAAAATGCAGGATCAGCGCATCGGCTTCGATCATCTCGACGGCACGACGGCAATGTTCTACCCCAAAATCATAGTTCAACTGAACCGCGCCCAGGTTCGCCAGCAGCGGAATCGTCGGCGCTACCCGGCGGACCTGGTAGGTCGCCGCCAGCCGGCGATCAACCACAGCGGCGCGTTGCGAGCCCACCCCCATGCCCAGGCCGAGATGCTGGGCAGCCTCCGCCAGCGCCAGGTTAATCCGCTCGGCCTCCTGCGCCCCACCCGTCATCGAACTGATCAGCAGCGGCGCGCTTAACGGCTTGCCAAGGAAAGTGGTACTGATATCAATCTCGGCCATATCCAGGTCGGGGAAGGCGGTGTGAGGCAGACGATAAGCGGCGAAGCCGGTAACAATCCCCTTGGCCGCTACATCTTCACTCAGAACAATGCGGATGTGATCGAGCTTGCGCCCCTCAATACTGGTTGAGTCGGACATTACCGGCGCTCCTTGATGCTATTTATGTGATGTTATTAAAATCATACCAACAAAGCAGGGGAGCGTCAAACACTCCTTTGCAAGGGCACAGAAACCATGGGAATGATTTGTGAACAGCGCGGGCCTACCGGCAATGGCACACTTAATGCTATACGTAAAGCGAGGGATACCTGATGCGGACCTGCATAAAACCTGGTTCCGTGGAATAGAGAGGATGCACAGCTATGCTGAAGTGGGCAATTATCTTGCTGGTTATCGCACTGATCGCCGGAGTGCTGGGGTTTGGGGGTATTGCAGGCGCAGCAACCGGCCTGGCAAAGATTCTCTTCTTTGTCTTCCTGATTTTGTTTGCGCTCTCGCTCTTCTTTGGGCGCAGAATTGCATAGGTCGCAATGAAGGGGGTGCAGCATGCTGCGCCCCTGCTACACCAGCACCTCCGTGCCGGTAGCAAACCCGGCATCGAGTGCGTTGAAGTTGTTGACCATAATCACGGTCAGGTCCATATTGCGGTGGGTGGTGTGCAGAAAGTGGTTGCCGCCGATCCCCGCCCCATCCCCGGTGAAGACGATCACGGTCAAGTTGTGTGCAACCCATCGGCGTTGACATAGCCCGTCAGCCGCAATGAGCAGCCGATCCCGGAGACAAACACGGTCTGGTCCAGATTCAGGCCCACCTCGTCAATCGCCCGGAGCGTATAGTTCAACACATTGTCAATCCCGCAGCCATCACAGAAGATGGTTGGAAACATGCTCTCGCGCAGATATTTCGCGCGTAGATCTTCGGCTTTTTTCATAGCGTGGTGCAGACCCCACAGCCGGAACAGCGCTCCGGATCGATCACGGCAATACCCGGCTCCACCGTGACCTTCTCGCGCAGGATGGGAATAGCGGCCCGCGATGCAGCGACCTCGACCTGGGCAATCGTATCGGGCAAGTTGCGCGGGTAGTGCGCCGATCCACACAGGTAAACGCCATCGGTGGCAAAATCCAGCGGGCGGATCTTGGCGTGGGCCTCGGTGTAAAAGTCCTCGGTGTTGGCGGCAATCTTGAGCATCTTTTTCAGAGCGGGCGTCTGTGCGTCACCCCGTAGTGCGGTCATCAGGACCAGCAGATCGGCCTCGATTGCAACCTCTTGCTGGAGCAGTGCATCAAACACGGTGACAACGATCTGTCCATCGACAACATCAACCTAAGGAGCATTTCATGACTATTGAAATATTCCATGTTCCCGGCATTCGCACGCAGCAAGATGCGGAAGTAGTTACACAGGCGGTTAAGCGTGTGACTGGTACGCGCACGGTGCAGGTGAATCCGGCGCAGCGCTCGGTGCGGGTAGAGCATAATGATCAGGCCGACGTTGGCGAGATTATTCGGGCGATTAAACGCGCAGGATTTGCTGATGTAGCGGTGATGGCATAAACGACTGGGAACCGAGAACTGAAGACTGAAGACTGAAGACTGAGAACAAGCAGTTGAAAGACACCGACATAACGGAGATACTTTTGCCGCTGAAACATCCGATTGACGGCGCAGGATCACTGGTTCCAGGTTAACTGCTGCAAATCACACATAAACATGGCAATATGCGTGACACAATCAGGCTACAAGGTGCTATAATAAAGCAAGCTGTCGCGTCAGGCACACTGTTCCCGGTAAGCTAACACAATAGAACGCTGTTCTACCGTGTACCATCCGGTACAGGTGCCACACCGCACTTTGATGTACTAAGGAAAGCCCCCGTGTCTGCTCCAGCACGCATTCCGGTTGACCGGTTCCTCGGCGATTTGCAACGCCTCTGTGCGCAGCCTTCCAGCGCCGGTCAGGACCGCGAATTTGCCGGTACTGCCAATATTATTGCCGACTTGCTGCGGCAAGCCGGGCTCAGCACAAAAATTGTACGAACGGCGGGAGCGCCGGTCGTGCTTGGACGGCGTGCTGGTCGCAGTCCGTTTACGCTGCTGCTCTACCACCACTACGATGTTGCGCCCACCGGCCCATGGCGCGCCTGGTTTCATGAACCGTTCCAACTGGCCGAACGGGAGGAGGTGCTCTTCGGGCGGGGCGTAGCGCATGGCAAAGGTCCACTGATCGCCCATCTGCAGGCGTTGCGGGCACTGCAGGAGTCCGAAGGCGAACTGCCCTGCGGGATTGTTGTCGTTGTTGAGGGTGAGGGACTGGCCGGCAGTCCCCATCTTGACGAAGTCGTCGCCAATCACAAAGAGTTTTTGCGCGCTGATGCCTGCCTGGGCAGCGCCGGCGAGCGCGACGCGCACAAACGTCCGTTCTGTTACAGCGGCAGCAAGGGGCTGCTACATGTGAAACTCAGCGTCTCCGGGATGACGCATCCACTGCTGCCGGGGCTGGCGGCGAGTGTCCGCAACCCGGCCTGGCGGCTCGTCTGGGCACTTGGGCATATCAAGGGCGAGGATGAAGATATCCGGATCAACGGCTTCTATGATGAAGTTGAGGGGCCGAACCGCAACGAGAATGCCTCGCTGCGCAAGACCCGCCTGGACGAAGCAGGACGACTGATGGACTGGGAGATGTCTGAGTTTCTCTTCGGGATGAGTGGCGTTGCGCTGGTCCGGGCCGAGGCAACCCTGCCAACCTGCAACCTCTCCTCCTTCACAGTCGAGCCGCCGGGCGATCTATCCAACATTCCGACGGCAGCCTCGGCCCGGCTCGATTTTCAACTGGTTCCGACACAGCACCCCGACACCATCATCAACCTGGTGTGCGAGCAGTTGATTGCGCGGGGCAGCCTGGACATCAAGGTTGAACGACTGCCCGGCGGCTACCCACCAACCCGCACCGAACCGGAACACCCCTTTGTGCAGCATGTGTGTGCCGCGGGCACTCCGGTCTATGGCGAGCCGTTTATCCTGCTGCCGCTGGGCCCCTTCACGCAGCCCTTACACACCTTTGCCGATCATCTGGGGACACCCGTGGCAGTTGTGGCGCTCAAACGCAACAACAGCGCCGTCCATGGCCCGAATGAACGCCTGCCGCTGGAAGACCTGCTGCGGCATGGGCAACTGCTGATGGAACTATCGAGCGCCTGCGCCGGACAAACCAGTTCGGTTGGTCAGGGCTCGACCAGCACGCAATAGATATTTGACGCGTAACGATGCCCATGGTACCATACACCCTGTTCAAAATCCGGGAAGCGTAAGAAGTTTCTGCCGAGGTAGCTCAGGGGTTAGAGCGAACGACTCATAATCGTTAGGTCGAGGGTTCAAATCCCTCCCTCGGCACCAGATCGAGCGACGGACTGCTCAGAGTTCGTCGCTTTTTGCGTTTTAGCGCTGCCGCAGACGTAACACATTGCCGCTGCGATCAAACAACTGACTTGAACATTCACCACGTAACGCGTATGATCTGATTGATCTGGAAGTTATGTCCACTGATCTTTTGCTAGACCGCGTTTGCACTGCGCTTGACGAACAGCACCTGCTGCGGCGGGAGGCGCGTGTCGTTGTGGCCGTCTCCGGTGGGCCGGACTCGCTCTGCCTGTTGCATCTGCTGTGGCGGCTCCAGGCAGAAGGCGGTCCGACACTGCATGTGGCCCACCTGGATCATGGGTTTCGTGGCGAGCAGTCGGCGGCCGAGGCGCGCTTTGTGGCCCAGACTGCCGACGCGTGGAGTCTGCCGGCCACGGTTGAGCAGGCCGATCTGCCCGCCATCGTGCGCGCGACGGGGCAGAACCGGCAGGCGGCAGCCCGGCGGGTGCGCTATGCTTTTCTGGCGCGGGTGGCCCGATCAACCCAGGCCGACGCGGTTGCCGTAGCCCACCAGGCTGACGATCAGGCAGAAACGGTCTTGCTGCATCTGCTCTATGGAGCCGGTCCCGCCGGGTTGCGCGGGATGCGCGCGCTGGTTCCCTGGCAGGAGTGGTACAATCCGGAAGAAGAAATCAGCGGAGTGGAACTGGAGCAGCCACCGCCGCCCGCCGATAACTCAGCTTCAACCCCCTGGCTTATTCGCCCCCTACTCACGACAACCCGTGCCGAAATTGAACACTACTGCAACGAACATGCCCTCATGCCGCAGTATGATCCGTCCAACACTGCGCCCTACTCTATGCGCAGCCGCATTCGCACCGATCTTCTGCCCTACCTGACCGCCTACAACCGGCAGATTGTCACCGCCCTTACCCGGACAGCGCAGATCTGCGCCGATGATTATGCCTATCTGCAAACCGAGCTTGATGCGCGGTGGCCGGATCTGATCGAAGCGTTGCCGGGCACAATGCGCATTCATCTGGTAGCCTGGCAGCAGTTGCCGGTCGCCCTCCAGCGGTATGCCCTGCGCCGCGCCGCGCTCGAACTGGATGCCGGCGCTGCCCTGAGTTATGAGCAGATCGAAGCAAGCCGGGCAGCAACAACCCATGCTCCCGGCTACCAACAGACCCTGGCGCACGGGTTGATTATGCGGATTGAAGAGACCGGCTTTGTGCTGTTTGATCCGCATAGCAGCGCCACTCCCTCTTCCTCGGAACCGCCGCTGCCACAACTGACCGCAGAGGAATGCCGCCTGCACATACCCGGTCGCACGCCCCTCAGCCCATCCTGGCAGGCCGAGGTAAGCTGGACCGCACCGGAATATCTGCCGGCAGAAGAGCGCCGGCGCTGGTGGGTCGCCCTGGACGCCGACACCTGCGAGGGGCCGCTCATGTTTCGCCGCCGGCGCGTGGGCGATCGGTTTCGTCCGGTGGGGGCACCCGGTAGCCGCCGCCTGCAAGACTTCTTTGTTGATCAGAAGCTGCCACGGGAACTGCGCGCAGCCTGGCCGATCCTGGCAACTCCAACCGATATCGTCTGGGTGGCAGGGTTACGCGCCGATACCCGGTTCCAGGCAACCACACACACAGTACATACCCTGTGGGTCACGCTGGTCCGAGTGCAACCGCCAGGCGGGGAACCATAGCACCAGAACATTAGCCTCGCAGACGATGAGCAGAGATATAGGCATCAGTAACACGAGTTACGCGGTCATTGTCCCAGAAGAGCATGTCGCCTCCGGCAGGGCGGAACAGGACATTCTTTTTCAAGAAATTTTGGCGCTATGCGCCAAAATTTCTTGAAAAAGATCAAAACGTACCACGC
>DAOTUI010000309.1:0-6605 GCA_034437035.1 Chloroflexaceae bacterium
CCAGAATCGCCTGCGGCAGCGTGGTACGCTTTTTTCTTTTTCACAAAATATTTGCACAAAGTGCAAATATTTTGTGAAAAAGATCTGGTTTCTTCCGCCCTGCCGGAGGCGAATGTTCCTTCCGGAGGAGTGACCGCGTAAGTCGTGTGAATAACGCAACAAACCGGGACCGCTGATGCAGGAAGTGGAAATGTATGCCACAGGTAGCAATTATTGGCGCAGGCGCGGCCGGATTGGCCGCAGCGCAGGCACTCACGCGCCACGGCATAACGCCGACAATCTATGAGAAGAGTCGCGGGGTCGGCGGGCGCATGCTGACGCGGCGGGTGTTTGACTGCGTCGTTGACCATGGCGCACAGAATGTGAAAACACCTACACCCGCGCTCGAGCAGCTTATCCGCAGCAGCCATGATCCTGACGGCGCGCCGGCGTATAATATTCGACAACCAATCTGGACATTTGATGCCGCCGGGAAGATTGCCGAGGGCGATCCGGAACAGAATGCCGAGCCCAAATGGGGCTGGCCCAGCGGGATCAACCGGCTCAGCCGGATGCTGGCACAGGGGTTGACCATCCGAACCGAGACGCAGGTTGAACGGCTGGTCGCCACCGGGACATCTCCCGGCTACACGCTGCTTGACGCCACTGGAGCAGTAGTGTGCCAGGCCGATGCGGTCCTGCTGACCCCGCCGGGGCCGCAGAGCGCCGCGATTATTGCCGCCGGCATGCTTGATCAGGCGTTGCAGGAGCAGTTGCTAGACGAACTGGCGCGAGCCGACTACCGCCGCTGCCTCTCGGTTGCGCTGGCTTACCCGCGCCGCCCCGAGCTACCCTGGTATGCGCTGGTCAATACCGACCGCCGCCACCCGATTGCCTGGCTGGCGGCTGACCATGCCAAACCGGGCCACGCCCCCGCGCAGGTCGGGCTGATGCTGGCGCAGATGTCCCACGACTTCAGTGTTGCGCACTGGGAGGCAGCCGCGAAGGGAACCTATGCCGGCGGGGACACACCGCTGCCACCGATGATTACTGAAGTGCAGCGCCTGGTGCAGGCGCTGCTCAACTGCGAGCTGGGACCGCCGCTCTGGGCCGATCTACAGCGCTGGCGCTACGCCCTACCCGCCGGCAGCGCTGATTTTGCGCGCCTCAACCACACCGGCAGCGGCCTCTTCTTCGCCGGGGACTATGTCGCCGGGCAGGGACGAGTTCACCTGGCAATCGAAAGCGGACGGCAGGTTGCCGCACTGATTGAGCAGTGGGTACACCATCAGCAGAGCAGGGGCGCATAAAGCGGCAGCTAGACGTCCATCTGCCAGGCCATGTCCTGATTGGGGTGTTTTTGCTGTTGCGCCACAAGTGCAGCGGTCAACACCGGCTGATCGATGATCTTCTGCTGCACGAGGAGTTCCCCCAGGTAGACAGGCATGCCCTGCTGCCGCAGCCATGCCTGAACCCGGAGGGCCGGTGCAAGTTGGGCGGGAGTGACATGATTGGTCAGCACGAGATACTCACCAAGCCGCCAGGGCGTGGCATAGTAGGGGTCCAGCAGTCGATCAAGTAACTGGATGAGCAGCATCGTGGTGCCCACATGCAGATCCAGCATCCCATGATCAACCAGGATATCCCCCAGGAATCGGGACACTCCCTGGACAGCTTGCTGCCGTTGTTCGGCCAGAGCCATGACCAACTGCGTTGGCGTGATATAGCCGAAGGAGAGCAGATACCGGCCCAGTGGTTGGGCCCGTCCCCGTCCGGTTGCCAGGGACGGCCGCGACACGATTGGCGGATGGGACTGAAGGGTTGATTGCAAAAGATGTGCAACTTCAGCTCCGGCGGTTGCGGAAATACGCCGATGCATCATATAATCCCCCCTATCATTTATACCATGATAGAACGATCTAAAAAATCTTATCAATACTCCACTGCTCGCTACATGCCTCTATGCACATTTGACGGGGCGACTCATGATGACAACCAATGATGTGCAGAAAGGCCGCAACCACCTGGGAATCAAAATGGTGCCCGGCCTGCTCCTGAAGATAGGCACACACCTGCGCCTCGGTCCATCCTTTGCGGTAGGGCCGGTCGAAGCGGAGCGCGTCCCAGACATCAACCACGGCAAAGATGCGTGCGGCCAGCGGAATCGCTTCGCCCTGTAAGCCCTGCGGATAGCCGGTGCCATCCCACTTCTCGTGATGGGCGTAGGGAATAGTGAGGGCGGCCTGCAAAAACGGTATCGGCGCAAGCATACGGTAGGCCGTGACGGGATGCTGCCGCATGATGTGCCACTCCTCTGCCGTCAGCGGGCCCGGCTTCAGCAGAATATGATCAGGCACCGCGATCTTCCCGATATCATGCAAGATCGCCCCGCGCCGCATATCTTCCAGATCCGCATCACGAACCCCCAGCGTCTGGGCCAACCGTAGCGTCATCTCCGTCACCCGGCGGCTATGCCCCTCCGTTTCGGCATCGCGCAGTTCCAGCGCCCGGACCAGACTGGCAATAGTTGCGTCATAGGCCGTCGTTATCTGCGCGTTTGCCTCCTGCAGGCGATTGAACAACTCCTTATTATTAATGGCGATACTGGCCTGGCCCGCCAGGGTATCCAGAAAATCCCGCCACCCATGATCGAGGGTCAACCGCGAGCGATGAAAGAGTTCCAGCACGCCCTTGATCTGGTCCTTAAGGATCAAGGGAATACGATAGTAGGTAAAAAACCCCTCGTTCACAAACGCGGACAGCAGACGCTCATTGCGTGACTGGCGTATATCGGGAATATACAGCGGACGACACTGTTGCACCGTGCATTCAGCACAGGCACCCTCCAGGCAATGATCCGACTGCTGCCCAACGGTAACGGTGGAACGAAAGCCCTGTCCCGCGACATACTCCAGGATCTGCGTCTGTGGATTGAGCAGGCGAACCGCAGCGGCATCGATACCAAGCCGGGACTGCATATGATCAACCAGGACGGTAAGGGAAGCGGAAGCTCTTGTTCACCCCAAGCTCCCTCAGACGCTCTACTCGTGGGCTTGCTGACGCCCAAGTTTCCGGAGGGTGGGACAATTAACAGCTTCCGCTTCCCTAAGCGTCTGGGAAAGATCACGATTGGCAATGATGGAGAGATCAATCTGCCGCAACGTGGTCAGCCGTTGATTCTGGCGTTCAATGCAGGCTTCGGCCTGGGTCCGCTCCGTCACATCGGTCGCCAGCCCAATAACGCCCGGCATGGCACCCTCGGCGGTGGCCATTGGCGTCAACCGAATTTCAAACGTGCGCGCCCCAGCCGTTTCCCGAAAGGTGACGTCGTTGCCGGTCACAGCCTGGCGGAAGGCATCCCGGGCCGGGCGATCCTGCTGCCACAGGTCAACGAAGGCATGCCCGGGAAGCTGGTCGGGGTGCATGCCCAGGATGTCCAGACCTTTCCCTTCGGCAAAAGTAATCATCCCCGCCCGATCCAACGCGAAGAGGATGATCGGCACATTGGTGACCACCGTGCGCAGGTGCAGCAGGGATTGCTCCAACTGACGGTTGGCCTGGAGCAGCGCACTCGTACGTTGTTCAGATGACCGCTCCAGTTCAGCCTGCGCCTGCTGGAGCGCCGTTTCCGCCTCAAGCCGGGCCAGCCAGCCTCCCAGTTGGGCGGCGATGGTTTCAAGCATCAGGTGCGTCGTCACGGAAAGAGTATCATGGATGCGAGAGGCCGCCATAAGCACGACTCCACCAGTGTCAGTCGTCGTGCGCACGGGAATCGTCGCAACGGCGCGCAGACCCTCGGTGCAGTAGGGTGACTCTGAACCAGTCATCAGCGCCGTGGCATGGGTATAGACTGGCCGGCCCCGTAAGATGCGACGGTGCTGTGCCATGGTGGCGGCATCCTGCGCCAGACATGGAATAAACTGCGGTGACAGCCCCCGCTGAACAAACAGATCCAGGCCATCGCTACACGGATGCACGCGATAGATGCTGCAACAATCAATCTCCGGGATCTGGAGCAGGGTTGCCATTATCTGATGCAGCATCCCGGTCAGGTCCGAGGTGCTGTTCAACGTGCGAGCGAGGTCACGTTGCATAGACAACCGGGCCAGTTCGGGAGACTGGACGGTTGCCGCGGTCCGCAAATCCCAATACTCGCGTGATCGTTGTTTGTCTGAATGACGTTGCACAACGCGTTGTTCGCGATAGTCTTGCCCGAACGTGGCCTCAAATGAGAGAGCATTGGATGGGTACATACATTTCTGTCTTTCTGGGGTCACATGACCGCTCAGTCAGATGGTATCCGGTGTGCAAACGATGTTATGCGCCTCGCTGCAGGGCGTAGGCAATACCAGTCTGTAACGTTCCACGCGTGATAATATCACTCAGGTCGATACCCAGATGCACCAGCGTCTGGGCAACATCGGGACGAATCCCGGTGAGAATGACCTGCGCGCCCAGCAACCGGACGGCCTGGGCGGCCCGGATCAGGGCGCCGGCGACCTGGGTATCAACGATCTGTACGCCGGTAATATCGAGCAGCGCCACGGCCGCCTGGTGCTGCGCAATGCCCGCCAGCAGCGTCTCTAAAATGTGCTGGGCCCGGGCACTATCAACGGTTCCCACAATGGGCATCACGACAACACTCTCAGAGAGCGGAATAAGTGGCGTCGAGAGTTCACGCAGGGCGTCCTGCTGCGCGGTAATGATCTGCTGTTGCAGCGCAGCCTGCTCCTGTTCGGCCTGCTGCACCTCGGTAAGATCCTGAAAGATGCCGGCAAACACCTGAGGTTGACCGTCGGCATCACGCATGACAAAGGAGGATGTACGTACCGGCACCCGGCGGCCATCCCGCCGCTGCATGGTCAGCAGTCCCTCCCAGGAGCCTTCCAGGGCATGCTGCGCCGCCGCAGTGACCTCCGGCAGGTCCTCGCCGGGATAGAGATCATAGAACTGCATCCCGATCAGCGCATCACCATACCCGGTGAGCGTCCGGAACGCCGCATTGGCATAGGTAATTTCACCATTGATCGCGGCCAGACCGATCGCACCCGGGGTGTTGTCAACCAGGGCCGAGAAGGTGCGCAACGCTTCTTCGGCACGGCGGCGCTCGGTCATATCACGAATGAAGGAACAGATATACTCCTTGCCATGAAAGTTCAGGTAACTGGCGGTAACTTCGACGGGGATGCGACTGCCATCCTTCCGCTGATGGGTGGTCTCAAAGACGCGTGAACCATGTCGCTTGACCTCGTTCCAGGCCGCTTCCCAGGCGTCGGCCGGGAAGTTGGGATCGAAATCGGAGACTTTCATCCCCAGCAATTCATCCGGGGTATACCCCAGCATAGTGCAAAACGCAGCGTTGACGTAGTGCTGCTGTCCATCCGGTCCCACCCAGTTCACCCCATCACCGGCCCGGTCAAGCGTGAACTGAGCCAACTGCAAGGTTTCCTCGGCGTGCTTCCGCTCAGTAATGTCCGTTAAAATGCCCGCGATGGCATAGATCGTGCCCTGGGCATCACGGAGGGGAAACCGCGCAGACAGGTAGGTATGCAGACCATCTGCCTGAACAAAGGTCTCTTCCTGCTCAAACGCCCGTCCGGTTGCCGGCACCTGCTGGGTATGCGTGTTCCACGCGTGCAGCAGTTCCGGCGGAAAGAGATCCCGCTCATGCCGGCCAATGACATCCGCCGCCGCCAGGCCGACGGCTGCCGACCACTGCTGGTTGACGAGCAGCATCCGCCCATCAAGCCCCCGAACATAGATGACCGCCGGCAACGTATTCAGCACGTTCTGGAGCAACGCCTGATGCTGGTGCATTTCGCCTTCGAGTTGTTTGCGCTCCGTGATATCCCGACTAATGCCTACCGTTTTGACGACCTGTCCAGTGGCATCCACCAGCGGCGCTTTGATGGTGTGGAAGCAGCGCACGACCCCATCGTGGCGCGTGACGGGTTCCTCCGGAATGTCCAGAACCTGTCCCGTTGTGAAGACATGGTGATCATCTTTGATGTACTGCTGGGTATAGTCGGGTTCGTTGAAGGCGGCATCAAGAATACCTTCCAGTTCCGCCTGGGTCATGCCATAGTGATCGCGGAAGGCTTGATTGGCATACACAATCCGTGAGTGCGGGCCTTTGATCAGCACCATATCACGCAGATAATCCAGGGTTTGCGTAAACATGGCGACATCGGCCTGGAGAGTCTGCACCTCACGCCGCAGGTGCCCAGTTTCTTGCTCAAGTTCGGCGACTCGCCGGCGTAGCCAGGTGTTGTCGTCCTGAGAGCCATGCAGAACGCCGTTCTGAGTTCCGTTTTGCGTTGTCATAGATCATGCTCCTGAATTGCCAGGTTATCATTACGTCATCCTGCGGGAGGACGATAGACAGAATAGAGGCGGTTCGCTATAGCGAACCAGCGTCATCATCGGCAGAGTGAAATAGGCTGTATTATGCTATCGCAGCGTGAAGCGGGTGCAGCGTTGCACCGGGTGGTCGGTAGCTCTCAGGTGTAGGTTTTTTATGGTAGGGACGCGCTTCTGCGCGTCCGCAGCCCGTCCCAATGCGGAAAATACTGCACTGGAGCGGCAGCCGCTGCCGGTCCCACTGACCGCATTCCAATGCGCTCTGA
>DAOTUI010000310.1:0-85544 GCA_034437035.1 Chloroflexaceae bacterium
TGGAACTGCAGCGCTGCGGCGTAGAGGTGGAAATCGCTACCACCGGCACTGCCGGGATGACGGCTGCCCAGACGCACGCCCCCAATGCGATTGTGCTGGACGTTGATCTGCCGGAAATTGACGGCTACAGCCTCTGCCGCAAACTCAAGTCGGACGCGGTGACGGCGCATATTCCCGTGATTATGCTGACGCATCGAGATGAGGCCCGGGATACCATGCACGGTCTGGAGGCCGGGGCGGAAGATTACATTCCCAAGGACTCCTTCGCCGAACAAAACCTGATGGAGGCGTTACGCCTGCTGGGGGTGTTATGAGGTTGCCATGCAGACAGTAACACTTCCCTCAGTCCAGCGCATGCTGGTCCATGATGAATATGATGTCATTTCGCTCCGCCAGTCCATACGCCAGATGGCCCGGGCGGCCGGGTTGGGCTTGCCCAAGCAGGCCCGCATTACGGCGGCAATCAGCGAGATCGCGCGCATGCTGCTGTTGAATGGCAGCGATGTCCAGTTTACACTGCGGGTATGCTTGAATGAACCCCGGCCGGCGTTGGAAGTATCATGCCGGTTGCCCGGCGTGGTTGCCGACATTGCGGCCGACGCATCCGGGCATACGCCACTGCTGGGTGAAGCCTGCTCGCTGGTAGATGAGTGGAGTCCCGCGCAGATCCATGCCGGCGCACTGTTAACCTTACGCATGTGGCTTAATCAGAGCTAGTGCCAAATCCGGTTAAAACCTTTTACTCTTGATTGTAAAAATATGCATTGCCGTCTTCGATGCAAGCCTGAATAACAGAGCTTACGTGGTTGAGATCTAAACCGGATGTTTCACCCGATGGAAGCCTGATGCGCCTGCGGCAGCATGGTACTCTCTTTTTCTTTTTCACAAACATGTTGCACAAAGTGCAACATGTTTGTGAAAAAGAACTGGTCTCTTCCGCCCTGCCGGAGGCGATATACCCCGCCAAACGCGGGAGCGCCTGATACATATCAGCATTGGTCGTTTCACGGTTTTCGCTCATGTCGTGTTGTTCGGGGGTCCAAACTCCCACCGCGTAACTCCTGGGAATAAGTAGATTTAAGATAACCAGAAGTGGGGTATTATGAGCAATATGATTTTACCTGCTCCATCCGTTTCCGCCATACCGCGTGTGTCGGCCCAGGGCGCAACCCTGCTGGTCACGTTCAGTATTGAACGTCAGTGGTATGCGTTGCCGCTGGAGGCTGTGCTGCAAGTTGTGCGGCTACCGGCCCTGTTACACCTGGCGGGTGCGCCGCCAATCCTGTGTGGCATGCTCAATTTGCATGGGCAGTATCTCCCCGTGCTGAGCGGGCGCTCGCTGATGGATGCTCCGGTGCAGTATGAACTAAATAACCAGATCATCGTTGTCGGTCAAATGGACGCGCAATCGACGCCCCGCTTCGGCCTGCTGGTTGACCAGGTTCACGATGTGTACACCTGTTACGCTGGTCAGGTGACAGCCCTGGCACGGCATGCGGCGTCGGCATTTTTGCGCGGCGTGGTGCATATACAGGACCGTTCGATTCTGCTGTGCGATGTGGCGGAACTGCCGGCGCTTATTCCGGGTCAGCAGCAGGATGAGGCATGAATAAACCTTCTTCCAACCAACTGATCCGGGTGTTAGTTGTCGAGGACTCGCGTCCACAGCGTGAGTTGCTGATCGGGTTGCTGCAAAACTCCGGTATGTTTCAGGTTGTGGGAATGGCCGGTGATGGGCGGGAAGCAGTCCTGGCAACGATGAAGCTGCGCCCCGATGTTATTGCTATGGATATTCATCTGCCCGTCATTGATGGCTATGAGGCGACGCGCCAGATTATGCAGCGCTGTCCTACGCCGATTGTCATGGTCAGCAGCAGCAACGGCGATGCCGAAATGCGCTCGGTGCAGTCGCTGGCGGCGGGAGCGCTGGCGGTGTTGCATAAGCCGGGTAGCCTGCACAGTGCCGGTAGCCAGGAAGAACGTACCAACTTCCTGACCATGCTGCGCCTGATGGCGGGAGTCAAGGTGGTTACGCGCCACCCGCCGCGAACGCCGCCGGCGACTGGTGGGCTTCCCTACAGGAGCGACTCACAACCGCAGGTGCTGGCAATCGCCGCTTCAACCGGCGGCCCGGCCGCCGTGCAGACGCTCTTAAACGGACTCGAGGCGAACTATCCGCTGCCAATTCTGGTGGTGCAGCATATTGCGCGGGGCTTTGTTAGCGCGCTGGTTGACTGGCTGAACTCGACGACGCCGCTGACGGTACAACTGGCGGAGCAGGATGAGCGCCTGCTGCCGGGGCATGTCTACCTGGCCCCCGATGATCGGCATATGCAGCTTGCCGGACGCGGGCGGGTCATGCTGCGTCCGGGTGTATCCACGGATCGCTACTGTCCCGGCGCTGATATTCTGTTCAACTCAGTGGCCCAGAACTATGGCGGGCGGGCCATCGGGGTGATTATGACCGGGATGGGCGATGATGGCGCGCGTGGGCTGTATGCGCTACGGGCAGCGGGTGGGTTGACGTTGGGGCAGGATGAAGCCAGTTGTGTGGTCTATGGCATGCCCCAGGCCGCAGTGATCGCCGGGGCTGTAGCGCAGGTCGAGTCGCTGGCGAACCTGGCAAATGTTGTTCTGGCGCTAACGGGAAAACCGGCTGAACGGGTGGCGGCAAAGTAAGATGTCAAAACAAATGGAACTAAGCGCTGAACTCTATCCTCTTTTTCGGGATATACTGCTGAACCGGGCCGGTCTCTACTACCCCGAACGGAAGCGCGATGATCTGGCCTACGGTCTGAGTCATGCAGCGCATGCGGCCGGACTGCCCGATCTGCCGGCGCTCTATACCGATATTACCAATGGCGGCCCCTCCTGGGATACGGTACTGGAGCATCTCACGGTTGGCGAGACCTACTTTTTTCGGAATGCACCCCAGTTTGCGGCGCTACGTCGGCAGGTGCTGCCCGAGCTGATTCAGCGCCAGGCGAAGTTGCGCAGCCTGCGCCTCTGGAGCGCCGGGTGCGCCACGGGAGAGGAGCCCTATTCCCTGGCAATGACCATAAATGACATGCTGCCGGACGAAGCTACCTGGCAGGTAACCATCCTGGCGACGGATCTCAATGCCGGCTTTCTGGACCGGGCGCGCGCGGCGTTGTACAGCAACTGGTCCTTCCGCGAAACACCGGAGGAACTGCGGAGCCGCTATTTTACCCCGGAAGAGAACCGCTGGCGGTTGCGTGCCGAAATTCGTCGCCGGGTTATCTTTGCCCGGCTTAACCTTGTTGAGGATATGTTTCCCGCGGTCATCAGTGGCACCTGTGCGCTCGATCTGATCTTCTGTCGCAATGTGATGATCTACTTTGATGAGGCCACTATCCGGCGCGTGGTTGACCGGCTCTATCGGGCGTTGTCACCGGGGGGATGGTTATTCGTTGGGCATGCCGAGCCGCAGGCGAGTGTCTACCACCAGTTTGAGGTCCATAACTTCCCCAATACCGTGGTCTACCGCAAACCGCTTGATGCGCCGATGTTTGCGTTTGACTCCGCGCGGGGGGTCTTCGATGCGGGGGCCAACCCGATTCTTGATCCACAGTTTCAGCAGTCAGACCGTATTGTCCCGAGGCCCACCGTCAAGATCCAGGACCGCGTGCCGGTCTTGCCGGCGCCGATTGTCACCCCACCGGCAACCTTGCCGGCTCCCCAACGGACAGTTCCGCCGCTGCCGGCACCGGAGCAACCTGCTCCATCCGGGCCGGCGGCGCACGCACCCCAATCTTCGGCGACTTCCCGACCACCAACTGGTCTGTCCCAGCAACTCCAGCAGCGCATTACCACACATCTGGCCCAGGGCAACCGCGCTGCAGCGGAAACACTCCTGCGGGAACTGCTTGACGCCACACCCGATCATGTTGAGGCGCGCACCCGACTTGGTCGGCTCTATGCCGATCGGGGCGAGTGGGACGCAGCGCGGGAGCAGTGTGAGCAGGCGCTGGCGCATAATCCGCTCACAACCGAGGCGCATTTTATCCTGGCGCAGATCTACGAGCACGAGGGGCAACTCGAGGCAGCCCTGGCCGCCTACCGCCGCACCGTTTACCTGGATCGCACCTTTGTGGCCGGGATGGTGGGGATGGCGAATGTCTGGCGGCAGATGGGGCGGGTCAACGATGCGCTACGGGTCTACCGCAATGTCCTCAAGCAACTGGCCTCCCACGACGCGCGTACCGCTATTCCGGGGCTGGACGGCACCACTGCCGGCGAGATCGTCGCGCTGGTGACACACCAGGTGCAGACAATGACCGCGTCATAATGGCAGCATACCAGTGGGGCCTGTACAGAATCACTACAAAAATAACCACGGTAGTTGTTGGAGATGTACACGCTGTGCTTTGGTCTGGGTTCCTTTGTTCCGGATTCTCCCGAATATTGCAAGATATTTGTGAGATTCCCTGTATTTTCGATAAATATATAAAATTTCTTAAAATGCAGATAGTTGCCTGATAAACAAAAGTTCTGCAACCAGCGAATTGCTGATTGTTTCGGGGGATTCGTCCGGAATGAGTGCCGTCTCCGGTTTTGTCTGATAAACAAATTGTCATTCCTCTGCCGTTCCCGCACGATGAAAATTCATAGCAGATCCAGGTTTATCTGGTAAGATAACGTATATGGCGTGATCCTGCACCCTGAAGGAGCCGCAAAGTAGTGGTAGAATGGTAGCAAGCGTTGTGTAACGCTGGACAGGGTTGCTGATACGCATAGTTGTACAGATAACGGCCTTGCCACCCGGCCCGAGTAGACATCCTGAATGTGTGACCGCTTTGTCGGCACAGATGTTGCTGTGGTTGGGGTTGTAAGAGGATGAGGCGGCGTCTGACGCCGTAGGGAGGAACAGATGGAAACGATGGAAACGATTGATCAATTTACCGCTCTCGCCGCCGGTGGAAAGACCGTCACCATTACGATGCAGCAGGTTCCGGACGACAACACCTGGTTTGAAGTGTATGCCGCCGATGAGTACATCGGGAAAGTCCACTGGCGCGCGGACACCGATGGCTACATGGCCCAGCAGGCCACCGGTGAGGGAGTTGGTAGTTTTCAAGCGTTGACCGAAGCTGAGGATGCGTTAATCCAGGCTATGGGCTATTACCCGGCTATCGCAACGCCCGAGCGCGATGTGGATATCGAGCCGGATATTCCCTCGGTTAATGACCCTCGCTGATTGTATATTTCCCCGTTTGTCGCGCTGATTGCGTCACCGGAAAGATGTAGATAGATCAACACGGAGGTGTATAGGGTCCAACAATGGAGTTGTCATCCCGCTTCCGTGGTGGTTCTGGTCCGTTGTATACCGCGTATTGGTAAACTATTCGCCCCATCCTAATGTTCCTTGTCGGGCTTTTCGCCATATGCTGGAATAAGCCGGTTTTTCCGCTACCGCGTACGTATTGTCCAGATCTGGTTGTCAGCATGTATGTTATCGGAACGGCCGGCCATGTTGATCATGGCAAGTCCACCCTGATCAGGCAGTTGACCGGTATCGATCCGGATCGCTGGGAAGAAGAGAAACTGCGCGAGATGACGATTGATCTCGGGTTTGCCTGGCTGACGTTGCCCGGCGGACGTGAGGTTAGTCTGATTGATGTGCCCGGCCACGAGCGTTTCATCAAGAATATGCTGGCCGGCGTGGGCGGGATTGACGCGGCGCTGCTGGTGGTTGCCGCCGATGAGTCGGTGATGCCCCAGACGGTTGAACATCTGGCGATCCTGGATCTACTGGGCGTTACACACGGCGTGCTGGTCGTCACCAAGGCCGATCTGGTTGATGCTGCCTGGCTGGATCTGGTCTATGCGGATCTGGATGCGGCACTGCAAGGGACGAGTTTTGCCGCTGCGCCACGCGTGCTGGTATCGGCGCGCACCGGCCAGGGGCTGACGACGCTGCTCCAGACACTTGATGAACTGCTGGATTCTATGCCCACGCGCAGCCAGTCTGCCGGGGTGCCGCGCCTGCCGATTGACCGGGTGTTTACGATTGCCGGCTTTGGTACGGTTGTAACCGGTACTCTACTGGACGGGCCGCTGCATCCCGGTCAGGCGATCGAACTGCTGCCCCAGGGACTGCACGCCCGCATCCGCAGCTTGCAGATTCATAAGCAGCGCAGCAGCACAGCGCTGCCCGGAACACGCCTGGCCGTCAACCTGACCGGCGTGCATCCGGCTCAGATTGCACGCGGCGATCTGCTGACCCTCCCCGACGTGCTTACCCCTACCAGTCTGATCGATATGCAGTTACGCCTGCTCCCCACAGCCCCACGCCCGCTGGCACATAACACGCTGCTCGATCTCTTTATCGGGGCTGCCGAGGTACGCTGCTATGTGGCGCTCCTTGACTGCGAAACCCTCGAACCGGGCGCAACCGGATGGGTACAGTTACGCCTGCAGCGCCCAATTGTAGCGGTGCGCGGGGAGCGTTGCATTGTGCGGCAACCCTCCCCCAGTCTGACCATTGGCGGCGGAGTGATTGTGGATGGGCAGCCACCCCGCCATCGCCGCTTTCGGGCAGAGGTCATCACCGCCCTGGAGACCCGCGCGCAGGGTGCTCCCGATGAACTGGTGCTTCAGGCGGTCGGCGTTGCTGCACCGCGCCGCTGGGAAGATGTTCGGCAGAGCAGTGGGATGGATGCGCACAAGGCGCAGGTGGGGCGGGAGCTACTGCTGCGTGATGGTCGTCTCCTGCAACTCGGTGACGAGGTAGTGATCACGACGCAGGGGTGGCAGGCAACAGCAGCCCGGCTAACGGCGTTGCTACAAACCTACCATCAGCGCTTTCCCCTGCGGCGCGGGATGCCGCGGGAGGAACTGCGGCGGCGGCTGGCATTCGATCCGCTGCTGTTCAGTGCGGTGCTGGCGACGGCACATGAGCACGGCCTGATCGAGATGAGTGAGACGTATATCCGGCAGTCGGGGCACACGCCGGTGCTGACCCCGGAACAACGGCGCGCGGTAGATGCCTGCCTGCGGCGCATGCAGCAGTCGCCCTACCTGCCGCCCGCGCCCGATCTGGATGGGGAACTGCTGGCCTGGATGCTTGATCAGGAGTTGCTGGTGCGGATCAGCGACGATATCTATTTCCTGCCGGCAACCTACACCGAGATGCTGGACTGGGTGCGCACAACCATTGCCCAAGAGGGCAGCCTGAGTGTGGCTCAGTTTCGCGATCGCTTCGGCAGCAGCCGCAAGTATGCCCTGGCCTTCCTGGAGCATCTGGATGCACGCAGAATTACGCGGCGGAGTGGGGATGTGCGCCGGCTCATTTGAGGATGGGCAACATTCCGAGGGTGCGGGCGTCAAATCCAGAGTTGGACAGTACGCAGAGCGCATGGTACACTTTCCAACTATATACTTTGCAATCCCTTAACAAATAAACAAAGACGAAAGGATGTGCTTGTGTCACAGCCAACGAATGACCTGCGCCGCCTGGGAACTATCCTGCTGGTAGGCGTTGTCGCCGGTGCAGGCGTCCGCTACTATATGGAGACCCGCGCGCGCACAATGGAGCAGCAGCGCAGCCCCCGCCTGATCGACTGGTCGCAGGCGCGGAAGGTAGCGTTGCGTGTTTCCCAGTGGGAGCAGGCTCCGATCCATGATCGTGCCCTGCGCCGCGAGCAGTATACGCGTCTGGTAGAGCGTAGCGAGCCGCTGATTGAGCGCTATCTGAATGTGCGTCTGCCGCAGCCAATCAACCGGGTCTATGTGTTTGACCGGCGGGAGTGGCTGGAGGCGAACTTTACCTCGTTTGAGCAACTGTTCAAGCCGATTGAAGAGATTTATGAGCGCAACGGCGGCGATCGTGGTCCTCTGGCGCTGCTGCTGGGCGACTTCAATGGCCGGGTCATCGGTGTGCAGATCGGTGCGCTGCTGGGCTTCCTGGGACGGCGGGTGCTGGGTCAGTATGATCTCAGCCTGCTTTCGCCCGATCCGGGGGCGCAGGGCGCGCTCTACTTTGTCGAGCCGAATATCGGGCGGGTACAGACCCAACTTGGCCTGAATGACGAGGACTTCCGGCTCTGGATTGCGCTGCACGAGGCGACACACGCATTTGAGTTTGAGGCATACCCCTGGGTGCGGGAGCATTTCAATGGGCTGCTACGCCAGTATTTCGATCAACTGAATGAGCAGTTGGAGAGCCTGGGCAGCGGTCTAGGGAGCCTGCTGGGACGAGTTGCGCAGAACTGGGGCAGTGGTAGCCACTGGATCGAGTTGATGCTGACACCGCAGCAGCGGTTGCTGTTTGATCAGCTTCAGGCGCTGATGTCGCTGGTCGAGGGGTACAGCAACCATATTATGAATGCGATTGGGCGTCAACTGCTGCCCTCCTTTGAGCAGATCGAGCGGCGGGTGGCCCAGCGTCAGCAGACGAAAACGCTGCTGGAGCAACTGTTTAATCGCCTGACCGGTATGGATCTCAAGCTGGCGCAGTATCAGCAGGGTGAGGCGTTTGTGAACACGGTTGTACATGAGCGGGGTATCACCTTTGCCGCCAAGGTCTGGGAGCGCCCGGAGCATCTGCCGACGCTGGAGGAGATTCGTAACCCACAGCGCTGGATTACCCGGATGGATCGGGGCTAGGGTTAACGGTTAGGGGTTAGGGGCAATACCTTTCAAATAACCGGGCTTACATGATTCCTTACCTGGAAGAGGATACCGCCTCCGGCAGGGTGGAAGAAATCATCCTTTGTTCACAAAAATTTTTCACAAAGTGAAAAATTTTTGTGAACAAAGATAAAAACGTACCATGCTGCCGCAGGTGGAACTGTTCTGTATCGGAACAATCACCCGGTTTGCCATGCTACCGCGCAGGTTCTACTATTTGAAAGGTATTGCCCCTAACTCGTAACCCCTAACCGTTATTCCCTAGAGCTTATGCACAATAAGCACGAAACCGCATCAGAATGCGCTAAACACCACCAGGTAAGGTTGTCTTTTTAGCCCATTGGGAAGCCACATCCGCTTATTGTGCATAGACTCTCCTACTTCCTATTCATCCAGGAATGAGAGTTGCCCCGGTGTTGCCCGGTGATCATTGGCATTGCCAGGATTGCCCGATTCGTCTGGTTCATTCGACTCAGGTGAGTCGGGCTGATCCTGCACCGGTTGTTCTGACGGAGCGGGCGCGGTAGGTTCATCTTCCCCCGATTCGCTGCTGCCGACCAGGTGTTGCAGTCCGCCCTCATCCAGCGTTGGAATGCCGAGCGATTGCGCTTTCGCCAGTTTACTCCCCGCCTGTTCTCCCACAACAACATAGCTGGTCTTCTTGGTGACGCTGCCGGTAACTTTGCCCCCGTTAGTCTCGATCAGTTCGGTGGCCTGTTCGCGGGTCAAATTAGGTAGCGTGCCGGTCAGCACAAAGGTCTGCCCGGACAGGCCAACTGTATGCCGGGCGCGGCGCGGTGCGGCGGCGGTCAGGTTGACGCCCGCAGCACGCAACTTCTCCACCACCCGGCGCTCATCCTCACGCTGGAAGAAATCAACAATGCCGGCGGCGGCGACCGGTCCAATGCCCTCAATCGCCTCCAGTTCCGCCGGGGTTGCATTCATCAGATCATCCAGACTGCCGAAGTGGTCGGCCAACACCTGCGCCGCCACGCTGCCAACATAGCGGATGCCCAACCCGACGATCAGTCGGTCAAGTGGGCGCTGCTTTGACTCGGTGATGGCATTGAGCAGGTTCTCGATGCGCCGTCGGCCGAAGCCTTCCATCCCCGCGAAGTCTTCGGCGCGCAGATAGTAGAGATCGGCCACATCTTTGACCAACCCCGTGTTGACAAACAGTTCCGCCTGCTTCTCACCGATGCCGACAATATCCATTGCGCTCCGGCTGACAAAATGCTCCACCCGGCGCACCAGTTGGGCCGGGCAGATCCCAAAGTTGGGACAGCGCCAGGCGGCTTCGCCGGGGACGCGTTCCAGTGGTGTACCGCAGGCCGGGCAGTGCGTGGGAAACTGGTAGGGCTGCTCGGTTCCGGTGCGGCGGCCGGTGATCGGCCCGACAACGTAGGGGATCACATCGCCTGCCCGCTTGACCGTCACATAATCACCGATCCGAATATCGCGTTCGGCGATATAATCGGCGTTGTGCAGGCTGGCATTGCGCACCGTTACCCCGCCGATCTTAACCGGCTCCAGTTCGGCGTTAGGCGTAACAACCCCGGTGCGCCCAACGTTGATGCTGATGTTGTGTACCTGTGTAGTGGCCTCGCGGGCCGGGAACTTGTAAGCAATCGCCCAGCGCGGATCGCGCCCGACCACGCCCAGTTGCTGCTGCTGATCGAAGTCATTGACCTTGACGACCACGCCGTCAGCCTCGTAGTCGAGCGTGTCGCGCCGCGCCATCCAGTCGCGGCAGTAGATAATAACTTCGCTGAAGTCGCTGAAGTGGCGCGCATCGCGGTTGGTGGGAAAGCCAAGGGCTCGCAAGTAGGTCAGCGTTTCCCACTGCGAACGCAGCTCTACGCCGCTGAAGGGACCGACGCTGTAGGCGAAGAAGCGTAGGGGACGAGTTGATGTAATGTGGGGGTCTTTCTGGCGGAGCGAACCGGCGGCGGCATTGCGTGGGTTGGCGGCGACGCGCTCACCGGCGGCGGCCAGGCGCGCATTGAGCCGGGCAAAATCGCCGATGCCGATGTAGACCTCACCGCGCACCTCGATCATGGCGGGTGGCGGGTGGGGCGTCTCGGACGGGTCAGGCCGGCGCAACATGAGCGGCATGCTCATAATCGTACGCAAATTCGCCGTGACATCCTCGCCAACCTCGCCATCGCCCCGCGTTGCGCCGCGCACTAGTTGTCCATCCTGGTAGGTCAGGGCTACGGCCAGGCCATCGATCTTGGGCTCGACCACGAAGGTGGGCGTGGCGGCGGGACCGAGCAGTTTGCGGATGCGGTCATGCCAGGCATGCAGGTCATGCTCGTCGAAGGCGTTGCCCAGCGAGAGCATCGGCTGCGGATGGCGCACTTTAGCAAAGTGACCGGCGGGTGGCGCACCGACGCGCTGGGTGGGCGATTCGGGTGTGCGCAGGTCGGTATACTGCTCCTCCAGCGCACGTAGCTCGCGCATAAGCCGATCATACTCGGCATCGCTGATGAGCGGATCGTCGAGGACATAGTAGCGATAGTTATGTTCGCGGATCTCGGCGCGCAGTTCGGCAGCACGCTGAGCCGGGGTTGTTGTTGTCATCGGGAAGACTCCCTCCTGGTACAGGTTTGAGCGGTATGGTGGCTGCGCTCGTGACGGATGCGCTGTGTTACCTGCCGATATTGTAGCAGAGTGGCGTGGCAGGGAGTGTCACAATCGGCGACACCTGCCGGTATCTTTGCCGGTACTTTCTATTTTTCGGTAGCAGTACCAGCAGGTACTTGTGGTGGTATCAGAAAGGGACTCCCGGTTGATAGCGCATGGATTGGGAGAGTAGTATAGTGTAATCAATCCCTTCTCTCTCCCCCTCCTTCGCACAACCCCCTGGCAACCAGCCAGGGGGTTGTGTTATTTCAGCCATCTGCTTGTTTGCCACGGAGATTTTTTGCCACCGAGGACACGGAGGTGGGGCCGTGCCACCGTAGCGCGATGTGTGGTATAAGTGTGATGTTCTCAGCTTCTCATACCAATTTGCCGGCAAACCAGCAATCAACGAGAATGAGCGCAACGGGCACAACGGTAGCACGTTCCCGTGGATCATCTCTGCGTCCTCGGTGTGTGCTGTGGCTATGACAACAAATCGGTATCAGTTCTTCACGAAAGGAATGGGTTATGAGCAGTTGGTCGCCGGATATGTTCAAGGAAGCCTGGAATTTTGCCACCCGTTACCACCAGGGGCAGACCTATGGCGGGCCGGCGGAGGGCGAGCAGATCCCCTATCTCAATCATATTGCCGGCGTTGCGATGGAGGTGATCTGGGCGCTGCCAACCGATCCGGGACTCGATAGTCACCTGGCAATTCAGTGCGCGCTGCTGCATGATGTAATCGAGGACACATCGGCAACCTACGAACTGGTGCAGGCACAATTTGGCACCCCCGTGGCTGATGGCGTGCTTGCGCTGACCAAAGATGCGCTCTTGCCGACCAAAGAGCTGCAGATGGCGGACAGCCTACGGCGCATTCAGTTACAGCCCAGGGAGATCTGGATGGTCAAGCTGGCGGATCGGATTACCAACCTCTACCACCCACCCTACTACTGGAATAATGCGAAGATCATGGCCTACCAGCAGGAGGCATGGCAGATCTACACGGCGTTGCATACGGCCAATGCAGCCCTGGCGCAGCGATTACACGAGAAAATTACGGAGTATACCGGATATCTGCGCTAAGGCGGGTATCCGGTTCGCCGGGGATGGAGTGCAGTAGCCATGTCACCATGTAGAAAACTACCCGGCACAATCAGATCATTTTCTGGTATACTGCTCTGAATATAAGCAGCGCCGTAATCCACCTGTAAAAGCGGGGAAGACCACATTATTGATGCGATGAAGATCAAGGGGGTCAACCTGGAGACCAGGAATCCCATTACCCTGGCGGGCAACCTGCCCAAACTGATGATCCCGGTCCTGTTTGTCACCATCCGGCGCGCCCCAACCATAATGGCCGTCCTGGGGATGCCTCTCAGGTGTAGACTTTTTGTGGTAGGGACGCGCTTCTGCGCGTCCGTTGCCCGTCCCGATGCAGGAAATGTTCTGCTGGAGCGATGGTTTCTGCCAGTCCAACCAACCGCATTCCAATGCGATCCGGCAAAAAAGTCTACACTTGAGAGCCTGGGGATGCGCGGCTTCTCATTCACCAAACGGAGCCGGAAAGTCAAACTGCCCAGCCTCGACCCGGCGGATGTGGACATTGTCGTCACGGGCGCGCTGATTGTCGGCTTCGCCCTGATTGCCCGGCTTGATCTGCTGCCGCTGTTCGAGATGCTGCCGTCGCAGTTGTGCGCCATAACCTGACCTACCCGGAACATGACACGGGGCAACATTTGCCCTGTACTATGGGGAAAAGCGCCCCCTTCACACCCCCACAAGGAGCCGGCCCGCTGCTTCACCGGAACCAATGCATGCTACAATCGCACCGCCCACTTTTATGCAGTAGCGTAACTTGGAACCTATTTTAAACGTTTGATAAGTAGAAGGCTTTTTTCAATCATTGCGGAGCACTGCGACTGCCCCATGCGGACACTTGCCGGATCAGCCGTGTCCGCTGCTGCCGCATGCAGGCCAGACAACACGAAGTGAGGAGGAACGGTCATGCGGACACGCCTGTATTTTCATATTTTGATAGCATGCCTGGTGCTGTTTATCGTTGCACTGCTGCCGACTGTTTCCCATACGCAGCCTGCTGCCGAGGTCTGTTTCAATGAGACCGGCTACTGCATCAGTGGACGCTTTCGTAGCTACTGGGAGCAAAATGGCGGCCTCCCGGTCTTTGGCTACCCCATCTCGCCGGCGGGGGAGGAGACCAACCCGCTGACTGGCGAACGCCGCCTGACGCAGTGGTTTGAGCGCACCCGCTTTGAACTTCACCCGGAGAACGCGCCCCCCTACGATGTTCTGCTTGGGCGCATTGGCGCGGACCTGCTCAAAGAGCGCGGCCGGGACTGGTGGACCTTCCCGGCGGGCACACCGCGCGACGGGTGTCTCTACTTTGAGGCAACCACGCATACGCTGTGTGAGCCATTCCTGACCTTCTGGCAACTGCACGGACTGGAACTCGATGGCATCCCCGGCAAAACCTACGAGGAGAGCCTGGCACTCATGGGCGCACCAATCAGCGAGCCGCGCTGGGAACTTCACGGCGGCCTGAATGCCAATGTTCGCCTGACGCAGTGGTTCGAGCGCGCTCGTCTCGAGTGGAATGTGGAACAGTCTGAAATGCTGCTGGGATTGCTGGGAGCCGAACTCTATGCGCTGCGTGCGCCCATTGCCCCCCCACCCGCGCCAACAGCGGTACCGCAGCCCACCACCGGCACGCCGCCACCCGGCACACAGCCGACCGCAGCCCGAACGGCCACACCACCTGACGCGGACGAGGAACCGGACGAAGATGAAGAGCAGGATGCGACTCGCACACCCACGCGCACCGTGGAAACCGATGACGACGATGATGCCACGCGAACGCCGACAGCAACACGGACACGCACAGCTACGCCTGAAACGGACGCGACCAACACACCGACAGCTACGGTGACACCATCGCCAACGCTGCCCCCGGCATCACTGAATAACTGCCGCGATGATCCCAACAAAGCCAATGCATCCAACTTCCCGATAGATATTGTCCGGGTAGACAAGGATGGGGAGGGCGAAGAAGAAAAGGTCCGCCTACGCAATGTGAGCGACGAGACGGTCGATCTAGATGACTGGACAATGTGCAGCGTTACCGGCAGCCAGGAACATACCGGTATCGGTGGCGAACTGGACCCCGGCGAAACCCGCGACTTTCCGTACACTGGTTCCGGGGAAATCTGGGACGATGACAATGCTGATAATGGGGCACTCTACAACGAAAATGGGCAACTGGTAAGCTACTGGTTTGATCCGGAGTAAGCCCTATCCTGTAACATGACACGAGTTACGCGGTCGGTTCCAAACCAGGCGTCTGCCGGGACAACCGGCCCGATTCGCCTCCGGCAGGGCGGAAGTTACCAAGATCTTTTTCACGAAAAATTGGCTCTCCGAGCCAATTTTTCGTGAAAAAGAAACAGAAAGTACCACGCTGCCGCAGGCGAAGCTGCCGTTCATCGGATGAAACGTCCGGTTTGAACACACACCGCGTAAGTCCTGTCATATGAGTTACATGGTACGGGACATTCTTTTAATCGATAATAACATGATTGTCAGAAAAAGCTGACGGTCCTGTTCATCCACATCATCTATACTGAACATGCCGGCAGGCATCGCGCCATGCTCTGTCTGCCAGGAAGGAGGGGGCGATGGGTAAGGCATCGTCCCCTTTCTGGTTTATCCGACGGCATGTTGTGGTATGGGTGGATCACCCGGCACACTGCCGGCAATCTTGAGCAAAGGAGCCACAACAATGATCCGCAGCATTGACCATATCGTGATCCTGGTCTATGACCTGGAGTTGGCAATGGCCGACTATACCAACCTGGGATTTACCGTTCTTCCCGGCGGTGAGCACGCCGACGGCGCAACCCGCAACGCGCTGATTGTCTTCACCGAGCCGAATCAAGCCGACAGCAGTTACCTGGAGTTGATCGCCTTCAAGCGGGAAGCGCCTGATCATCGCTGGTGGCGGCATACCCGCAGCGGCGAGGGGCTGATCGACTTTGCGCTGCTGCCTGATGCCATCGCTGCCGATATCGCTGCTGCGGGTGAACAGGGTCTGGCGTTCGAGGGACCGATTCCGAGTGGACGCCGCCGCCCTGACGGCCAGGAGCTTGCCTGGCATATGGGCTTCCCACCAACGCCCGACATGCCCTTCCTCTGCGACGATGTCACGCCACGCGAGCTACGCGTGCCCGGCGGCGTAGAGACACAGCATGCCAATGCTGCTGTCGGCATCGCCGATCTTACCGTTGCCGTAACCGATCTGGCGGCGAGTGTGGCCCGCTACCGGGCGCTGCCCGGCGTCACCCCGTTGCCGAATGCCGCCGAGGTTGAACCAGGTGCGCGTTGTGCTGCCTTCTCCCTGGGCGCGAGTAGCATCACGCTGGCCGCGCCACCGGACAACCCCGACAGTTCCCTGCGCGCCCATCTAGATAAACGGGGCGATGGCCCCTACGCGCTGACGCTGCGCGTCAAATCGGGTGCGGCGATACAGCCACCGCAGGAGACGCGGGTGCATGGCGTGCAGTTGCGGTTTGTGCGATAAGGCCGTGGGGGTGGCACCCAATCTGCATAGAGTAGCCGGTAACGCTGAAGATGTATTCACTTATCTGAGGAAATCCTACTCTATGCTCCAAACACTTTTATTTGGCGTAATTGCGTCAAGTGCGCTGGTGCTCGGTGGCATCCTTGGTTCCTACTGGCAGGCTCCCATGCGCATTACCGAGGTGATGCTGGCCTTCGCCGGCGGTTCACTGATCTCCGCGCCGGCATTTGAACTCTTTCCCGAAGCCGTCGCATTCGGGGGGTTGGTGCGTTCCGGCGCGGGGTGGCTGCTGGGGGAAATTGCGGAGAATATTCTGTCATTTATGCCGGCATTTGCGGGTGGTGCGGTTCTGGCCTCTCTGGCCGACACCCTGATGCCGGAGGCGTTTGAGCATGGTAAACCGCTGAACTCATTTGCAACCGCTGCCGGCTTCTTTATCTCCTTTGTGCCGGCCGGTACCGGCCCGTAATACCAGGTTGCCGGCAACCCGGCAATCAGCCGAAACAGGCGCAATGGGCGCAGGGCTGCACATGCCCGTTCATCATCTCTGCGTCCTCTGGGTCCTCTGTGGCTATGATAACGAATCAGTGTGAGCCGGCGGCATTTGGCACATTGTCCACCTTGCGGTACCATGCCGGTGGCCGAAGAAACCGCTACCAGGCATACTGGGAGGAGATAGAGCATGGCTCAGGATCAGACATACTGCATTATGTTAACTACCGCCGGCAGTCAGGAGGAGGCCGATACACTGGCTGCCGGCCTGGTTGAGAACCGTCTCGCCGCGTGCGTGCAGATCACCAATATCACCAGCTACTACTTCTGGAATAATCAGGTCAACCATGACCCGGAACTGCTCCTGCTGATCAAAACCCGCAGCAGCCTCTACCCCCAGATCGAAGCATTCCTGTCACAGCATCACAGCTACGACCTGCCCGAAATTGTGCAGGTGCCGATCCAGGGTGGTCTGCCCGGCTACCTGAGCTGGATCGCGGAGAATACCGGGGAAGCGGAGTAACACGAACAGGGAGAGCTGTGCAACCAGAAGCGAGCAGCATCGTCAATCCCGATGATACGGCCTGGGAAAGCTGGTCCGACCCGGACATTTGCGCCCGGAGCGCGGTGCGCTGGAAACTGCTGCTCACCCGGAACCGCACACCCACCAGCGGCATGACGCTGGGCCTGATGGAGATCCCGCCCGGTGCCCGCCTGCTGCGCCACCACCACGCCCTACAGGAGAGTTACTACATCCTGGAGGGTACCGGGACGCTGGAGATCGACCGGCAGATCTCGCCGGTTGGCCCCGGTGCGACGATCTATATCGCGCCGAATGCCGGCCATCGCCTGGTCAACTCCGGCCCGGCCACGCTGCGACTGCTGTTTATGTTCCCGGCAGCTAGTTTTGACGAGGTGGTGTACCATTTTGAGGAGTAGTTCCGGCACCAGCGATAACCTCCGGCATCCCATCCCCCGTCACATCCACCAGCGCCAGTTCACTCCACGTTCCCGCCGCGCGCCACTCCTGTTGGAAGCCCCAGCCAAACCAGCGCCAGATCGAGACCGCCTCCGCCGGATCGCCGGGAGCGCGGCCACCCTCCAGCACCACCAGTTCGTGCCATCGATCGCCATTTAGATCGGCAACCGCCAGATCTTGCATTGGTACCGCCGTCGCCGAGCCGCCCCAGATGATGCGGTAGCGCCCGCCGCGCCAGCCCAGCAGAAACGGGTGTGAGCGTAAAACCCCGGCGGCATCCGGCTTCCAGAGCAGCAGCAACAGTTCGATCCGCCCGTCATCGTTCGGGTCGCCCATGGCCATCCGGGTGACACGCCAGTTGACCTCCTCATTGCGCCAGACCAGCGGAGCATCCGCTGTTGCGCCGTCGCGCACCTCGACCACGCCCGCGCTGTCCAGCGTCACCCGCAGGGGTTGCCCATCGCCGCGCAGGTCTGCCTGTAACTGTTGGGGCCGCACCGGCAGCGGCATATCCGGGGGCACTTCCACCGGGTGCGCCGTTGTACCATCCCAATCCCACGCCTGGAGCGAATCCGAGGTTTCGGCACTGGCTGCCGGCTTGCCGTTCAATGCGGTGAGCGCCGCCTGCGCCTGCGGGCTGTGCAGCGGGAGCGGTTGCGGCTGTCCCCCAACGATTGCCACCGGCGCAACCTCTACCCGGACCACACCATCGGCAGCGAGCAGCACCCGCAACACCGCGCCGGTACTGGTCTCCGGGCGATCTTCCTGGTCAAAGATAAAGTTGCCAAGTGAGTAGGCCACAAAACCGCTGTGTCCATCCACCTTGATCATTTCAACCGGCTGAAGCACATGCGGATGCGCCCCGATGACCAGATCCGCCCCCGCACCCACCAGCTTATGCGCCCAGGCGTGCTGCCGCGCCGCCGGCTGTGCCACGTATTCGTGCCCCCAGTGAACCAGTATCAGCACCAGGTCAGCCTGATCGTGGGCCTGCCGCACCGCAGCGAGGGCAGCAGTGTCAAGCCAGGCGCGGCCCCAGGTTGTCGCCTCATCGGGCTGGTCTTCCGGGTCGGCAACGTCGTTGAAGGCCAGCAGCGCAACCCGCAGCCCGCCGGTGGTGGTGATCACCGGCGCACGTGCCGTCACCCCATCCGGTCCCACGCCCAGCGGCAGCATCTGGTTTTGGGTTAACGTCTGAACGGCATCCTGCAACCCGGGCACACCCAGATCCAGCGCATGGTTATTCGCCAGCGCCAGCGCATCAAAGCCGGCCATCCGGAGCGGTGCGGCAAAGGCCGTTGGTGCGGGCAGCCGATAGGGACCGGGACGCAGGGGCGCATCCCGGTCGGTCAGCGGGCTCTCCAGGTTGCCGAGGGTCAGATCGCCATCCAGCAGCGGCTGCACCTGCGCAAAGGGATAGGCATACCCGCGCTGTTCCGCACTCCGGGCGACAAAGCGCCCCAGCATGATATCCCCCACTGCCCGCAGATCCAGTGCCGCACCACCCTGCCAACCCGGGCGGGTGTAGAGCGCGTGCCACTGCCCAGCAACAACGGGAGATGTGGGAGATGGGGCAGCCGTGACCGGCGGCTGCGCCACCCGAGTACACCCGGCCAGAACAACTATACAACAGCACAAAAATATACGAGAAACATGCTTCATCTTTTGATCCAGAAAACAAAAAGAAGGACTGAGAAGCAGGAAACACTATCCGCAGTTCTCAATCCTCATTCTTCAGTCCTTCAACATTGAATTTCAATCCTTCCATCGCTGGACCGGCGTTCCGACTTATGAAGTTTGCGTTCTTAATCCAGATATCGATCTTCAGGAGTCCCGGCTTCAGCCGGATCAGGCTTTCCCGGCAGTATGCCGCTGCCCCGGCAGGCAGCCACCGGCTAAAGCCGGGACTCCTGAATATTTTATATCCAGTAACGGCAGGGGCGTTACACTGGAAGCGTGACGTACAATGGCAACGACGATGGTCTTTTCAGACGGTTTCTCGGTTCTCAGTTCCTGGTTCTTAGTTCTCCGCTCTCCTACGGCTGTTCCCATTCCGGTGGATCGGGATTGAGCACAATGCGCGTAATCTGCCAGTTCTGGTCGGGCTGTCGCTCTAGCGTGTAGGTGACAACGGTTTCGTACGGTGGACGCACACCAACGACCGGCGGATCAGACTGAAAGTAATCCCCCTGGTAGAGCGTATCCGTCCAGCGCTCGCGCACAGCGACGGTCGCATGGTTAGCATCCTGAAAATCAAACGAGAGAAAATGCAGGTTGAGTTGCTGCGCACCGACAAACTGGTTCTGCACCTGAAGCTGGTTAATATAGGCGCGCGTATCCTCCAGTTCGGCCCCGCTCAGATATGACTCAACATAGCCGACATCGCGGTACCAGAACGCCTCGGCCAGGCTCTTGTTGAATGCCCGGATCGTCTCGGCCAGCGTCTGTTCCATCCGCTCGGCAACCATGAAGCTGCCGGTCCAGTCGGCCAGGGGTGGCGCTTCCCCGGCGGCCAACATCTCACGCCAGGCTTCATCAGTCAGCCGGTTGCTCAGCGGCTGGACAAACTCGTAGTGGGCAAAGACACCACCTCTGGTCAACACCAGGCGGCCCTCAATCGGCGCAACAACATAGATATCGAAGACCCGCCCGACTCCATTCTCCAGCACCCGCCCGCCGTTCGGATCGGTTGCAATATCGGCGATCACGGCGGCCTCGTCTACCGTGCCGCCATCTTCATCGGCCGCTGCAAAGGTCAATCCTTCCAGTTCCCGCCCATAGAAGCGGATAAAGTCATACTCCTGCTCGGTCAGCGGCTCGCCGCGCAACTCCTTTTCGGCCAGCATCTGAAGCCGGCGGGCAATAGCGACCATCTGCGTCAGCGCGTGCTCGTCCGGTTCGCTCAACAGCCCGCGACGCGCCAGCCCGTCAATGGTCATCTGCGCCAGCGCTGCCACCCGCGCATAGAGCTGTGGTACCGGCTCAACATAGCCCTTTGGCGGTGCCGGCACCGGCGCCGTGCCCGCGCCGCCCTCGGCATAGACCTGCTTGGCATAGAGGATGGTATCACGCTTTAGCTCCGTCCAGGAGCCCAGCGCCGTGGTCAGTTGCTTGTCCTGCCAGGCCGCCGACTGCATAAACTGCGGGTAGCCGGCCTCAACCGGCACAAGCAGCGGACGCAGGCTGTAGATCCAGGACCAGTAGAGGTTCTGCGTCCAGATGTCCTCGTCATAGGCGGCAAATGTAGCGCGCAGTTCATCCATGTTTTGCTGGTAGTTGGGGTATTCGGTCTCGCCCAGTTCCGCCAGGTGCTGCAGTGCCCGCTCGGAGCCGATGGCGGCAAAGAAGTCGAGCGACTTTGGCAGCATCCGTCTGGGAACCTCGTCCGCGATCAGTTTGCCGAAGACAAAGGCATCCGGCACAAAGCGCCGGCCCATCAAGCGCAGCCCCTGAGTTTCCGCTTCCACATCCGGTGCATCCGGATCAATAACCATGCCCAGAATCTGCGGGGGACGCAGTTCGGCTACCGCTGTGCGGAAGCGCGCGAATTTCGCATCGTCCAGCAGTTCCTGCGGGGTAGTAACTTCGCCATAGGCGCTTTCCAACGCCAGGCGATACTCCTGCGGCGTCAGATCGTCGCTACGCCCGACGAAGAAGACCGTCGGCTCGTAAATCCCCGACCAGACCACCTCGGCGGGTTCTCCACTGCCGGCCACAGTCGCCTGCTGAAAAGCCAGCGTCAGCAGAGCGGCCTGCTGCGTCTCGGTGACATCCGTGGCGCGGAAGGTCATACGCCCATGCCACATCATCGCCACAAAATAGCGCTCCAATTCCGCGCTTTTGGTGTAGTGGCCGCGCGGCACATACTGGCTCCAGTCTTCGCCACGCGAGTAGGCCGGGAAGATCGCCGAGGGACCGATCTGATCGTGCGCCGCGATGCCGGCGAGATCCGGCTCGGCCAGGTCGCGCAACCCCTCCGGGATAGGCCAGTTCGGGTTGAGAATTTTCACCGCAACGGCGAAGTAAGCCGCGTTCCGGCGGGCAGCCTCGGCCCAGGGAGTACCGGCCAGTTCTTCATACTGGGCTACCGAGGCCTCCAGCAGCGCCAGATCAAGCCGGGTCAGCATGGGAATAAAAAACTCGGTTTCGGCATGCCGCAACACCTTGTCGAAGAGGAGATGGTAGACATGCAGCAGCGAGTCGGAGGTGACAAAAGCCGGAATACCATCATAGCGGGCCCGCTCGTAGAGTTCATAAAACTCGCGTGTCTTGTCGGGACTGACCACAAACCCGTTCTGCGCAATCCGTTCGCGCTGTTCAGGCGTCAGCAGGACTGTCAGCTCAACATTGCTCAGATCGGGCGCAATTGCGGGAGCCGCTACCTGAGCCGCATCCTGCACCGGCGGCGGCTCGAAAACGGCAAAACTACCCGTCGCCGAGCCGGTAAAGCTGGCCGGGATCATCACATTGATCGGCTCAATCGGGCCAATCGAGACAACTGGCGCGGGTGTGGCGGCCTGCAGCGGTGTCACGGTTGTCTGCGTGTCGCGGGTAGGTGTCAATCCGCGTGTTGTCGTGGGCGAAGCAGTGGGAACAACCGAGGTGGGTGGTTGGGGTGTGCAGGCGCTGATCAAGAATAGCAGCAGCAGCGGCAGCAGCAAAATGCGGTAGGTCATCGTGGTTCTCCTCTCTTCTCGAACATCCGTCCGTTCCGTAAAGCAAAACCGGGCGACAGGATGCAATGGCCTCGCTCCACCTCACCTATCGCCCAGTCATCATTGCCGATCAGTTATCCTACCCGGTTATTCAACCCAGAACGGAATAACGTGCATTACGTCATTCTTACTTACGCCCCGGTTATAACGTAACCCGGTACTGCGGGCAATCATCTGCCACTGGCCGGATTTGGCATCGGCGGGCGCAGTCCAGTTCCACTGGATAATGCCCTCTTCACTCGCCAGCACCTCTTTATCTACCCGGACCACTTCGCCGTCGGGATCATTGAGCCAGTAGCCCACGACCTCGTCGTGCAGGTAGCCCTCGGCAAAGAACTGGAAGGTGGTACCCGGCGGTCCGGAGGAGGGCGTCACCCCGCTGCGCGGACCCTGCGGCGGCGGCGTGTCGCGCACAATACTAAACTCGATGACTTGCAGATGGAAGCTGTCAACTCCCTTGGCAAACAGCCGCCACTGCCCGGCGAGAATATCATCCGGCGCGACCCACTGCCAGCGGGCGTAGCCGTCGCTGTTGGACTTCACTTCGCGGATGGTGCCATCAATGAAGGAGTTGTTCGGCCCCTCCAGCCACCAGGAGAGATATTCTGAGCCGTTGTATCCCGTGGCCGCGAAGGTGAACTCTGTACCGGGACTACCCACGGTCGGTACCACGCCGGTTTCGGGGGGCACATAGTCCGGTCGGTTGATCGTAAACGAGATCTGATACTCCGTCCGGCTAACGCCACCGCGCACCGTCATCATCCACTCACCCGGCATCGCATCATTGGGCGAGTCCCAACTCCACTCGGCAATCCCCTCACCACTGGCTTCCTCCTGCTTCGAGTTTGGATCAGGCAAACCTTCCGGGTTGATCACCCAGTAGTGGATCGACTCGAACGGCGTGAAACCCTCGGCATAGAAGAAGAACTCGGTGCCGGGCAGACCATTCGTCGGCGTGACATTTTGCAATTGCTCCGGCGGTGGACCGGCCGGCGCGCTGAGAACATCAAAGGTAAAGACGACCTCACGCCCGCTGGTATCACCTTTTGCAATCATCCGCCAGCGACCACCCGCAGCATCGGCGGGCGCCGTCCAGGTCCATGTGACCATGCCCGTGGTCTTATCGGCAACCAGATAACTGGTGGCATCCTGGTTGCCGCCACCCGGCGGGTTGAGCCAACTGCCCACTTCTTCGCCGGGGATAAAACCACCCGCTGTAAAGGTAAAAACCGTCCCCGGCGGGCCACTGGTCGGCGTTACGCTCTCAGTCGGAGGCGGCGCGCCCGGCTCCTGGATCTGGAAGGGGATGCTGATCAGACGATTACTCGAAATGCCCCGCGCCTGGGATGCCCAGTTCCCTGTCGGCGCATCGGCGGGAGCCGTCCAGTTCCAGTTTACAAACCCGGTAGGATCGGCGTAGAGATTGACGGCCTGCGCCTCATCCGGTAGGCTCATTGTCGATCCATCCGGGCGAGTCAGCCAGGGACCGACCTGCTCACCCGGCTCGAAACCGCCCGCCACAAAGATAAATGTCGTCCCACGCGGGCCACTCGTCGGTGTCACGTTCTGGGGCGGCGGCGGCGGCTCGACCGGGGTGCCCCGGATCTCAAAGGGGATGCCGATCCGCAGATCGCTATCAACTCCAATCGCCGACATGACCCAGGTGCCATTCACTGCATTCCCGGGCGCGGTCCAGGACCAGCTTACCCGGCCGGCATCATCGGCTACATACCGCCCGATAGAAGGCGTCACCGGCGTAGCGTCGGGCATGGTCACCCAGGCGTCTACCCGTTCACGGGGAATAAAACCCTCGGCCGTAAAGGTAAAGAGCGTTCCCGGCGGGGCAACCGGCGGCGTCGCCGTACCGCTCGCCGCGGCAACCGGAGCTACTGGCAGGGCAGTCACGCCAATCAGCATTAGCAGCAGCCAGACCGGGAGAAGATACAACCTGCGTTTCATCAAAACCTCCAACTTGATAATCGATCTCTATTTATTATCATCACGCGCTCATCGCGCCATTCTACGCTGGTTCTGGTATAGTGTGTTGCATCAGCATACCACAGTGGCGCGCAGACAGCATCGCCCAAGGTACGGATTGTCCTGGGTATTGCAGCGGAGCGGATCTCCTACCTGAGAGGGAGTTACCTTCCGGCACGCTGTCGGGCAACCGGTTCGGGCACGCGATAGTAGGCCAGGCGCAGCGCCCAGACCAGGATCACAACCGAAATCGTCGTCCAGAGCAGCGCCCAGAAGATCGCCGGGATGCCGGTTGAACCCTGCATAATCTGCGCATCGGTGCGCGGACTGCCCAGGGCCAGCGAAAACCCGACCAGGTCAAACATACTGTCGAGCGAGTTGAGCATCGCCTGTACTGCCAGCAAGAGCAGCAACCCGTCGGCCCAGAGTGGCCCCAGCCGCCGCCCGGCCAGCATCAGTCCGGCAGCCAGCCCAAACCCGGATACAATGCCAAAGAGATTGCGGACAAACAGCAGACAGAGCAACCCTAGCGCAACACCCAGCCAGAACAGCACACTCCGCGCCGGCGTGCCCCAGGCTGCCAGGATCGTCAGGATGCCGCCAAAGAGCGCACTGCCGATATAGCCCGCGCTGACGATAATCCACTGAATACCACCCACAGACCAGGCCGTCCCGGAGAGATCGGGGCGGACGACAAAGCGGTTGAACCCGCCACCCGTGACAATCGCCGCCAGACCATGACTCAACTCGTGGACAAACGTGTTAAACAGTTGAAAGGGGTAAAAGAGCAGACCAAACAGCGGTATGCGCCACAGGATCAGCATCAGGAACCCCAACCCCAGCACCGTCACAACCTCGCGCTGCCGCCAGTTCTGAAAAAAGCGGGTGAACCCCATTGTGCAACTTCCTTTCGACGTAGGGCGTCTACCGGCACAATTGTAAATCTATCTGATAGACGATTCAATCGGAAAATGGGTTGCGATCACTAGCTGATACCAATCTGCCGTCAAACATGCAAAAAAACCACGAAGGTCACAAAGAGCGTAACCAGTACACCTGATGGATACCCCGATCGTACCCACGATCCAGCCGTTCGTGTTCCTTCGTGTTCCTTCGTGTGCTTCGTGGTTGGTCTGATGGTTGCCGTTTGGAAGTCAAATTGGTATGACACGCGTTACGCGGTGCGGCCTGTTCCGATTTGATACCAAACCAGAATGTGGCTTTCGCCTGCGGCAGCATGGTACTTCTTTATCTTTTTCACAAAAATGTTGCACTTCGTGCAACATTTTTGTGAAAAAGATAGTTTCTCCCACCCTGCTGGGAAGTGACATTCCCCTGCAGGTCAGTGACCGTGTACGTCCTGCATCTGACAGCGTGCCATGGCATGAGGTATAATAGGACTCCTATGAACATACTATCTATTCCACGTTTCATCTGGATCAGTGTTCCGGCGGCGCTGATGATGATCGTGCTCCTGGTCGGGTGCAATGTTGTTGCCACCAGCGAGCCGACACCAACGATATTACCGCCGACTCCGGTTCCCGCACCCAGCGCAACCCCGCTGCCGCGTGGGGGCGCGCTGACCATGCGCATGGCGCAAGATGTTACCGACCTGCGCCCGTGGCAGCCACGCTCACGCGCCGAAGAGCAGGTTTCGCAGATGCTCTACAGTGGGCTGATGCGCCTCGATGCGGAACTGCGCCCGCAACCGGACCTGGCGGCGGACTGGGAGTCCTCGCTGGATGGGCGCGTGCTGACCTTCACGCTGCGTAGCGATGTAAGCTGGCACGATGGGCAACCCTTTGGGGCCGATGATGTGCGCTTCACGCTCAACAGCCTGCGCTCGCTGCCCTACACCCGTACCGCGCTGCTGGCCGACTTGCAGCGGATCGAGAATGTCACCACGCCCGATGAGCAGACCGTGGTGCTGCAGTTGAGTGAACGCTATGCGCCGCTGCTGGCCGAACTTACCCTACCCATTCTACCCCGCCACATGCTGGAGGGACGCGATCTGAACAGTATCGACTTCTGGACGGTGCCGGTTGGCACGGGACCGTTCCAACTGGACAGCCGTGAGCCGGAACAATCGATGGTGCTGACCCGCCATGAGGCATATCATCATGGAACACCGCTGCTGGAACGGGTCGCCTTTGTGGTTGCACCCGATAGCGACATTACGCTGGAAGCACTTCAGGACGAGGATCTGCTGCTGGCCGAACTGCCCTGGAGTGCGCACCGTTCCGCCGAGGCATTCGACAATGTTCGCCTCGATTCCTACCCGGAGAATGGCTTCTACTTTCTGGCCTTCAATCTGCGCGACGGGCGGCCCTTTGCGGAACTCGAAGTGCGGCAGGCGCTGACCCGCGCTGTCGATGTGCCACGCCTGGTTGAGGTTGTCACCAACGGACAGGGCATACCGATCACGAACAGCGCCGTACCCGGCTCGTGGGCCGATCTGACGCCGCCGGTGGCCGCCGGCGCTGATCTGCCGGGCGCGCGCGACCTGCTGACCGAGGTGGGCTGGATTTTGCCCCCCGGCGGAACCATTCGTGAACGCAATGGCGTACCTCTGACCGGCGCGTTGTTTGTGCGCGGTGATGATCCGCGCCGGGTAGCAGCGGCCGAACGGATTGCCGAGACTGCCGCCAGCATCGGCATTGACATCAACGTCGAGCGGGTTGATTTCAATACGGTCTTGCTTGCCAAGTATGCGCCGCCCTATGACTTTGATCTGCTGCTGGGCAGTTGGATGAATGGCGCGGGTGATCCCAACTTCCCCGATTACGCCTACTACGACCCGGACGATTTCTCGCTCTTCCACTCCAGCCAGATCAATGTCGGCACCGCCGATACGCGCATCACGCGTAACTTTATCGGCTTTAGCGACCGGGTGTACGACAACCATTCGCCCGCCGCGCGGCAACTCTATAACCTGGATGAACGCATCGCCGCGTATGAGCAGACCCAGGCGCGTGTAGCCAATACACTGCCCTATCTCTATCTCTGGGCTGACCGCTTGCCGGTTGCGCTCAACAAACGGGTGACAACTCTCGACGGGCCGGTGGATCTCGCATCGCCGATCTATTTCTGGAATATTGAACGATGGTATCTTCAGTAGAACGCGCATACGTTGCCAACCCCTTCACCGAGCGGGGACGGATTACCGAGCCCTCCCGCTTTACGGGGCGCTGGCGGGAACTCTCGCTGGTCTTTGACCGACTGGAGAAGTATCTGCCGGTCCTGATCGCCGGTCCTCCCGGTATCGGCAAATCGTCGCTGCTCACGCATATCGTCCAGTCCGCCGCTGTCAACCTGGATGATCCCGACCTGCGGGCATTTTATGTTGACCTGAGCGTGCTACCCGACGCCGCAGCCACTTATGAACTGATCATTCGCGCGCTGAGCAGCCGGGGCAACAACCATACCGCGCTTGAAATTGCCCTGCTGGAGGCGGATCAACCGCTGCTGCTCTGCCTGGATCAGGCCGGGGTTGCGATTGAGGCGGGTTGGGGCGAACATCTGCTGGAGAGCCTGGCCCGCATGGCCCGCCAGACCGGCCGCGAATGCCAGACCACGGCACGCAATGCCTGTCTCCGGCTGGTTGTCACCATGCGTAGCCCGGTGCCCCTCTTGAGCGAGCCGTTTGCGACCCTGAATATGGGCGCGATTACCCCCTCCGAAATACGACTGCTGATCGATGCTTATCTGGATGGAACCGATGTGCAGTTTACCTCGGACGACATAGGAAAGCTGACGACGTTGAGTGCCGGCCATCCGGCCTACCTGCAGCGGGCCGCGTTTCACCTGTTCAACGCCAAAACGCAACCGGGCTACAACTGGCAAACCGCCTACCGGGAAGAAGTACGTACACAACCAGTACCCGGCGCAATGCTGCCGCCGGGAGCCTTTGAGGGCGACTATGTGGGCGAGTCGGTTACGACCTACTACCCGGCGGCGGGGGATACGCCCAAACGCCCCGATCTCAAGCCGTACCAACTAGAAGGGCAGGGTGGCCTGGTACGCGCGCTGCTGCCATTGCTGGCGGCACTGCTGGTCTTCAGCCTCAGCCGGAGCCTGTTGCCGGCGGTTGGTGTTTTTATCCTGGGAATTGCCCTGGTTGTGGTTGTTGAGCGCCGCCATAACCCGCCACCGTAGAGCGCAGCATTGCAGCATGCTGCGCCCCCCACGTCTCTATACCTATGCCATGTCCTACGTCGGCATACTCTGCTCCTGCGCTTCTGCCGACACGACCCGGTTACGCCCGGCGCGTTTCGCTCCGTACAGGGCACTATCTGCGGCCTCGTTGAGGCTGTTCGGGTCATGGTCATCCGAGAAAGCAGCAATACCACAACTGCATGTAATGGGGATAGTCGTGCTGTCATCCTGCTGCTGAACATGCGCAAAACCCTGGCAGATCTCTTCAAAGATCGACCTGGCAACCAGGGCATCCGTGTTTGGTAAGATAACAGCAAACTCGTCACCGCCATAACGCCCGATAATGTCGGTTGCACGCAAGCGTTGTTGCAGCAACCGGGCCAGCTTTTTCAACACCCAGTCGCCGGCGGTATGCCCCAGAGTATCATTGACCTGTTTAAAGTTATCAATGTCCAGCATCGCCAGAGTCAGCGGGGTGGCATGACGCTGTGCGCGCGCTACTTCCGTGCTGAGCAGATCCTTCATCGTGGTACGATTGAGCAACCCGGTCAAACCGTCGCGCATCATATAGGATTGCAGGGTACGCGACCGCTGCACCCGCGCTATGATCGCGGCAATCAGCCGCTCAGGCTGAATTGGTTTCGTCAGAAAATCATCCCCGCCCAGTTTGATCGCTGCCAGTTGCTTATCCAGGTTGATTTCCGTTGAGAGAAACACAATCGGAACGCCTACGAATGTCTGCTGCTGGCGGATAACTGCGGCCAACTCCAGGCCGTTCCAGTCCGGCATATACAGATCCATCAGAATCAGGTCAGGTTGGAAATCAACCAGTCCGGCCATAACTTCCAACGGGTCGGTAATGATTTTTGCTACTATATCGTGCTGCTGCAATGTCAATGCATAATATTCCGCCAGCACCTGATCATCATCAACAATAAGCACCCGATACGGTTCCGGCTTGGGCGATACCGTTAATTGATCAAGCTGTTCAATCAATCGCGGTACATTGATTGGTTTGGTAAAGTAGGCTACGCCACCCACCCGTACGGCATGCAGACGTGCCGGCAGATCATTCCGCGCCGAGATAAACAACACCGGAATCGTCACCTCACGAAACTGCCGGATCTGGGCAATCCCGGTAATACCCGCGAAGCGATCCTCGGCAAACATAATGTCCATTACGATGACGGATGGCGGGGTTTCGTAGACTACCTGCTCAAGTTCACGCGGATGCGCAAATATATGCACTGTGTAACCAGATTGCTCAAGCTCTAGCGCCAATTCTCGGGCTAATAGCAGATCATCTTCAACCAGATAGACCAGGCGACCGTGTGCTCCGGAGAAATGCTGGTTGAGGGTAAGATATGGTTTCCAGGCCAGAGTAGAGGCATGCTGCGTCGGATCTTTCGCTACCATGCACACAACCTCCATCAGCGCGCTGATTTGCGTGTACTCCTCAGATGTGAGCGGGTCGTTCCGTTCCTGAATATCCAGCAAGTAGCGTTCGATGGTATGCGCCGTATTGCTGAGTGAAGTAAAGCCAAAGGTAGCTCCAGAACCAGCCAGTTTATGAATCAATTGCAGCATGGTGTTAAGTGCGGTGGCATTCCATTCTTCTTGTAAAAGTGTGTTCCAGACGGACGTAAGCTGATCGACGCGCGCGCTCAATCCAGTTATGTAGGCCTGGCGCAGTTCATCCAGTTGATCCTGTACCGAATATGTTGTATCAGGCGGCATAGTGTTGACTCCATATACTAGTGATAGTCGCCGGAAGGGTCATCGGATCGAACGGCTTGGTAATGACACCCAGCGCGCCCAATTCGAGATAGTGTTCGACTTCATGCCGTTGAGCCTTGGCCGTCATAAAAATTACCGGCGTTTCAACCATATCGGGCAATTCCCGTAGTGCCCGAAGCGTACTCGGTCCATTCATCCCCGGCATCATAACATCAAGGATAACCAGATCCGGGCAGAATTTAGGTGCAGTATCCAACGCTTCGCTCCCGGAACTGCAAATCTCAACGACAAAGCCACCGACCGCCTCCAGCGCAAGCTGGGCAACGGACTGAATATCCAGATCATCTTCGACCAAGAGCACCCGGTTCAATGCTGTGAGTGTCATGCTGCTACTCCATTCCTGGTATTTCATGTTCTTCATTCTGATGAGCGAGAGATAACGGTGCTAGTGATACGATAGTGTCACGTAGATTTTCGTTGGAGGTACGCGATTTAATCAGCACTGCGGCAACCTGATGCGCTGTCTCCATATCGACCTCCTGAGCTGAAAAAATGACAATAGGCGTGGGTGGTGTCGGCTGCTGATTCAAACAGGTTAATAACTCCAGCCCCGACCCATCGGGCAGCCCAATATCGAGCAGGATCAGGTCAAATGTCTCCCGTGTCAGCCACTGCCGGGCCGCTTGCAGGGTCATGGCTGCCTGTACATCAGCGACCGGCTGTAACACCATTGCCACAAATTGCACCACATCAGGATCATCCTCGATATGCAGAATACGGAGCCGTCCATGGATATGCTGCTGGACGGCCTCATTGATGGCGGATGTCAGCCGATCTTGATTGACCGGTTTATCCAGCCAGTCGATCACGCCAAAGGCTCCGCCATTGACCTCGTTGCGGCCTTCCTGCGCCCGGGCTGAGACAACCACAATCGGCAGGCAGCGCAGTTGCGCATCCTGGCGCAGTTCACGAATGAGGGATACTCCATCCTGGTCGGGCAGAATGAGATCGAGCACCATTGCCACATAGGTATTCTGTGCCAGCAACTGCTTTGCCTGGGTTGCATTACCGGCAGTATCGGCAATAAATCCGCTCTGCTTGAGCAGCAATTGCAGGAGGAGGGCAACATCCTGATCATCCTCGCAGATAAGCACCCGCGTTGGCAGGACGGCCTGCGTCTGATCGATCATGGGGGGCATAATTTCGGACCATTGGGGCAGGTCAAAGTAGAAGGTGGTACCGGTGCCCAGGTTGGTTTCAAACCCGATTGTCCCACCCAGGCGTTCGATGATCGCCTTACTAATACTGAGACCAAGCCCGGTGCCCGACTTCTGACGCGTATCGGAGGAGTCGGCCTGCGCAAATTTCTGGAAGATCTGGTCCCGAAACGCTTCGGCGATACCCGGCCCATGGTCGGTGATGGCAACCCGGATGGCATGTTCCTGCCGCGCAACGGTGATAATAACCGTATCATCATGTGGCGAGAACTTTGCCGCATTCGAGAGCAGATTGGTCAGAACCTGCGTCAAGCGGTCGCCATCAGTATTGATGACAATATCTGACAGGTGCTGTTCCAACATCAGCATAACCCCAAATTCGGCAGCATAGGCCCGGTTAGCCTCAACTACCTGTTCAATCAGGGACATAAGTTCCACAGGCTTGAGATCAAAGACCATCTTGCCCGAGGCAATCTTCTCAATATCCAGGATATCATTGATCAGGCGGACCAGACGCTCACTGTTTTTATAGGCAATATCGACCATGGTGCGGACCCGGGACGGCAGTTCCCCGGCCACTCCGCCAGTGATTAGACCAAGCGACCCACGAATTGATGTCAGCGGTGTGCGTAACTCATGGCTGACGGTCGAGATAAACTCATTCTTCATCCGCTCCATCTTTTTGCGCTCGGTGATATTACGGACAATCGCCAGCGTTTCGGCAGCACCACTTACGACAATGCGTGCCTCATAGTCCTGGGGGCACTCCTGCATTGCCACCTGATACTCAAAGATCTGAACTGTATTCGTTTGCAATGCCTGCACTATCGCCTGCATCAACTGCTGTGCTAATGTTGGTGGGAGAATATCGAACACCTGCCGGCCAATAAACTCGGTGGGTGACACCAACAATTCTTCTTCCCGAGCAGATTTATAATCCAGGAAAAACCCGTTATAACTAATGCGAAACATCATGTCGGGAATAGCGTTGAGCAGGGCACGGTTCGTGGTCTCGCTGCTACGCAAAGCCGCCTGTGCCCACTCGCGCTGAATAGCTGCGCCAAGCGTGCTGGTCGCCGTCTTCAGGGCATCCACCTCGGTGGCCGACCAGTCATGCTCATTCTGACACTGATCAAACCCGATAATGCCCCACCAGACGGACCCGACAAAGATTGGTACGACGACCAGAGAGAGAATATCTTGCGAAGCCAATATTTCCTGTTCGTCGGACGGGAAGGTGCGCACATGGCCGTAGATCAACTCACCCTTACTCAACATATCAACCCAGCGAGCAAAGCCAACCTCGCGATAGGGCAGATTTTGCAGTTCGGGATTATCAATCTGTGGCACAATGCCGTCTGCGGTCCACTCAAACCGCTGGCTCACCAGCAGCGTATTATGCTGATCGAAGTGGTTCTCGAAAATATAGACCCGACTCACGTCGGCGGCATGCCCCAGCCGTTCCAGCACCTCCTGAATATACTCTTCCCAGCTATCCGTTGTCAGAAAGAGTTTAGCAGCAAAACTGACCGCTTCCAGGATCGCATCACGCCGTTGCAGGGCTGCCTCGGTGTGCTTGCGCTCGGAGATATCATTCAGGGTGCCGGCCGTCCCAACAATTTTCCCATCAGCATCCAGGGCCAGCCGGGCATAAACCTCGAACCAGCGAAAGCTACCACTCCTGGTTAGATATCGCACTTCGTGGCGGCAATACTCACTGTCACCCGCCGCCAGTGTTTGAAAGAGTTCAATGTTGGACTGCCAATCATTGGGATAGACAAAATCCAGGAAATTACGCCCAATGCTCTCCTCAAGCGAAAACCCTGTCATCTCGGTCCATGCCGGATTAAGCAAAGTCCAGCGGCCCACAGCATCGGTCTGGAAGATCACTTCTTGAATATGGTCAATCACTGAACGGTAACGCGCTTCGCTGGCCCATAGCGCCTCCGCGGTTTGTTTCTGTTTTGTAATATCATAGGCAACCGCATAGATAAGTTGTTGGTCAGGCAGCGCTGTTGCATTCCACAAAAGCCGGCGGTATGTGCCATCTTTACAACAATAGCGATTTTCAAACGAAGCTACCTGTGTTCCGGCAATAAGTTGTGCAGCAGCTTCAAGCGTATCTGCCTGATCATCGGGATGCACAAAGTTCAGAAAGGGGTGCGCGAGCAGTTCCTCCTCGGTGAAGCCCAATGTTTTGCTCCAGGCAGGATTGAGCCGTTTAAAATAGCCATCAAAACCGGCAATGCAAAACAGATCTAGAGCCAGGGCAAAAAAGTGCCGGGCCTCTTCATTCTGCCGGCGGTGAGTGCCAAGTTCGTGCTCCAGGGTGGAGATGACACTCAACTCAATCTGGGCCCAGGCCGCCAGATCGCGGAATGCCTGCAGATCCGCTTCGTTCATGGTGCGCGGATGCCGGTCGATAATGCAGAGGGTGCCAACTTTACTGCCATCCGGGGCAACCAGCGGATGTCCCGCATAGAAGCGTATGCCGGGTTCACCGGTCACCAGCGGATTATCCACAAAGCGGGGATCAAGCTGCGTATCCGGAACGACCAGAACATCATCACCCATAATCGCATGCGCACAAAATGAAATACTGCGTGGCGTTTCCTTAGTAGACAGACCCTGGCAAGACTTAAACCACTGGCGGTTTGCATCAATGAGGCTGATCAAGGCAATGGGAACATGAAATCCATGCACAGCCGTTCGCGTAATCCGGTCAAAACGCTCTTCCGCCGGGGTATCAAGAAGGTGCAACCTGTCTAGTGCTGCGAGGCGTATGTCCTCATCAGGTGATACTGATGCCGATTGCATGGTCCTGCTCTCATTCTGCGTTATATCCATAAATGTGTCAGAAAGCTATTCTGGCTTCTTACAGTAGCAAAACGAGATATGAAAGTAAATATCAGAACAATGCCAATGGCGCGAAGGTTCCGGGGAAACAATGCACGCAGTTCAGTAGTCGGATGACCACACCGGGTAGCAAACGTTTCTCTCACAGCACCCTGTATGTATGGCATGATCAGGGGTATTCATCGCATACCGGGAGTTGTACTGTCGGAGATCCCGTGTCCCCCACACGACCCGGATTGTGATTCGTGGAGCATATGCTCACCCCAGAGCTTTTCCAGGAGGATTGTTATGCGCGCAAGTAATGGTTCTTCAGTAGCGTACCTGGCAGTTTCTCCCGATCAGGAGATTCGTTTCTGGATGTATGCTCCTGCTGTTACGATTAACCTGGCCGCCCCGGTGAGCACGGCGCTGGCGCTGATGTATGAACATGACATCCGGCGGTTGCCGGTCGTGGTTGATACAGGGGAGTTACGCGGCATTATTACACTGGGGGATATTCGCGGAGTCGATCTACTTAAGCCGGCCGGATTTGATCCGGCAGATATCACCAACTTGCTCCGTCAGATCAAAGTGTACGAGGTAATGACCTGGTACCCGCTTGCGGTGACACCAGAGACCGGACTACGCGAGGCGGCTCTGCTGATGCGCGAACACAAAATCGGCGGACTGCCGGTCGTTGATCCGACATCGAATGAAGTAGTAGGCATTGTCACCGAGAGTGACCTGTTTGAGGCGCTGATCCATCAGCTTGATCGGGACACAGCATTCGTTTGAATGGGTACACGGCGGAACAATCGGGCGACAGCGGTGTCGCCCCAATCGTCCTGTGTTTTGCTCATGCGTTGAGCAAGTGATCAAACACATCATCGGGTAGTTCGTCCAACCGCTGCACCACCCGATCAGCCTCAAGATTATCCTGTGAGGAGCGTACCCCGATTGCACACATCCCGGCGCGGTGGGCCGCTTCCACGCCGGCGGGCGCGTCTTCAACCACGATGCAGCGGGCGGGTGGAACGGCCAACCTCTCGGCAGCCGTCAGAAAGACATCCGGTGCCGGTTTGCCATGCTCTACATCCTCGGCTGTAACCATGGCCGTAAAAACATTCTGAAGTTCAAGCACCTCGACAATGGTCTCGACATTCTTGCGCGGCGCGGATGAGGCTATTGCCTGCCGCCAACCATCCTGTTGTAGGCGCTCGAGCCACTGCGCGACGCCGGGCAGCAATTCGATACCCCGGGTCCGCACCAAATCTCGATAGCCTGTCTCTTTGGCATCACTGATGCGGGTCACTTCACTGTCGGATAAATCTTCCCCAAAATAGCCGCGCAGGATGGCATCATTCCGCTGGCCGAACGTGGCGATAAACTGGTCGTAGGTCAACTCGTAGTTCTCAGCGGCGAGGGCATCCCGCCAGGACAACCAGTGATACTCGCGCGAGTCGAGCAGTGTTCCATCCATATCCCAGAGCACCGCACGCGGCTGTGCTGACGACGCTTCTTCCTGATGTCTACTCATCGCTGGTTTCGTTACTCCTTTCATTTTTCTGGGTTACACAGTGGGCATTCAACTTGAAAATAGTGCATAGGTGGTAAGCCACGCTTCCAGGTCATCCGCGCTGCTGAAGTCCAGCAGGGCATCCGCCAGGTCCAGCAGGCGGGCCGCGTCCAGGTGCTGTACCCGGGCTGTTGTAGCAGCATCCGGCGGACCACACCGCCGGGCAAGCTGCCGCACAAGTAACGCAATTCGCCCCTCTTTTCGCCCCTCTTTCACCCCTGCTCACGCAGTTTGCGCATCATCGGGGTTTCGGGCAAACCGTAATCCTGGGTGATAATCTGTTCCGCCATCGCTGCCTCGGTCTATGTTACGCTGGATCGGACGGCGCATGGGTAGTGAGCCATTGCTCCAGGTCGTCCGCGCTGCTGAAGTCCAGTAGGGCATCCGCCAGGTCCAGCAGGCGCACCGCGTCCAATTGCTGTACTCGGGCTGTTGTAGCAGCATCCAGCGGACCACACCGCCGGGCAAGCTGCCGCACAAGTAACGCAATCCGTTCCGCCGCCCGGCCCTCTTCCCGGCCCTCTTCTCGACCTTCTTCTCGACCTTCTTCCCGACCTTCTTCCCGACCTTCTTCCCGACCTTCTGCGCGCCCCTGCTCACGCAGTTTGCGCATCATCGGGGTTTCGGGTAAACCGTAATCCTGGGTGATAATCTGTTCCGCCATGGTCGCTATCTCCTCATCGGTACACAATAAGAGCAATTCCGCCAGCAGGCGCTCGCGCTGTTCGCCGCTGGTGCCCTGCACAATCTGGGCAATCGCCTGTGGTATCGTCTGGTCCGGCTGCCGGATGCGGGTCTGCCCAATCAGCGCCAGCAGCGCGGGGCGGTCCAGTGCCAGTAGCGCCTCGGCCTCCAGTTGCCAGAGCCGAATAACATCATACCGCCAGGACAGCCGTTCCTGACCGTGCAGATCATACCGCGCATGCTGCCCGGTATCCCGTGCGCCCGCACCGCCCAGATACAGCACCACACTGTGAATGGTCAAATCCCGATAGGTCAACGCCAGGCGGGTGCCATACTCCAGCATGCGCAGCGGCATCGGCTTGTTGCTGCCCGGCCCCTGAAACTCGCTATGCAGGATGACTTCCCGTCCATCCTCCAGGGTCACAAAGAACACCTGGTCGGTATCAATCGGGTCGGGCAGCGCAGTCAACTCGCCCGGTCGGGTCGTGACACTGCGGACCGGCTGACCGAGCAACCAGGCCGCAAAGTCTACTGCTGCCAGTGCCATCAAGCGCTTGAGCGGGTGATCGGTTTCTGCCATGGATCTACTCCTGTGCCACACTTTGGGACGTGCGTTTGTTCCATGCTATAGTATAGCATCAGTACATACGTTTGGCGAAGCTGCGCGATCAATGAAATAACACGCGTTACGCGGTGAGGTCTGGACCACGAAGGCCGCGAGATGAGCGAATAGAGCGAAACGGCCAGTGCGAACATAAACACGCGTTACGTGGTCCCTGATCCGAAAGAGCATTTTGCCTCCGGCAGGGTGGTACCATGATAATAACAAACAGCAAAACGCCCCGGAGACTATACCGGGGCACTGGTGGCAGGCGATCAGACCGGGTTGTATCTTAAATGCTGAGCACCGCCAGCCGGAGTATAAGAATCAGGCCAATTGCAAAAAAGACAATTGCCAGCATACGTTGCCAGTAGAGGCGGCCCCAGTCGGCAAAACCCTGAACACGCGAGTTTGATCTTTCGTCCGGATCATCATCCGGATCAAATTCGTCATCATCTTCCACCGACCGCTTTTTGGCAAACAGACCGGACAAACCAGTCCAGTCCGTAAATCGTTGGATAGGTGACTTGGGCGCAGCATTTTCTTCCCAATCATCCGCCCACTCGTCATCCCAATCATCTTCCCACTCGTCTTGTCGTTTTCTTCCTCTCACACCAGCACTCCTTGATCACCGCGTTGCATCTTCAACTGAAGGGCGTGATTGTCTGCACTCAGTAGCTCTTCAGCAAAAGGGCTGTGTTCCAGGCATGCCCGGCACACCCGTGGTCGCAAGAGCTGTGCCATAGTTTATCGTTTGCACAACACGGGAAACATTGCCGTATTATCAGGAAGTATACCACGACTGAATGACGATAAGTATGCGGCCAACTATCCGGAAGATGACAGGAAACTCATCTAGGCAGTGCTTACTGCCCCTGTTCCAGTGCAATCATCATCAGGAGACCACCGCAGAGTAGGACCAGCGCACCAATACAGAATACCACCGGTGATCCAAGCTTGATAATCCCGGTAGAGACCAGGCTCACCGCCAGCATAACCCCAATGCCAAATCCGAGCGTCCTCAACACCTGGTCATAATTTTGCATTGCACATCTCTTGTTCATACAGCAGCCTGCCGCTACTCCAGCACCGATGGTCAATAGGTCAGCAGACGCTTCATTCACCTGGGAAGGAATGGTACCGTTGCGGGTACCAGGATACCGGTCGGGTTATGCCGGGCCGGCGTGCTGATTGGACACACGCTTCAGAATGCTTGAGGATACCAGAGGAGGCTGAGAGACACCTGGCCCGAACCTGACGCAATATCGCACCTGGATATGAATTTTATATCTCAAGTTTGTCTATTATAGCAGTTTTTACGCAAAAAGTACACAGCGCAACTATATCCATTTCATATAATTTTAGACCAAATGATGTGTGACAGATCGGCTCTGGCAGAACAGCGCGCGGCCGCCTGCTCTGCCGTACCGGTTCGTCGGCAGATCTCCCTGAAAACGCGCCGCATGCCGTCTAAGCCGGCTATCAGGCGGGTTGAATTGCATCCTCACCAGGCCTGGAGTACAATGCATCCGCTTGAGGATAACGATAGACGATAGAAAGCCAGGGTCGGTATGTTGTTCCCCCTGCTACGATTACACGCCCACCGACGGACGATCAAGCTGAGTAGACGAGGCCACGTATGCCTTACACTATTTTGATGATTGCACCAACCAGCTTCTTTGCTGACTATGGCTGTCATGTGCGGATCTGGGAGGAGTTGAAGGCGCTACAAAGCCTGGGACATCGCCTGGTGCTTACGACCTACCACAACGGCGATGATATGCCGGGGATGGACATTCGCCGCTCCTGGGATGTGCCCTGGGTAAAGCGCGCGATGGTTGGCTCATCCCGCCACAAACTCTACCTCGATGGTGCGCTCTCGTGGCGCAGCCTGCGGGTAGCGCTGGCGCTGCGCCCTGATCTGATCCACGCGCATCTGCACGAGGGCGCGCTGATTGGCGCGGTGCTCAAGCGGATGCTGCGCGTGCCGCTGGTATTCGACTACCAGGGCAGCCTGACGAGTGAGATGATCGATCATGGCTTTTTGACACTAACCAGCCCGCTCTACCGCCCGCTTGCCGCCCTGGAGCAGCAGATCAACCGGCACGCCGACGCAGTGATGACCTCGACGCATAATGCCGCCGCGCTGCTGCGCCAACAGCAGGCGGTTGCCGACCAGCGGTTGCATACCGTGATCGACAGCGTCAACACCGAGCGCTTCCGTCCACCGGATAACCCGGCAGCCTGGGCTGCGCAGCGCCGGCAACTCCTGGCCCAACTGGGCATTCCCGAGAACCGGCGAATTGTTGTTTACCTGGGGTTGCTGGCACCCTACCAGGGCACCAATTTGCTGCTGGAGGCGGCCCAACGGCTGCTTCCCCGGACGCCTGATCTGCATTTCCTGGTAATGGGCTACCCGGACCCGGCCGGCTACCGTGCCTATGCCGAGGCGCTGGGCATTGGCGACCGGGTGACGCTACCGGGGCGGATCTTCTACAAGGATGCACACTCCTACCTGACACTGGGTGATGTGGCCGTTGCCCCCAAGATGAGCCTGACGGAAGGCAGCGGGAAGATCAGTAACTACATGGCGATGGGGCTGCCGGTGGTGACATTTGATACACCCGTGAGCCGCGAGATCCTGGCCGACGCAGGTATTTATGCACAACTAGGCAACGCGAACGATCTGGCCGACAAACTGGCGCTGGTTCTGGAAGACCCCGCACTGGCTTCCCGGTTGAGTAGTGCCGCCCGCGCCCGCGCTGTCACCGAGTTCTCCTGGGAGCGTGCCGCCCGCCAGATCGAGGCGATTTATGCGCAGGTGCTGGCGGATACGCAGTTGCGGCAGCACGGAGGTGCCCGAACCGGCCGGCGCAGTGACACGGTAACGGGGTGAGCCCGTGCTGTGCAGGACCGTTGTGCAAAAAGCACGCCCTTTTGACAGGTAATGCAAAGATTTTGCCTCTAGCGTCACAGCGTTAGACATGCTACGATAGATACAAGCACAGTGGAGTTTGTAAAACCTGCAAGGAGATCAGCTATGGCTCAACGTATGCGCTTCAGCCCCCGCGATGAGTGCTATCTCAACGCTACGCGCTTTGAGGTCTATATTGCGGCTGGGCTGGTGTTTGTCATCGGATTTACACTTGTCTTTATGCTGAGTGTTATGGCCCACGCGGAGGTCTGGATCTGGCCGGGCTCGCTCATCCCGGTCGGGGCGGCTTTCTACATCTTCCGCATTCTGAAGCGCCGCGAGTATGCCGAGAAGTTGCGCGAACTCGAGGCCGACTATAGCAAGGGCGACTAACACAGGCAGGCACAAGCGATACGGATGATACCACGAAGATCCCAGGTCTGCACCTGGGATTTTTGCATGCCACCGACATCAGCGTTTTGGAGTCGGCAGCGATGCTGACGCCGGCGGTTGCAAAATTGGGCATCTCCGGCTACACTTGGCGCGATCAGGCTACAGGTGGAAGTGGGAGACATTTATGGCGCGGGTGACACTGGAATTGCCGGAGCGCTTTATCTTTACGACAGAGCTTCCGGTCTACATCAACTTTATCAATTATGGCGGGCATATGGGAAACGATGCCGTACTCACGCTGATCCATGAGGCCCGGGTACGGTTTCTGTGTATGTATGGCTATACCGAACTCGATATCGAGGGGCGTGGTATTGTCCTATCTGATGCGGTGATTGTTTACAAATCGGAGGGGTTCCCCGGTGATACTCTGGTCGTAGAGATTGCCCTGACGGACTTTGTTTCCTACGGATGCGATATCTGCTACCGTTTGACGAACAAGGTCACGGGCAAAGAGGTTGCCCGCGCTAAAACCGGCATTGTCTTTTTTAACTATCAGGCACGCTGCCCGACGCGGATTCCGGAGGGCTTTCGCCAACGCTTTGCCGACAGTGAGGATGGGACGGCACGGGAGGCGTGAAGCACAGCGGCGTGAACACATGAGCCCCGGCTTTTTGCAATGTCCGGCAGTGTCTGCCTGGCAACAGCAATATGGCCTGTTAAGCGAACACAACCTCAGAGGTCATGCTGGTTTGAAGTACAATGCCGAGCATCTGATGGTCTACCGCGCCCTGCCGGACCAGAAGATCGCCCAGACGAACCTGCATATTGCGCTGGCGTAGCCAGGTTTGCAACTCGAGTGCCGGGGCAAGTTGGGCCGGCGAGAGCACACCCCGCACGATCAGATCTTCTCCCAGAAAGCGCTGCGATGCGCAAGTCTGGTCAAACAGCCGATCAATCATCTGGACCAGCAGCACCGCTACGAGTACCTGCGTATTCACAAACCCTTTGCGCACCAGAATATCACCAAGTTTGCATCGCCTATGCTCCCGAGCTACCTGACGCTGTTCCGCCAGGGCTAACACCAGTTGCCAGGGAGTAACATAGCCCAGATCAAGCAGATAGGAGCCGATCCGCCGGGACGTTTTTCCATTCGGTGTCAAAATCAAACTTTTAGCGACAGGTGGAGGATTATCGCGCAACGCTTTGTTCAGCAGGTGCGCAACCTCTGCCCCTACTGTGGCCGGCACGTACAGGCGCGTCATGAAAGTTCCTTCCTAATTCTACTGCATAAGAGTCTATGCACAATAAGCGGATGTGGCTTCCCAATGGGCTAAAAAGACAACCTTACCTGGTGGTGTTTAGCGCATTCTGATGCGGTTTCGTGCTTATTGTGCATAAGCTCTATAGTAGGACGTGTGTCAGATGATTGCTATCATTGATCGTGAAAGAGCAAACGTGATTGCGCGAAAGCTCTGAAAATCTTAAAAGCTCGTAAAATAATATACCACAATGCACAGTACCTGTCAATGGCTTGCACAGATTTACGCTGGTTCAACTTCTGTGCAAATGGAGTTACCCGGCCCGGGCTGATATAGATCTGTTTACGCCCTGCTTTTGCACACCCTACCCTGTGTAAATCATTCCGCAGCTTGTTACCCCAATATCCGGTTCTATTTGTCCGGTCCGGCAACAGGCGTCCGAGTCCTGTCAACCGGTATAGAGTCATTTTACTACACTCCCGCATATTTGCGAAGGAACTTCGCGTCAAAGAACAATCATAGCGGCGTTGTTCTTTATTTCAAGCCATGGATATACACTGATGGCAACAGACTGACATGCTTGCCCGGCAGCGCCCTGTCGCCTATGCCATATTCGTTTGTTGCCGGATGCTACCGGCGGCGCTCAATCCGATCAAGCGCAGCATTCCAGGCTTTCATCCGCTCCATATCACCGCCCGCATCCGGGTGATGCAACCGCGCCATGGCCTTCCGAATCACATTCGCTTCGTCCTCAGTAATAGCACCTACCAGCGCCCCCAGATCAACCGGAGAGGGGGCATCCATTTCAACCCCGGCTTTCAGGGCCCGGTCGCGCCACATATCCCGCTCAATGGTCAGCGCCGTATTCTCACGCATGGTTTCGGTCAACGTGACAACCATTTTGGCGTGGGCGCGCGCCGCTTCTTCGGCAGCAGTCTGGGCCTTCTTCAGTTGGCGCAACAACCCGCGATTCATCGTATGGGCCTCTTCCAACTCACGTACCAGCAACTCACGCTCACGCTCCGCAGGACTGTTGGTTGATGCCGGGTTATCTGATGATGTCACAAACTCCTCCTGTCTGTTTCAGCCAGGAACGGATCACGTTGCGTGTCCACTCAAGTTATCTCAGGAAACTATGTTATAGCATACTCCTCTCAGGGGACTTTTTGCAAGTGCTTCAGACCCAGGTTGCGAAAATGTTATAGTTTTGTCTACGCACATATCCGTCCGCTACCCAAAAATCAGGACAGATGCAGTCCGCTATGTGCGGGGGTCTTTCGGCTCCGGCAGGGTGAAACGCCTACAGCGTAGATCATGGCAGAAACGGCTGCCGGATAGCAGCCGTGGGGAAGCCGGGGAGCAACGGTGAGGAAGCAGGAGGTATCGCAGATGATGCAGAGTAAGTTGCAGATGCCCGTTGCACACATCTTGTATTCCATTTGTTAGCATAAGTTTAGCAGTACCTGGGCCGGCCGCCATCGGCCGCAGGCGGGAAGCATGGTTCGGTCGTACGGCGGAGACAAACTAAGGGTTTTCTTGATTACGACGGGCAAACAATGGTACAATAGACTAGAGGACCGACCACTCCCTACCCGGCAATGAACGTAACATCCAGACCCACCCGGTAAACATCTGGTTTTATCCGGGCGCTGTCGTCCACTGCCACCAAGCTCAGTTGAAATGTAAAGGCTGCTATGAGTGATCTACATACCCTGACAATTGCCGAAGCCCGCGCTGCGCTGGATGCCGGCGATATCTCCTCCGTTGCTTTGACGGAGGCATGCCTGGAACGGATCAACACGCTCGAACCGCAGTTGCAGGCATTTCTCACCGTTACCGCTGAACTGGCCCTGGAGCAGGCCCGCGCCGCCGATGCGCGCCGGGGAAGTGCTGGGGCAGCCGGATCTGCGCCGCTGCTGGGTATTCCCGTCGCAATAAAAGATCTGATCGCCACGAAGGGCATCCGCACCACCTGTGCCTCGCGCATCCTGGAAACCTTTGTGCCGCCCTACGATGCCACCGTTATCACCCGCCTGCGGCATGCCGGAGCGGTGTTGCTGGGTAAAACCAACTGTGATGAGTTCGGCATGGGATCGAGTAATGAGAACAGCGGCTATGCGCTCTGCCGTAACCCGTGGGATCCGGCACGCGTCCCCGGCGGGAGTAGCGGCGGCAGCGCGGCGGCAATTGCGGCGGGTGAGGCGCTGGGTAGCCTGGGCACCGATACCGGCGGCAGTATTCGCCAGCCGGCGGCGCTGTGCGGCATCTGCGGGATCAAGCCTACCTATGGACGGGTCAGCCGCTATGGATTGGTGGCGTATGGTTCATCGCTGGACCAGATCGGCCCGATGGCGCGCACGGTCGCGGATGTGGCTCTGATGTTGCAGACAATCGCCGGGCCTGATCCGCTGGACGGCACCAGCACGCCCCAGGCGGTCCCCGACTACAGCGCAGCGCTGACGGGTGATATTCGCGGGCTACGGATCGGCGTCCCCCAGGAATACTTTGTCGAGGGGATGGATGCCGGTGTCGAGCAGATCACGCGCGAAGCGATTGCGGCGCTCCGTGACCTGGGAGCCGAACTGGTTGATGTTTCGCTGCCGCATACGCGCTATGCCCTGCCGACCTACTACATTATCGCGCCCGCCGAGGCCGGCGCAAACCTGGCTCGCTACGATGGCATCCGCTATGGTCCGCGCGCCGCAGGGGGCGGCATGTGGGAACAGATCGAACAGACGCGGGGGCAGTGGTTTGGCCCGGAGGTCCGCCGCCGGATCATGCTGGGCACCTACACGCTCTCAGCCGGCTACTATGATGCCTACTACCGCCGCGCGCAGCAGGTACGCACGCTGATCCGCCGTGACTTTGAAGCCGCGTTTGCCAATGTCGATCTGCTGGTTACGCCTACCTCGCCCTCGGTGGCCTTCGCCATCGGCCAGAAGATCGATAATCCGCTGGCGATGTACCTGAGTGACGTGTTTACGCTGACGAGTAACCTGGCGGGCGTACCGGGGTTAGCGCTGCCCTGCGGTTTTAGCGAAGGGCTGCCGGTTGGTATGCAACTCCTGGGCAAATTCTTCGACGAGGCGACCCTGCTGCGGGTCGGCGATGCATACCAGCGTGTGACCAACTGGCACACGCAGCAACCGATGCTGTGATAAAAGGACAAACTGTGGATCCTGTAGCCGCAGAACATCTGGTCGAACAACTCGCTACGCAGCGTACCCGTATCTGTGCGCGCGTGACAAGCCGGCTGCTGCTGGCCTTTCCCGAACTGGTACATACCCTCCGCGTGGAGGTGGCTACATCGGTTGAGGCGCGGCTCTCCACAGTTGCGTCCGAACGCATGTATGAACTGGTGCGGGCGATCCTGCTGTTTGGCTTGCCCACTCTGGCCGAGCAGGAGCTACGCTGGGCTGTTGGTGTGCTCCCCCGGAGCGGCGTTACGACTGAACACCAGGCGGCAATGATCCGCTGGTTTTTTGAAGAAACCCGCCAGATCGGGCTGGGGCAAGCGGAAATTGCCATAACACAGGAGTTGGAACAGTATATGCTGGAGATCCTGACGACGCTGACGCACACGCCCTCCGGTTGAGCCGGTTCCGCGCCGGCAGGGCGGAAGCGATCAAATGAATACCATCTGCTGCAGTTGAACGCCCACTGCGTGAATCGGGTAAAAAAGACAGTCTATTTCATCCTGCCGGAGGCGAAATTTCCTGCCGGATCAATGTGCCCGTAATGTATATAGCAAGAACAGACAAACACCGGACAAAGAACAAACCGATTGTTCGATAACAGAGCACTCGAGACGTTTTGTTCCGGGTTTCTTTGTTCTGTGTTCTCTAGTAGTTGATGAATATTCAGGAGATCATCTATGCTCTCTGATAGTGAAATCCGCGATATGTTTACGCGCAAAGGCACGATTGCCGTTGTGGGGTTAAGCGACCGGTCCAACCGTGCCTCACACAGCGTGGCGCGCTTCCTGCAACGCGAGGGACACCGCATTATCCCGGTGAATCCCACGTTGCAAGGGCCGGTGCTGGGTGAACAACCCTACGCCCGCCTGCGCGATGTTGATGTTCCGGTGGATATCGTCGATATTTTTCGTCGCTCGGAGTATGTGCCCGAGATTGTCGAAGATGCTATCGCCATTGGCGCGCAGGTTATCTGGATGCAACTGGGGATTATGCACGCGGAGGCGGCCGCACGCGCGGAAGCCGCCGGTCTGGATGTCGTGATGAACCGCTGCACCGCGATTGAGTATGGACGGGTGATGCCATAACCGGTCCTACCTGCGCATTATCAACAGGAGTTACGCGGTGGTCTACGCCGACGCACCGATTCGCCTCCGGCCGGGCGGAATGAGACATCCTTTGTGCCAAAAATGTGGCGCTCCGAGCCACATTTTTGGCACAAAGAATAGAAAATGTACCATGCTGCCGCCGGCGAATCGGTCTTCCATCCGTCAAACGTCCAGTTTGAACACACACCGCGTAACGCGCATTATTAACACGAGTTATGCGGTGCCGCCAATTCCGGCCAGGTGTCAGACCTGAACGCCAGTTTCGCCTGCGGCAGCATGGTACTGTTTTACCTTTTGCACAAAAAATTGGCACTTTGTGCCAATTTTTTGTGCAAAAGCATGGAGTCTTCCGCCCGGCCGGAGGCGAAGCGGGGCGCTTATCCAGATGAACACCTGATCTGGAACCGACCGCGTAGGTCGTATCAGTTACAACCAATTTAGGATTGCTATTTCACCAGATTTTATGAAAAGTTGACCATCCACGGCAGTAGCGTCCGTAGTGCCGGCTTTAAGCGGTTTCGGATCAGTACAACCACCTGAAACCGGCGCTACGTGCCGCATACGCAGGAGCCATCCTGGTCTTCACCCGCATGCACAGCCGTATCTCCGTCTCTGCCCAGAGAGGCATTTCCGATACTAGAACATACTGCGAACACGCAGAAGCCTGTCCCTGCCGGAAGAAACCGCCCCCGCAGCGAGTAGACCACCCCCTGATTGCCCATGTTACCACGCTGAGAATTGTGGGAGAAAAGCGTAGATCGGAATGACCCTCGCGGTTGATCCGTATGGCTTCAGAATGCCCTACATGTCCGTTTTAGTGCGACGATGATATACGCTGGAATATCCACCGGACATGGGTGGAATTTAACCCAAAGGTGTGCTATACTCAACAGTGCATACTTTAGCGAAAAACGGTTCGTAGCACTTCCTGTTGTGTCAGGTTCCTTTTAACTTGTTTGCTATCCGTTATGTCTCGTCAGGTCTGTCCCGGTCTGTACAGGCAAAATCTGTTCATGGTCGCTTATACACCAGTTGCCGACATAGTTTGTGACATAGTTTGTGACATAGGCGCGAGGAGCGTTCAACGTATGGATATGGAAGACTTTGTTCATCCGGATGATATCGCTGATCTGGTACCGGTTGACAAGCCGAATGCCGCCCGGATGTATGACTACTGTCTGGGGGGATTTCACTCCTTTGAGGTTGATCAGCAGGCTGCCGAGCAGATGCCGGCGTTTTATCCCGATGTGAAGCAGATTGCTCTGGCCAACCGGGCCTTTCTGCGGCGGTCAGTAGCGTGTATGCTAGAGCAGGGAATTGACCAGTTTCTGGATATCGGATCAGGGCTACCAACTGTGGGGAATGTACATACGATGGCGCAGGAGGCTAACCCGGATGCACGGGTCGTCTACATTGATATCGACCCGGTAGCGGTAGAACATAGTAAAATCCTGCTCAAAGACAATCCGAATGCGCTGGCACTTCAGGCAGATGCGCACTACCCGGAAATCATCCTGAACAACCCGGATGTGCGACAGTTGCTCGACTTTACCCGGCCAATCGGGGTGATGTTCATTGCTGTGCTCCAATTTATTACCGATGATGCAAAAGCCTATCATGCCGTAAGGATGGTCCGCGATGCGCTGGTATCGGGTAGTTATATAGCGATTGCGCATTACACGAATGCCCAGGAAAAAGTCCCTGCAAATATCATGACCAAATTTGAAGATATCTATAATCGTGCTGCGCTGCCGATACGCGCACGGTCGCATCAAGAGATTGCAACCTTCTTTGCCGGTCTGGAACTGGTTGAGCCGGGACTGGTTTACGTTCCCCAATGGCGATCCCAGACATCCAAAGAAATCTTCCTGAATGAGCCGGAGCGGGCATGCAACTTTGCCGGGGTTGGACGTAAGCCGTGAGCATAAGTAGATAGTAGTAAGTATCAGGGTACCTATGAACGAGTGGCAACCAGGAGAGCTCTTCTCTACACTTCGCAGCCGCCATGAATGCATTGCCGATATCTGGAGTGATACTGTTTTACAGACGGGATCCGGAACACATGATACAGCTACAGCGATAGCCCGCTTCAACGCATTGCTGGATCAGTTTACCAGCATACTGGTGACAGAGCCGGTTGATGAGCATGCAGCCCAGACAATCGGGGAAGAACTGGCAAAATTTCACTATCTTCAGCCGGAGACTCTCGGCAAAACGCAGGCGCTGCTGCTCCATATGTTTACTGCCGATCTGCCTGCCGATCAGCTTGTCTTCCTGCTGCCGCGCCTGTCCCGCCTGCTGGGAGCACTTGCCACCGGCTTTAATCACCAGTTCCAGCGCACGATTATCGATGAGCAGCACGCTTCGCGCCGGGCACTGCCGGCAACCCGTGAGCAGGCGCAGGCGCTGGTTGAGATCAAACAGCGCCTGCGCCTGGTCATTAACAACTTTCCGCTGATTCTCTTTGCCTTTGACCAGGATGGCGTGCTGACGCTGGCCGAAGGTCAGGGTACTCGAATGTTTGACTATGACATGAAAACGTTGGTCGGGCAGTCGATCTACGATTGGCAGTCGATCTATCCCCAGGTTACGACCAATGTGCAGCGCGCGATCCAGGGTGAGGAGTTTAGCACACGGGTCTATCTGCGAGATGCCGTCCTTGAGACACGCTATGCTCCGCTCCGTCATCAGAGCGGGGAGATCCAGGGGGTTATCGGGGTGTCGATTGATATTACCGCGCGTGTCCGCGCCGAGGAAGAGCTTGCCCGACTCCAGCGCGCCATTGACCAGCGCATCGAGGCCGAGCGGTTGCAAATTGCGCAGGAACTGCACGATACGATGTTGCAACAACTGCTTGGTCGCAACTACATGCTTGAACTGGCCCAGCAGGAGGTCTGCGCGGAACTACGCTCCAGCGACCGGATCTGTACCTATATCACGCGCACACTGGGGGAAACCCGCCGGGACGCGCTGCACATGGTGAAGATATTGCAATCGCTGATTGCCCGGTTGCAACCGGCAGGCCTGAATGATATGGGTCTGGTTGTGGCGCTTGAAGGGCACCTGCTGCGGCTACAGCGCGAGGGCGACCTGACGATCCCCCGGCTCTCGTGCGATCTAGACCCGCAGGGAGCCCACGTCCCTTCCATCCTGGCACGCTATCTCTTTCGGGCAGCGCAGGAAGCGCTGGCAAACGCCCTGCAGCATGCTCAGGCCAGCCATATTCATCTCAGTCTGCAGGTCTATACCGATGAGATTGTGCTGATGGTGGAGGATAATGGACAGGGATTTCAGGTGCCGGCCCGCCTGAGCGAGTTCACCCGGAGCAGTCATTTTGGCCTGGCGGAGATGGCCCAGCGCATTGAACTGGTCAATGGCGAAGTGTCAATCTGGTCCCAACCCGGCCGCGGCACGGAAGTTATTGTGCGGATACCAGTAACCGCTGAGGCCGGGTACTCTGACAGCATGCTGCCACCGGCACACGAGCCCCTGACCGCGACCGTCTCTTCCGCCTGAGTGAGCATCAGCGCAGTTCCAGCGTTCGCTGCACGGTAATGATCTGCCCGGTAAAGTTCCGGCAGACCCGGACATTCGTCTGCTGGAGCATAATGGCCCAGACATGCGACTCACCCTGCAGCAGGGTGCAGCCATTCGGGGTCATCCGTGTGGTTGCCAGGCCAAATCTGGTCGTGTACCAGTTCTGCACTTCGGGAAATTGATCAGTTGTGAAATAGGCATAGTTCCACTCGATCCGGTCGGGCAAATCGTAGGTAATATCTTCTGATCTGACAGTGGCACCCGGGTAGTGCATCGCCTGCAGATCCTGGCGCAGTGTCAGCAGGGCCAGGGCAACCCCCCCAACCAGCAGGAGCAGCAAGACCAACCCGCAACCCCAGAGCCGTTTCCGCACCTCACCCGGTTCTTTTTCACTAGTGTTATTCATAATACTTTCGCACAAAAATCAAAGGTTTCATCACATTTCACGCCTCACGTTTCACGCTTCAGCGGCAGTTCCACCGCGAGACAACTACCCTGGCCGGGAGCGGCATCAATGGCAAGTTCGCCCCCCAGCAATCGCAGCCGCTCCTGCATGCCGGCCAGGCCACTCGAAGTGTGACTCGCAAGTGCGGCAACCGGATCAAAGCCCCGGCCCTCGTCGGCAATCTGCACGCCAATCATAACCTGGCTAACCCAGAAGCGCACCACAACTTCGTGCGTCTCCGCATAGCGCGCCGCATTGGTCAACGCCTCCTGCACCATCCGGTAGACCGCGATTTCAATATCATTCCCAAAGCGCTGCTGATCCAACCCGGAGTGTTTAAAGGCAACCTGAATACCCGTCTGGGTTGTGTAGCGGTCGAAATACCAGCGTAGCGTCGGCAACAGTCCCAGATCATCCAGCATGGGCGGGCGCAACTGGAGTGACATCTCGCGGACCTGCTGGAGCAGTTCGGAAACCAGTGAGCGGGCATGGGCCAGCCGCGATGGGATCTGTTCAAGCGGCGGGCGATTGACCATCTCCAGGGAGAGACTCAGGCCGGTCAGGATCTGGCCGACTTCGTCGTGGAGTTCGCGGGCGATAGCGCGCCGCTCAGCCTCCTGGAATTCGACCAGCCGCCGCGACAGCGTTTGCAGTCGCTCATGGCCGGACTGAACCTGGCTGAACAGGCGGGCGCGCTGGATGGCTGAGCCAACCTGCTGTCCCACAATCGCTAGAAAGGTTACATGATCATCCCGAAAGGCTTCCGGGTCGGCACTGAAGAGATCAACCACACCCTGGATTTCCCCCCGCGCCAGCAGCGGCACACCCAGGTAGCGGCAAGACGATGCGCAGAGCGTTTCCGGCAGCATAGCGGCGACGGCAGTATTGTCCAGATTATCCATGCGCAGGGGCGACTGCTCCCAGATTACCCGCTGATTGTGGGCCATGGTGACGGCAAGCGCGCGGCGCTGTTTATCCGGGACAGCGATCAGGCCCCAGGTCTCCTCAAGGGAGATATGATCGGTTTCTTTATGATAGAGATAGATCGCCCCGGCCGGAAGAACCAGATACTCAGCAAACATCATGCGCAGGGTGGAGAACACCTCCGACAGGGCCAGCGACTGGTTGATGGCCTCGATCATCAGGTTGAGCCGGGCGAGTTGCTCGTTGCGCTGCTTCAGTTTCTCCTCGGCGCGCTTGCGCTCGGTAATATCGCGCACCACACTAACGACATTAATGACCTGACCGGCGGCATCACGCAGGGGCGTGATCACATGTTCGGTCGGAAAAATCTCGCCGCTCTTATGCCGCATTTGATACTCGGTGGTAAAAACACCGGGCGCCGCATATGCCTGGAGGGCGGCCCGACCAAAGATCGCAAACATCTCCGCGTTGACATGTAGAAAGTCAGTAGCCTGCCCAATCAGTTCCGCGCGGTTGTAGCCGAACATGGTCTCGGTGGTCCGGTTGCACTCTTCGATCAGCCGGGTAAACGGATTAACGACCATGACGGCTTCGTTCAAACTTGAGAGCACCTTCTCCAGCAGGTTGTGAGATTTCTGCAGGGCTACCTGCGCCTGCCGCATGGCCGTAACGTCCCGATCATACCAGACCCGCCCATAGTTGGTACCATCCACCCCCTTCACTGGAGCGCTGTAGCGTTCATACACACGCCCATCGTTAAAGTAGATTTCATCCGAACTGATCGCTTCCGGATGTTCATACAGGTAGCGGATCTTGGCAGCAAACTCTTCGGAGGCGACCAGTTGTTCGTGCAACACCTGAACGCGTGTCGCAAATGATGATTGCTGCATCATCTCCGGGGACATCCGCCACATCTCGGCAAAGCGCCGGTTGTAGAAGAGCACATGCTGATCCGGATCAACCACCAGGATACCGTCAATGGAAGCATCGCTCTGGCACTCCAGCAGCGTTTTCTGCATGCGCAGTTCCGCTTCGGCCCGCCGGCGCTCGGCGATTTCGGCCTGAAGCGCCTGGTTGATATGGGCCAGTTCGGCGGTACGCTCCGCTACCCGCTGTTCCAGCAGCGAATACGACCGGCGCAGTTCCGCTTCGGCCTGCTCTTTCTCTCGAACAAGCTGATGCTGCTGCAGGGCACGCTCGATAATTAAGGGCAGCAGTTCCAGATACCCGCCCGCCACATCCTTGACGATATAGTCGCTTGCGCCCAGCTTCATCGCCGCGACCGCGATCTGCTCACTGCCGGTACCCGTTATTACAATCACCGGGGGCATGTCCCCCCGTTCCGCCAGGATGCGAATAACATCCAGTCCGGACAGGCCGGGCATGTTCTGGTCTACGGCAACCAGGGCATACACTCCGGCGGCATACATTGCCAATCCCGCTTCCCCGTCACAGGCAGTCTCAACAACATAGCCCGCCCGTCCCAGACGTTTCTGAACAAGGCGCGCGGCGGCGGGATCATCTTCCATGTAGAGAATGCGTTTATCGGCAAACTCGGACATTGTTACCACTCTCACACTCTGTCACTTGCGCTTCTCAGTTTGCAAGAAGAGAAACGCTGCAACAACTTGCGGATCAAAATGCGACCCCGCCTGGTCCCGAATATGCGCATAGACCTCCGCCACCGGCCAGGCGCGATGATAGGGCCGCTCCGAGCAGAGGGCATCCCAGACATCAATCACAGCGAAGATCCGCGCTGCCAGAGGAATACCCTCGGCTTTAAGCCCATAGGGATAGCCCGTGCCGTCCCACTTCTCGTGGTGGTAGAGGGGAATCTCCAGGGCGGGCCGCAGGAAGGGAATCGGCGTGATCAGTTGCGCGGCATAGACCGGATGCCGGCGCATGATTGACCACTCCGCATCCGTCAGCGGGCCGGGTTTGAGCAGGATTTTATCCGGGATCGCCAGCTTGCCGATATCGTGCAGGATGGCCCCCCGACGCAGATGCACCAGTTCCGTATCCCGAAAGCCCATCTGTTGCGCCAGCGCCAGGGTCAGATCCGTTACCCGGCGCGTATGGCCTTCGGTATCCGCATCACGCAGTTCCAGCGCGCGCGCCCAGCCTTCAATCGTGGCATCATAGGCCAGGATCAGTTCATTGTGCGTCCGCTGCAGGCTGTCAAAGAGATCGGCATTATCAATCGCAATCGCCGCCTGACCCGCCAGCGTCTCTAAAAAATCGAACCACTCCTGATCCGGTGTCAACTGCGTGCGGTGAAACAGTTCCAGAACGCCCTGCACCTGGCCCCGGGCGATCAGCGGGACGCCGTAGTAGGCGACAAACTCTTCCGGGCTAAAGCGGTTTTGTTGCTCCGGGAGATCAACTGCCTGGCGCAGATCGGCGATGCTGAACATGCGCTGTTCCAGGACAACCCGACCGGCCAGACCTTCGCCCGGCGCAAGTGTCATCTGTCGGTTCATAGGCAGACGCAGGCCGCGATCCGCCACATACCGCAGCGTGTGGGTCAGCGGATTGAGCAGCAGGACCGTCGCGGCATCAACCTGCAGATAGGTTGTCACCTGGTCGAGTAACACGCCCAGCGTCAGGCTGAGATCCAGGCTGGCCGTAATCGCCATATCGATCCGGCGCAGTGCCGAGAGATGCCGGAGTTGCCGTTGGCGCTGCTCCTCGGCCTGTTTCCGCTCGGCAATCTCGGCCTGAAGCGCCTGGTTGGCCTGCGCCAGTTCGGCGGTGCGGGCGGCGACCCGCTGTTCCAGCAGCGCGTGGGACTCGCGCAACGCAGCTTCGGCCTGCTGTTTCTCCTCCAGCAGTTGCTGCCGGCGCATGGCCCGCTCAATCACCAGGGGCAACAGTTCGAGGTAGCCACCCGCGACATCTTTGACAATATAGTCACTCGCCCCTAGTTTCATCGCCTCAACCGCCGTCTGCTCACTCCCGGCCCCCGTCACCATGATCGTAGGTAGTACATGCCCCGCCGCCGCCAGGTGCCGGAGCACATCCAGGCCGGACATGCCGGGCATATTCTGATCAATGGCAAGCAGGGCATAGGAGCCGCCGGCATACATTGCCAATCCCTCAGCGCCATCAGGCGCAATATCGACAACATACCCGGCACGCTGGAGCCGGCGCTGAACCAGCCGCGCCACTCCGGGGTCGTCTTCCATGTAGAGTATACGTAGACCGGCGAACTCCGACATTGACGCTTACCTCGTAGCAGGAACGGTGACAACCGAGAAAAAGAGTCCCAGTTTCTGGATGGCTTCAGCAAACTGCGTATACTCAACCGGCTTGACCACATACACATTGCATCCCAGTTCGTAGCAGCGCCGGATCTCCTGGGGATCATCGGTTGTAGTAAGAATAATCACCGGAATATACCGGGTTCGCTCGTGTGATTTCATCTGTTCCAGCACCTGGTAGCCACTCATAACCGGGAGATTGAGATCGAGCAGAACCAGTAACGGCATTGGCGTATGATTGCCGTTTGCATCCGTACCAAACAGATAATCCAGCGCCTGCTGTCCATCGGTAAGTGTGATAATCTCGTTCGAGATCTTGGCACGCTGCAAATTCTTGGCGATCAGCCGCGCATGCCCCGGATCGTCCTCTACTAATAGAATAGTAACAGCCTGCATTGGTGTCAACACTCCTCGGGTAAAAGATTGGGCAGCGAAATGGTAAATGTTGTGCCCACCCCCGGCGCAGACGCGCACCAGATATGCCCCCCATGCCGGCGGACCAGCGCCTGCACATAGGCCAACCCCATGCCCTCGCCCGCCACATCCGGCTTGCCGATGCGACGGAAGGGGGCAAACACCTTGTCCATATCCTCCGGGGTAATCCCCCGACCGTTGTCACGAATATAAATGTTGGCGTTTTCGTTGCCGCTTTCACCACCGATATCGATCTGTCCGGGTCGCGCAGGATCGAGGTAGAGTACAGCATTATTCAAGATGTTGCCCAGGATCTGCTCCATCGCGGTCGGATCGGCCATAACGGTGGGTAGCGGAGCCACACGCACCGCTACCTGGCGCGATTCGATCTGGTGCGCCAGCGTTTGCAGCGTCGTGGTTACCAGTGCCTGCATATCGAGCAGTTCCGGGGTGATTTCACGTCGCCCCAGCCGCGAGAGCTTGAGCAACGCATTGATCAGATGATCCATGCGGTCAACTGAGGAGGTGATAAAGCCCAGCGCCTCAGGCACATCTTCGTCGATAGCAGTCAGGAGCTCCTGTCGGCGGGGCGCATCCAGGCAGGTGAGCGCCTGGTCAAGGGCCGGGCGAATATCGTCCATTGCCATTTGCAGTTCGGCGGCAAAACCCTTGAGATTGACCAGGGGCGCACGCAGGTCATGCGAGACAATATAGGCAAACTGACGCGTCTCGGCAACGCTCTGCTGCAACTCCTCGGCGTAGCGGCGCAACTGCTCATCCGCCCGTTTGCGCTCGGTCACATTCCGCGCAATGCCTTCGACGGCAATCAGCCGGGCATCTTCATCAAAGATCGGCCAGCTATGCTGCTCCATCCACACATCCCGCCCCGCTTTACTCATGAAGTGGAAGATCAGCGGCTCACGGTAGTCGCCAGGCGACTGGTGAAAGGTCTGTATCAGACCAAGCGTATCGGGATGGGACATCTTCAATGCCAGGTCCGGGTCAGCATAGTGCTCCTCGGGTGTATACCCCAGAATAGCAGTAACTGCCGGGCTGATATACTCATAGCCACGGGATGGTGCCAGCCGGTAGCGATACAACACATCGGGAGCATGCTCGGCCAGGAGCCGAAAGCGCTCTTCGCTGCGGCGCAGCGCCGCTTCGGCCTGTTTGCGCTCGGTAATATCCTGGGACACCCCCAGGATCTGCTCGGGTTTACCGTCGGGTGTACGCGTAAACACCGTCTCGCGCACCGCCAACCGGCGCCATGTCCCGTCGGCATGCTTCATCCGGTACTCCAGTTCCAGGATCTCGCCGTCGGCAGCGGCAGCGATCCGCTGGAGCTGCCAGGTTGTCCCGCACTCCAGGTCATCCGGGTGCAGCAGGGTCGGAATAACCGCCGTACCCATGGCATGGATCTGCTCCGGCGTGTACCCCAGGACCAGGGCAATTTCCCGGTTCACATAAATATTCTGCATGGTAATAATATCATAGACATAGAGGAGATCCGGGATGGTATTGGCGACATTCTCGATAAAGCGCCGGCTCTCGCGTAGCGCTTCCTCGGTGCGCCGGCGTTCGGCAATCTCTGCCTGCAGCGCCGCATTGGCCTGCGAAAGCGCGTGCGTCCGTTCAAGCACCCGTTGTTCCAGGTCGGCATTGAGCTGCCGCACCGCTTCTTCAGCCTGTTTGCGGTCACTGATATCAATCACCACTGCTAGAATCATCTCGATTTCGTTCTGCATATTGCGAATAACTGTCACGGCCAGATCGGCCCAGAACATACTGCCATCTTTCCGAATATAGCACTTTTCCAGGCGATAGTTTCTAATTTCGCCGCGCAGCAGGCGCATAAACTGTGCGCGACTGCCGGCAACATCGTCCGGATGGGTGATATCCCATGGCATCATCTGCAGCATCTCGGCATCGGTATAACCCGTCATTGCGAGCCAGCGGTCATTGACTTCCCGAAAGCGACCGTTCGTATCAAGGACAATAATCCCAGCGGCGGCATTGTCCAGCATGGCCTGCATGCGCGCCTGGTTTGTCCGGAGTGCCGCTTCCAGTTCGCGGTGCCGGGTGATATCCTGACTGATGACCATGCCCACCGTCATGCTGCCATGCTCGTCACGCATGGGCAGGGTATGCACCTGGTAGATGAACCCGCCGAAGGCCACCTCAAACATAGCATTCTGCCCGGCCAGGGCATTGCGATAGTGGGGTTCGAGGATTGTAACGGTTTCCGCATCAAATATCTCCCAGATGGTCTTGCCTTCAAGCATATCGGAGGATAACCCGACATCACGTAGGCCCTGCCCATCGGCAAAGGTATAGCGCAGGTCATAATCAAACAGGAAGATCCCCCCATTCGGAAAGTTCTGGATAACGGTCTGGTAACGGGCTTCACTCTGGCGGAGCACGGCCTCGGTCTGTTTTCGCTCGCTGATATCCTCCGAAATAGTGACACAATAGCCGGGCCGGGGACTGTAGGCCGCAATTGCAAACCATTTATCGCGTGGCGGAAAATAGAATTCCAGCCGGGTACATACGCCGGTCAACCCTACCTGTCCATAGATGTGAATAAGATCAGGTTCAGCGGCCGTGATGCCGGGAAAGATTTCGGTGACACGGCGACCAAGTACATCGGCACGCGCAAATCCGGCGTGTTCTTCAAACAGGTCGTTGACATCAACATAGAGCAGATCAATTGGCCGGTTCTGCGCATCACAGAGCACCTGATGGTAGGCGACGCCACTGGGCATATGGCGGAAGAGCGACTGGTACTCAACCTCGCGTTTATGCAGCGCACTGGTCATCTGCTGGTGGGCCGCCCGTTCACGCAGAGTCTGCATCCCGTATGCCAGATTATCCGCCAGTTGATCAAGCAGATCAACCTCTTCCCGATCAAAGGCATCCGCATCGGCGGCGTAGACGTTCAATACGCCCAGGATCTGCCCACCACCGATCAGGGGCAGGGCAATACTTGAGGCATAGCCATGCCGTTGGGCCGCATCCCGCCAGGGCGCATACTGCGGATCGGTTGCGATGTTGGTGACAACGGCGGGCGTGCCGGTGCGTAACGCCGTGCCGGTCGGTCCCCGTCCCCGCTCACTGGTATCCCAGGTAATCTGCAAAGAACTGATATAGTCCTGGGCATCGCCTGCATGCGCCACCGGCCGTACGGTCTTATCCGCGTCATGCTCGGCAAAGCCAACCCAGGCCATACGGTAGCCGCCCTGCGTAACCATAACCTGGCAGATCGTGGTGAGCAGTTCGGCTTCATCACGGGCGTGCAGCAGGCTGGTATTACATGCGCTCAGGGCGCGCAAAGCCCGCTCCACCCGCCGCAGAGCACGTTCGGTCTGCGCCCGCGCGGCGATGTCCGCCTGGAGCGCGCGGTTCGTTTGCAGCATGTCGGTAGTGCGCGCCTGCACGCGCAGATCCAGTTCGCGCTCTAACCGGCGCAGCGCCAACCGGGGCTGCACCCGCGCCTGTACCTCTGCCAGGAGGAAGGGCGCAACCAGATAGTCTGCGCCGCCGGCAGCAAAGATGCGTTCCCGGTCAAGCGGCGCCGCCTGGGAGCAGACAAACATCACCGGAATCGCCTGGGTCCGCATGTCGGACTGCAACTGCCGGCAAAAGGTGTAGCCCGCCGCATCGCCGTCGGCCGCTCCCAGGCCCAGCAGAATGATATTCGGGGCAGTGCGGGCAACCGCGTCCACCGTTGCCGACCCGTACGAAGTGGTCCGGATGACACACCCCTGTTCACGGAGCATGCGAGCGAGTTGGTCACCTGCGGGGGAGGGCGCAGCAATGATCAGAATCGTGCCAATCATCGTATCAATATGCGTATCACTCAGAGACATAGAACCCTGCTCGATCTACACACTACATACACCACAATTCGGGCCGGCGACCCGCCAACAGCATCTGATGACTATGACCGACGGCCACCGCGCACAGCATGGTGTTGCGCACACTATACAGCAAAATCGGGCGGGAACCAAGGGAGAAAGAAGCGCATAAAGCGCAGATCGGAGATACGCGCGCCACGTCAGCAGTTGCGGAAGCAACATTTGCGGGAGCCATGCTTCCACACTCCAGAGGGCTTCCAACGGGAAGATGTCCTGAACTTTATCAAACGACTATCCGGTATAGCCTGAATGCAGTGCGGTGACACCCGTCCCGGAGACAATAGCCTGCTCCCGCATCCGTGCATACTGATGCAACTCATCGGCAGATGGTATTGAGAAAACAGCGGGGAAATACACACCAGTTGCTGAAATTACCAATGAACGATTTAATATTTGAAGCATCTGTATCATCATCAAATGTTCATCGCTTATTATTACAACTAGAACAGAACTTTTTGATCGGGAACAACCGAATGTGTCTCAACCAGCATTTAACAATTCCCGATCAAAACGCTGAATAATGATTTCTCGCCGGGCAACAACACGTAAAAGAGAGGTATATCTCAGGAGGTAATCTATGAAAGTTGCCATTCTCGCGGGCGGTGTCGGGACACGTCTCGCTGAAGAAACCGAAATTAAACCAAAGCCGATGGTTGAGATAGGCGGAAGACCAATCCTCTGGCACATTATGATGCACTATGCGCATTATGACTTCAAGGATTTTGTGCTTGCCCTTGGCTACAAAGGCGAGGTGATTAAAAAGTACATGGTTGATTATTGCTCACTCAATAATAACCTGACCGTTAATCTGCGCACCGGAGAAATCCAGCGCAACGGCGACATTACCCCCGACTGGAATGTTGAACTGATTGATACCGGCATTCCAACGCTCACGGGTGGGCGGATCAAGCGCCTGGCACGCTACATTGGGAACGAGACATTTATGTTGACCTGGGGTGATGGCGTGTCGAACATTGATTTAAACAAACTACTGGAATTTCATCGCGCTCATGGCAAACTGGCAACCTTAACGGCGGTTCGTCCACCGGCCCGCTTCGGGCATCTGGCCTTTGAGGGCGATCAGGTTGCCCAGTTCACCGAGAAGCCACAGACGAGCGAGGGCTGGATCAATGGTGCATTCTTTGTCCTTGAACCGGCGGTCTTTGATTATATCGATGGTGATGATACCCAGTGGGAACGTGAACCCCTGGAGCGTCTGTCGCGCGACGGGCAACTGATGGCATATCGCCATGACTCATTCTGGCAATGTATGGATACACTCCGCGATAAGCGGCTACTGGAAACGGTCTGGCAAAGTGGTGATGCACCCTGGAAAGTTTGGGAGGATTAAAATGCGCGTACTGGTAACTGGTCACAACGGCTACATTGGCACGGTCATGGTGCCCTTGCTTCTCGCCGAGGGGCACGAGGTTGTCGGGCTGGATAGCAACATTTTTGCAGGCAGCGTCTTCGGCACAATGCCGCTTCCGATTCCGAATATTCAAAAAGATATTCGTGATGTCGAACTTGCGGATGTGGAAGGCTTTGATGCCGTCATCCATCTCGCAGGTTTGTCGAATGACCCGCTGGGTAATCTTGACCCGGACCTGACCTATGCGATCAACCATCGCGCTTCAGTGCGGCTGGCGCACCTGGCAAAAGAGGCCGGCGTTCCCCGCTTCCTCTTCTCCTCCTCGTGCAGCACCTATGGTGCGGCCGGTGATGATATGATCGACGAAACCGCCGAGTTTAATCCGGTCACGCCCTATGGTCACTCCAAGGTAATGGTTGAGCAGGACGTAGCTCCGCTCGCCGACGCCAACTTTAGTCCGACCTACCTACGCAATGCAACCGCGTATGGTGTCTCTCCACTCCTGCGCTTTGATCTGGTGCTGAACAATCTGCTGGCCTGGGCCCTCACCACACGCCGGGTCTTCCTCAAGAGTGACGGCACGCCCTGGCGACCAATCGTGCATATTGAAGACATCTCGCGGGCCTTTATCGCCGTGTTGCATGCGCCACGCGATCTGGTGCATAATGAAGCCTTCAACGTGGGCCGCAACGATGAGAACTATCGCATCCGCGAGATTGCCGAGATTGTGCGCGACACCGTGCCCGGCAGTTATGTTGAGTATGCCGATGATGCCGGCCCTGATAAGCGCACTTACCGGGTGGATTGCAGCAAGATTTTGCGGGTGCTGCCGGAATTTAAACCACAGTGGGATGCACGCAAGGGCGCACAGGAACTGTACAACGCATATCAGCAGGTCGGTTTGAGCCTGGATGACTTTGAAGGGCCGCGCTACAAGCGCATCGATCATCTGAAATATCTGTTGAGTGCCGACCGGCTTGATGCCGGCCTGCGCTGGAAAGAGGCGGTCAAAGCACTGGTTGCTCCCAGCGTTCAGTAGGCGCGGAAGTCGTGGCGTTCTGAACGATACCCTGAGCGCGGCGGCAGCAGGTAGAATATTGCGTACCTGCTGCCGCCACCCCTTGACAGCGCTCAGGGTAACGACTTGCGCACAAGACAGTGGGATCAGATAAAAGCAGGACTTACGCGGTCGGCATTCAAACCGGGCGTTTGACCCGATGAACACCCGATTCGCCTGCGGCAGCATGGTACGTTTTTCATCTTTTTCAGAAAAATTTTGCTCACAGAGCAAAATTTTTCTGAAAAAGGATGTCCAGTTCCGCCCTGCCGGAGGCGAAATGTCCTTCCAGGTTCGTGACCGGGTAAGTCGTGAAAAGATTAAAGGAAATAAACATGTGGTATAAAACGGAGCAACACTGCCGGGCCAGTGGCTCACCCAATCTGGAAGTTATTCTCCCGTTTGGTGAAACCCCCCTGGCGGATCGGCTGCTGACCCAGGCGCAACTGAACGAGCCGGAGTTGATTGCACCACTGACCCTGGTCTTCTGCCCAGACTCAGCGCTGGTGCAAATTGCCGAAACGGTTGACCCCGAAGTGCTCTTTTATGCGGAGTACCCCTATTTCTCCTCAGTTTCAAAGTCACTGCTGCAGCATTTCGGTGCAAGTGCTCAGGAACTCATCGAGCGTCGGCAACTTACCAATGACAGCCTGGTCGTCGAAGCTGCCAGCAACGATGGGTATATGCTCAAAAACTTTGTTGAGCAGGGTATCCCGGTGCTTGGGATTGACCCGGCCAAAGCACCGGCTGAGGCCGCCCAGAAGGCCGGTATCCCGACGATGAACACGTTCTTTACGCTGGATCTGGCAAAGCAGTTCCGTGCAGAGGGGCGAGCGGCAGATCTCTTCCTGGCGAATAATGTGCTGGCGCATGTTCCCGACCTGAATGGGTTTGTCACGGGCATCCGCACACTGTTAACAGAGACGGGCATGGCGGTTATCGAAGCACCCTATGTGGTTGACCTGGTTGATCATTGCGAATTTGACACGATTTACCACCAACATCTCTGCTACTTCTCAGTGACTGCGCTCGACCGGCTCTTCCGCCGGCATGACCTCTATCTGAACGATGTGCGGCGGGTGGCCATCCATGGCGGTTCGCTGCGGCTGTTTATCGAGCCGCGTGAGAATGTGGGCGAGTCAGTCAAGGCACTGCTGCGCGAAGAGCATGCGCGCAAGGTGGACACAATTGAGTACTACCGCGACTTCGCCGAGCGGGTTGAGGACATCCGACGCGCCCTCACCAGCATCCTGCATGATCTGAAGGGACAGGGCAAACGGATTGCCGCCTACGGCGCGGCAGCCAAGGCAACCACGCTATTGAGCTACTGTGGCATTGACACGCAACTGGTTGACTATGTCGCCGACCTGAATCCCTACAAGCATGGGCGCTACATGGGCGGTAACCAGCTCCCGATTGTGCCGCCTTCCCGGCTTCTGGAAGATACACCCGACTATGTGCTACTGCTGGCCTGGAATTTCGCCGATGAAATTATGCGGCAGCAGGAAGAGTATCGCCGGCGGGGCGGCAAGTTTATTGTTCCAATCCCGCAGCCCCGGATCGTGTAGTGCAATGCGCCGCGTTGGTGCCGTATGATCACCAGCAGGTCGTGCCGCCTCCACGCGGTACCAACGCGCCGGTTGAAGACGGTACGACCCTGCCACCCAGAAAGAATAGTATCATCTTAGTCGGGCGATACCGGCTTGTGCAGTGTTAAGGAGCAGATAGATGACATCAATCGATAGATCCAAAGTTGTCGCCTCCCGGTGTCCTAATTGTTATGCGCAAGGCATGCAGGTATTTTACAAGGTCGAGCGGGTACCGGTTCACAGTGTGCTCCTGCTTGACACGCGGGAAGAAGCGATCAACTACCCTAAAGGGACGATTGCGCTGGGATTCTGTGCCAACTGCGGGTTTATCTCCAATGTTGCTTTTGACCCGACCCTGCACGAATACTCATCCAGATATGAAGAGACGCAGGGATTCTCACCCACATTCAATGCTTTTCATCGCGCGCTGGCTGATCGCCTGATTACCCGCTATGATTTGCATGACAAAGATATCATTGAGATTGGTTGTGGTAAAGGGGAATTCCTCACACTACTCTGTGAAATGGGCAATAACCGGGGTGTTGGCTTTGACCCGGCCTATATCAGTGAGCGCAATACCAGTTCTGCCAAAGATCGCATGACGTTTATCAAGGATTTCTATTCAGAGAAGTACACAAGTTACCAGGGCGATTTTGTCTGCTGTAAGATGACCCTTGAACATATTCCTGATACTGCGGAATTTGTCAGCATGGTGCGGCGCTCCATTGGCGATCGCAGCGATACCACGGTCTTCTTCCAGATCCCGGACACGGTGCGTATTCTGGAAGACCTGGGCTTCTGGGATATCTACTATGAGCACTGCTCCTACTTCAGCCCAGGGTCGCTTGCACGCCTTTTTCAGCAGTGCGGCTTCGATGTCACCGATATCTGGACGGACTATGGCGATCAATACCTGATGATTGAAGCGCGACGGGGCCACGGCAGCATCGCGCCGGGACTGCTACCCGAGAATGAACTGGAAGCGCTGACCCGCCAGGTAAATAGTTTTACGCAGCGTTATGACCAGCTTCAGGCGCGCTGGAAAACGTATATGCAGGATATCAAGCAGCGCGGGCAGCGCGCGGTGCTGTGGGGTTCCGGCTCCAAGGGCGTTGCCTTCCTGACTACCCTGGGCATCTGGGACGAGATTGAATATACGGTTGATATCAACCCGCACAAGCATAACATGTATATGGCCGGCACGGGACAGCGGATTGTGGCCCCCGATTTTCTGCGCGACTACCAGCCGGATGTTGTAATCATCATGAATCCGGTCTACCGGCAGGAGATCCAACGCGATCTGCAGCAGATGGGACTAGCGCCGAAATTGGTGACCGTTGAGGAGTTTAGTCCACCTGCGGCCTGATACCACCAGCACCGGGACACGCTGTCCTGTGTGCTGGAGCGGCTCATGACAATGTCCAGCGTAGACGAAGAAGCAAATGGGACAGGCGCAAACCGCTGCGGTGTATGGACAGAAACTGGAGAAAAAAAGATGCAGCTTTCAGCTATCGCGCACGCGCAACAACACCCCCAATCAATCCCACCGGACCAGTTAGAGCGCGGCTGTCCGGTGTGTGGCATGGACCAGATTACAACCTTTATCGAAATGCCCCGTATGCCGGCCCACTGCAATCTGCTCTGGAAAACGCAGCATGAAGCGCGCCAGGCACCGCAGGGCACGATCCGATTAGGATTCTGTCACCACTGCGGGCATATTTTTAATCTGGCCTTTGATCCGGCGCTGATGGAGTATACGCAGCAGTACGAAAACTCTTTGCACTTTTCGCCGCGTTTCCAGCAGTATGCCCATGAACTGGCAACCCGACTGATTGCGCGGTATGACCTGCGCCACAAAGCGGTCGTCGAGATTGGCAGCGGCAAGGGCGAGTTTTTGCGGCTCCTGTGCGAACTGGGCGATAATACCGGCACCGGCTTTGATCCCAGTTATGTGCCCGATCCGGAGGTGGATGAGCAGGACGGACGCGTAACATTTGTGCAAGATTTTTATTCGGAGCGTTATACTACCTACAGCGCTGACCTGATCTGCTGCCGGCACGTTCTGGAACATATTCAGCATCCGCGCGACTTTATCACCAATGTGCGCCAGGCCGTCGGCCCCCGGTATGATACCGTGGTCTTCTTCGAGATGCCCAATGCGCTCTTTATGCTGCGGGATCTCTCCATCTGGGATATCATCTACGAACACTGCTCCTACTTCAGTGCCGGATCACTGGCCTATCTGTTTAGTGCCTGCGGATTTCGCGCCCACTATCTGACGGAAGAGTTCGGCAAGCAGTTCCTCAGTATTGAAGCAGTCCCGGCAGTCGATACGGTTGATGCACCCGCTGCCCCGGTGGAGCAGTGGGATGGCCTCGCGGCGTTAGCACGCGATGTCGAGCGATTTGCCGATAACTACCGGCAGAAGGTGACTACCTGGGAGCACAAACTGGCAGATATGGCGCGAACGGGACAACGCACGGTGTTGTGGGGTGCCGGCTCCAAAGGTGTCACTTTTCTGAACACCGTTCAGGGCCGCGAGCAGATTGAGTATGTGGTCGATATTAATCCGCGCAAGCAGGGAATGTTTGTCGCCGGGAGCGGACAGCGCATTGTGCCACCGGACTTCCTGCGTGACTACCAGCCCGATATCGTGATTGTCATGAATCCCCTGTACATCGGTGAGATTCAGCAAACGATCCAGGCTCTCGACCTCCAGAGCCAGGTCGTCGCTGTCTGATACGCAGCGCTGCTTATATAACACGAGTTACGCGGTGGGCGTACAAATCAGACACATACTCCCACAACGGCCGGCTTCGCCTGCGGCAGCATGGTACGTTTTTATCTTTTTTTACAAAAATGTTGCACATAGTGCAACATTTTTGTAAAAAAAGATGGCTGCTTCCGCCCTGCCGGAGGCGATATTTCCTTCCCGAAGCGGGACCGCGTAACTCCTGTTATATAACGGTGTGAGCGCTCACCACGTAAGTCCTGAACGTTATCTTTAACAGGCATAGAACAGCGGACGATGCTGTCTGAGGGGCAGCACCGCCCGCCTTGCTGTGTTCAGACTGCGGCACTCCCGGCGTACCGTCTGAGCAAGCCCGCTCTATTCCTCGCACTTATCTCGATAGATCTGCCGGCAAAATCGTTATCTACGCACAGTGTAGGGTTCATAAAGAAACCATACATAAGCTGTTTAATATGTTGTGTATTCCACAACTCCGCGTATCCTGCCGCGGACGAAACAGAATTGTTCGAGAAGCAACAGCACCAACGGAGAAGCATGTATGCGTCATCAATCACATTACTGGATTAATGGCCTGCTGACAATTGCCATTCTACTGGTCAGTCTGCCGGTCGCCATGAGTAACGCCGCAAACAACTGGAGCTTTTCTGACCGCGACTACCGTTCAGACGATTTTAACAGCACTACCCTGGATACCGACCTCTGGACGTTTGTCGATCCCCAGGGTGACTCAAGCGTAACCCTGGATGGTACGAACGCGCTGATCAGCGTGCCGGCCGGGACAAGCCACGACATCTGGACTGGGGGTAACAACGCACCGCGCCTGATGCAAGCCGCACCGAATACGGATTTTGAGGTTGAGGTCAAATTTGAGTCACAGCCCGCCGGGCAATACACGCTACAGGGCCTGCTGGTTGAGGCCAGTGCAAATAACTTCCTGCGCTTTGATTTCTACAGCGATGGGACAAGCCCGCACATCTTTGCCGCACGCTTTGTAGATGGCAATCCCACGGTGGAGTATAACCAGGCCATCGGTAGCAACGCACCACTCTATATGCGCGTCACGCGGGCGGGTAACACCTGGACCCAGTCCTATTCCGATGACGGCAGCACCTGGCAGACCGCCGCGCAGTTCACGCACAGCCTGGCTGTCTCATCCGTCGGCGTCTTCGCCGGGAACGCGGGGAGCAACCCACCCGCCTTCACCGGGGCGATTGACTATGTCTTCAATACCGCTACACCGATTGTACCGGAGGATGACGAGGTGCCGGCTACCAGCACGCCCACTCAGACTCCAACCAACACGCCGACCAATACACCAGTCCTGACCGACACCGATGTCCTGACCGACACTCCGACCATGACGCCCACTCAGACCCCGACCATGACGCCGACCGAAGTTCCCACCGAGCCGGTGGGTCTGGTGTCGGACGATTTCAACAGTACCACGCTGGATACCGATCTGTGGACTTTTGTCGATCCTCGGGGCGACGCCACCCTGACGCTGGACGGCACGACGGCCCTGCTTAGTGTGCCGGCCGGAACCTCCCACGATATCTGGTCGGGCGGGAACTACGCACCACGCCTGATGCAGGCTGCGCCGAACACGGATTTTGAGGTTGAGGTCAAGTTTGAGTCACTACCGAACCAGGCATATGAGTTGCAGGGCATCCTGGTGGAAGCCGATGCGGATAATTTTATTCGATTCGACTTCTATAGCGATAGTACCGGCCCGCGCGTCTTTGCCGCCCACTTTGTAGATGGCAACCCGACGGCAGTGTACAACCAGGCCATTGCCGACAACACACCGCTCTACCTGCGGGTGACACGCGTGGGCGATAGCTGGACCCAGTCCTACTCCGACGACGGCAGTACCTGGCAGACGGCGGCGCAGTTCTCCCATAGCCTGGCGGTTACGGCGGTAGGCGTATTTGCCGGGAACGCGGGGAGCAACCCGCCGGCTTTCACCGGGGCGATTGACTATGTCTTCAACACCGCTACACCGATTGTACCGGAAGATGGCGTGGCCCCGCCTACCAGTACCCCGACCATGACACCAATGAATACGCCAACGGATGATCCAACGCAGCCGGAACCACCCACAGCGACACCGACCATGACCAGTACACCAACGCCGGAGCCACTAGCGGAGCCAACCGACCTGGTGTCGGACGACTTCAACAGTACCACGCTGGACACGGAGCTATGGACTTTTGTGGATCCCCGAGGCGACGCCACCCTGACGCTGGACGGCACGACGGCCCTGCTTAGTGTGCCCAGCGGGACAGATCATGACATCTGGACGGGGGGTGTCAATGCGCCGCGTCTGATGCAGACCATCAGCGATACTGACTTTGAGGTCGAGGTCAAGTTTGAGTCACAACCTGCCGGACGGTACACCCTGCAGGGACTGCTAGTGGAGGCCGATGCAACCAACTTTATGCGCTTTGACTTCTATAGCGATGGCACCGACCTGCGTGTCTTTGCTGCCCACTTCGTGAATGGCAGTCCTACGGCGGAATACAACCAGGTCATCACCAGCGACGCACCACTCTATATGCGGGTGACGCGGGTGGGTGATACCTGGACCCAGACCTATTCATATGACGGCAGCACCTGGCAGACGGCGGCACAGTTCTCCCATAGCCTGGCAGTCACATCGGTCGGTGTATTCGCCGGGAATGCCGGCAACAACCCGGCCTTCACTGCCAACATTGACTATGTCTTCAACACCGCCGCGCCGATTGTGCCCGAAGATGGCGTGGTACCGGACACCAACACACCGACCATGACACCAACGAATACGCCAACGGACGATCCAACGCAGCCGGAACCACCCACAGCAACGCCAACCATGACCAGTACACCGACGCCGGAGTCGCAACCGGAGCCAACCGACCTGGTGTCAGATGATTTTAACAGCCTGTCACTCAATAGTGCTGCCTGGACCTTCGTCGATCCCCGAGGGGACTCAACGTTGACCCTGAACGGCACAAATGCGCTGATCAGTGTGCCGTCCGGGACAAGTCATGATGTCTGGAGCGGAGGTATCAATGCACCGCGACTGATGCAGACCATCAACAATACCGACTTCGAGGTCGAAGTCAAGTTTGAGTCGCAGCCCGTCGGACAGTACGCCCTCCAGGGTCTGCTGGTCGAGGCCGATGCAGACAACTTCCTGCGCTTTGACTTCTTTAGCGATGGTGCCGACCCACGGGTCTTTGCTGCCCGCTTTGTGAATGGTAATCCCACGGTGGAATACAACCAGGCCATCACGGGCGACGCGCCGCTCTATATGCGGGTGACGCGCGCGGGTAACACCTGGACCCAGGCCTACTCCTACGACGGCAGCACCTGGCAAACCGCCGCCCAGTTCTCGCACAGTCTGGCAGTCACATCTGTCGGTGTGTTTGCGGGCAATGCCGGCAACAACCCGGCCTTTACCGGGGCAATTGACTATGTCTTTAACACGACGTCCCCGATTGTGCCCGAAGACGCTGATACATCATTGGACACGACACCGCCGATCATTTCTAATGTTCAGTATACCCTGAACGATACAACACTGAACGTGACCTGGCTAACCAATGAACTGGCAACCGGGCAGATAGAGTATGGTGAAACGCTCACCTACGGGAGTGTCGCCGAACATGACGGTATGTCTACCTCCCACTCCGTCACGATTACGAACCTGCTACCGGAAACCTTCTATCACTTCCGGGCCATCTCGACCAATACCAATGGTTATACGGCCTACTCACAGGATTTTGTCGTCCGATCCGGCGATACCGAAGTGGGTGGTGGTCCCCAAATTGACATCTGGTATGGATCGGAGCAACCGTTTGGACAGTATGGCACACCCCAGCAGTGGGTCAACATTCTGGGCAATGTGTCTGATCCGGATGGCGTAAGTTCGCTGGTCTACTCGCTCAATGGCGGACCGGCGTCGATCCTCTCGCAGGGGCCGGATCGGCGAAGGCTGGTCAACCATGGCGACTTCAACGTCGAAATCGACTATGCCGACCTGCTGGATGGAGTTAACACGGTAACCATTATGGCCTCTGATGACTTTGGTAATCACTCAACCCGCCAGGTCCAGGTCACCTACACCCCTGGGCAGAGTTGGCCGCTGCCTACCAGCATTGACTGGAGCAGCGCAGCAACCATCCAGGACATGGCCCAGATTGTGGATGGATTGTGGATCAAGCAAAATGACAGTGTGCGCGTGGTTGAACCCGGCTATGACCGCTTGATTGGGCTGGGAGATATTGCCTGGACCGACTATGAAGTAACGGTTCCCATTACCGTTCATGAATGGTACAACAACTTATTAATTGACGAAGGAGGCCTACCGGGAGTTGGTGTACTTATCCGCTGGGACGGCCATGATGCCTGGTACAGTACGCAACCCCGGTTTGGATGGCATCCACTGGGCGCCCTGGGATGGTACCGCTACCAGAATCTTGAGATCATCGGCGGTGTGGGTGGCACCATTGCCACTGACACCAGCGGATTTCAGATGCAAACCGGCATCCGCTACATCCTCAAATTGCGGGTCGAGTCGCGTCCCGGTCAGACCGGCATCTACCACCTGAAGATGTGGGAAGACGGCACACCGGAGCCGATTGGCTGGCAACTGAGTGCGGCCGGCGAGCAAGGTGAACTAAGCCAGGGTTCTGCCCTGCTGGTTGCCCACAAGGTTGATGCCACCTTTGGAAATGTTTCGGTTGTTCCTGTTACACCGGAGTAGTGCAGCGCAGAGCAATCCAAAAGCAGAATAAGTAAGGTAGAGCTTATGCACAATAAGCACGAAACCGCATCAGAATACGCTAAACACCACCAGGTAAGGTTGTCTTTTTAGACCATTGGGAAGCCACATCCGCTTATTGTGCATAGACTCTGGTATAGGTAACACAGGTTTCCCCGCGATCCAGCCGGAATAAGACACCGGCATCGCGGGGAAACCTGACAGTGTATCAGTTCGCCGGTCTCAGTAAAAATATGGCTACGCAGCAGCGCCGTAACCGACGAGTTGATACCAGGAAGGTTAAACCGATGCAACCATGTTTCAGACACGGGGCATTTCGCCGAAACGTCATACGAATACTACCCGGTATTTGCCTGCTCCTGCTGACTGCCTGTGGAACGATCACCCTGTCACAGGAACAGCCGGAACCAGAACCGGTACCAGTTGTAGCAGCAGTTGATATAACTGATACAACGACAACACCCGCAACACCCACAACACCCGCGTCGCCGGATGTACCCACAACACCCGCCACATCGGACATCGCCGTAACAACCGCCGCAACCACCCTTGAATGGACACAGCTCTCAAGCGCGAATGGGGATCTCCCGGCCCCCAGCAACTCGACACAGCAGACCGCCGCGCTGATTCTCGATGTGGACAACGATGGCCTGAATGACTTTGTCATCGGCATCCGGCAGGGCAGTGGCCCATCCATGGTCTGGTTCAAACGCACCGCCACCGGCTGGGACCGGTACCTGATTGACGCTACTGTCCTGGATATCGAGGCCGGTGGGGCATTTCATGATATCGATGCCGATGGTGACCTGGATATTGTGATGGGCGGTGACTACCAGAGCAATCAGATCTGGTGGTGGGAGAATCCCTATCCTAACTATGCACCGGACGCACCCTGGACGCGCCGCCTGATCAAAGACTCTGGCGCTACCATGCACCACGACCAGATCTTCGGTGACTTTGACGGCGATGGGCAGGCCGAGTTGGTTTTCTGGAATCAGGCATTCGGCGGGGGTTCCGCCGGAATCTATCTTGCCGATATACCGGCTGATCCACGGAATACGCAACCCTGGTCGTTCACAAATATCTATGCAGGCAACGGTGAAGGACTGGCCCAGGCCGATATCGACGGCGACGGCAAAACCGACCTGCTGGCCGGCGGGCGCTGGTTTAAACATACTGCCGGCACAGATTACACTTCTATCATTATTGACGATAGCCGGCGCGAGTCGCGGATTGCGGTGGGCAACCTCAAAGCGGGGGGCATCCCTGAAGTGATCATGGTTCCCGGCGATGGGGTAGGGCGTTTAACCTGGTATGAGTGCCAGGGCGATCCATCCGATACGAACTGCTGGGTTGGGCAGGATCTGCTGGACTTCGATGTTGATCACGGCCACAGCCTGGAAATTGCCGACATCAACGGCGATGGACACCAGGATATCTTTGTGGCCGAGATGCGTCTGGATGGCGGCAATGACGATGCCGGCATGTGGATCTTCCTGGGGGATGGCACCGGAGCGTTTACCCGCACCGATGTCGCCACGGGCTATGGCAACCATGAGTCAAAAGTTGCCGACCTGGATGGTGATGGTGATCTGGATATTCTCGGCAAACCCTACAACTGGGAGACGCCCCGTATCGACATCTGGCTCAACCAGGGTGGGAGCGCCGCCCGACTCGACCAGTGGCAACGGCATGTGATCGATGCCGACAAGCCCTGGCGCTCCATCTTCGTCACCGCAGCCGACATTGATGGAGATGGTCACGAAGACATCATTACCGGCGGTTGGTGGTACCAGAACCCGGGACAACCCGGTGGCGCGTGGACCCGCCGGACGTTTGGTGTACCATTGAACAACATGGCGGCCGTGGCTGACTTTGATAACGATGGCGATATGGATGTCCTCGGCACCGAGGGTCAGGGAGCCGACCCGAATGCCAACTTTGTCTGGGCGCGCAATACCGGCAGCGGTGACTTTACCATCCTCGATAATATCACGGCGGGAGATGGGGACTTTCTCCAGGGAGTGGCCGTAGCCCGCTTTCAGGCCGCCGGCCCGCTAGAAGTCGCGCTCTCCTGGCATGCCGCAGGCAAAGGCCTCCAGATGCTGACTGTCCCGGCTGATCCTTCCAGCGAGACCTGGCCCTGGCGGACGGTCGCCGCAACATCGCAGAACGAGGAGATCAGCGCGGGTGATATTGACGGTGACGGCGATAACGACCTGCTGCTGGGCACGCAGTGGCTACGCAACGACAACGGCACCTGGATGCCCTTTACCATTGCCGATGTAACAGGTGATCCCGACCGCAACCGCCTGGCAGATATTAATGGCGATGGTCGTCCCGATGCCCTGGTTGGCTTTGAGGCGATCAGCCAACCGGGCAAACTGGCCTGGTATGCGCAGGGCGCAACGGCAACCGACCCCTGGACAGAAAACAGTATTGCCACGATTATCGGACCGATGAGCCTGGATGGGGTTGATATGGATGGCGACGGCGACATAGATGTGGTTGTCGGGGAGCATAACACGGCCAACCCGGACAGCGCAAAGCTGTACCTGTTTGAAAATGCCGATGGGCAGGGCGGCCAGTGGACGGAGCACCTGATCCATACGGGAGATGAACATCACGACGGGGCCCAGATTGTCGATATCGACGGCGATGGCGACAATGACATCATCTCAATCGGCTGGACACACGGTCGTGTCTTGCTCTATGAGAACAAGGCTAACTCCAGCCTTCCGCCCGACGATGACAACCCGCCGACCGCAACTGAAACCGCGCTTCCAGCGATACCGACCATCACGCCAACGCCGGCTGATGCCGAGCCCGCGGAACCGCCGGCGGAGGAGAACACCTATCTGCCGTTCTTGCAAGCACTCTACACGTTCGAGGAGGGCCGCGGTACCACCGTGTATGATCGATCAGGTAGCGCCACACCACTTAACCTGACGATAGCTGATCTCGCGGCAGCCACATGGCTGCCGGGGGGATTGTCCGTCACCGGCCCCAACGTTATCGTCTCGGAGACCGGCGCCGGCGCGTTGATTGAAGCACTGCAGGCAAGCAACGAAATAACCATTGAAGCCTGGGTTACACCGGCCAACACCACTCAGGGTGGCCCGGCACGCATTGTCACCCTCTCGGCCGATGCCTACGCGCGAAATATCACCCTGGGCCAGGGGCTCTGGGGCGACCAACCCCGTGATCTGTTCGACATCCGGTTGCGCACCACGACAACCGACCGGAACGGCACGCCGTCACTCTCTACGCCTGCCGGAACGCTGACAACCGAACTGACGCAGGTGGTCTACACCCGCGATGCCGGCGGGCAGGCCCGGCTCTATCTGGACGGCATTGAGCAGGCCCAGGCCACGGTAGCGGGCGATTTTTCAAATTGGGATACCGGCTACCGGCTGGGACTGGCAAACGAGTTCGGTGAGGAGCGACCCTGGCTGGGTGAGTTTCACCTGGTCGCTATCTATAGTCGCGCGCTTGACGCAACAGCGATTGCCGAACGCTTTCAGACAGGAGCGGAGATTCCCGTAAATTAAATGGTACTTTTTGATCTTTTTCACAAAAAAATTTGCACGATATGCAGATTTTTTGTGAAAAAGCAAGGAATCTTCCACCCTGCCGGAGGCGAAATTTCCTTTTGGGTGAGCAACCGCGTAAGTCCTGTAAATTAACACGAGTTACGCGGTGCAGTCTATTCCGGCCTGGTGCCAGACTATGAAGTGGTCGTTGCCTGTGGCAGCATCGCTATACACCCGGTTGAGTCAGCAACCAGACTGTTCTGGAAACACCCATTTCAACGTGAATTTAACAAAACAATGAATGAATAGTAAGTTAGATCAGTTCACCTATGCAGGTAATATTCATTTATTAACTCTACAATTTCAACAAACGTCAGACTACAACAAAGAAACCAGAACAAGATTCTGTAGTATGTATGGAACATTTGTAGAGTATGACGTATTGAGGATAACCGCTTATGTTACGTCTTGTGCTATTACGCTTACTTGAGAGCTACTTCCGGCACCGCCGGCTAAACCTGGTACCCATGCTGCTTATGGGCGTATTAGCCATAGTGTTTACCCTGCGTGCTCCACAGACGTATATATCGGGTGGAGTCTTGTTTGTGCAGAATGACTCGCTGCTCTCAACCCTGGTTCCGATTGGCGATAGCGGCTGGTCCTGGTCTACGCCGGCCCAGGTAACGGCCAACGAGATCCGTGAATTGCTCCGCACCGAGGCTTTTGTCCGCTTTGCCATTCAACGGACCGACCTGGAAGCGGAGATGCAGGGAGGCTCCACTGTGGTACAACAGACGATCCGGGAATTCCGGCAGTCTGTCTCGGTGAATGAGATCGGCGAGAAACTGGTCGGCTTCGGGGCCGGCCATGAAGATCCCGAGATTGCACACCAGATTGCGACAGCCACGATTGATGCCTATACCGAGTGGAAACTCAACTCAGAGCGCCAGGAGAGCCAGGTCGCGCAGGCCTTCTTTGCCGAACAGCTTGGTCCCTTTCAAGAGGAGTTACAGCAGGCTCGTGCGGAACTACAGACGTATCTTGCCGAGCATCCGGCCCCGGTACGCGGGGATCGTCCGGAAGAGGAACAGATAGAGATTACACGCCTCCAGGCTGCTGTCACCGATGCGCAGCAGCAGGTCAAAGACACCCTGGCCAAGGAACAGGAAGCGCGCCTGGCCCTATCCAAGGCTGAGAGTAATGCGGCCCAGGCCTATGCGGTGATTGACGCACCCAAAGTACCCACCGAGCCGTCCGGTTCACTGAAAGATCTGGTGATGCAATCGGCCATCTTTGTCATCCTCGGTATTGGCCTGAGTGTAGCCTGTGTTGTCGGCGGTATGTTACTTGACCGCAGCTTTCGCCTGGCGATGGATGTCCAGCATGGGTTGGATCTGCCTGTTCTGGCAGCAATTCCACTGGCCCGCCTGAGCGCTGCCCAGGCCGCCACTGAAGATGAACGACAGCACATTGTCCGCGACTATTGCGAAACCGCACTACCGGTTCACCCGGTTGCAATGACATCGGACATACAGAGCAATAATGGAAATGGCCGGCATCAACCGGAAACGGATACGGCCCATCCAGAACACGCAACGCACCTGTCACGGCCGCAGCGCCAGCCTGTAGTGAACATGAAGGATGCAGTAAACGTATGACGAGTAGCAGCAAAACAATCTTCAAGAACATCGGTGCCCTACTGGGGTCACAGGCTGTTACATGGATATTAGCGCTCCTGTTGACCATCTTTTTGCCCCGCTACCTCGGCGCCACTGCTGTCGGTCAGTTTCATCTCGGCATATCGATCTGGGCGATCATGGGGGTATTCATTTCCTTCGGTATGGATATTTTCCTGATCAAGGCAATAGCGCGTGATCCGGCGAAAACGCCCGAACTGCTCGGCACAACCCTGGTTGTACGTGGGCTGTTCTCTATCCTGAGTTTCGGCATTGTGACACTGTATGTTCATCTGGTGCAATATTCTATTGAAACAGTGTATATTATCTACCTGGTCGGTCTGGCCCAACTGATCTGGCAGTGGGTCGCCGCATGCGAGGCGGTGCTGCAGGGTCTGGAGACAATGGAACAGATCTCCATCGCCGGCATCGTTGGGAAACTCATCAACACCTGCGTGGTCATTGCTGTGCTGCTCCTGGGGTATGGTGTCTATGTCGTCAGCTTCGTTGGGATCAGTGCCGGGTTGGTCAATCTGCTGCTGCTGCTGGCGTTCCTGGGGCGACGCTACAATTTCAGGATCAGTATCGCACCGAGGCAGGGCCTGGCAATGCTCAGATCCAGTGTATCCTACCTGACCGTTGCCCTGGCGCTCGTGTTTTACAACCAGGTTGATGTGATTATCATCTCTTTTCTGGTCGATGAGCAGACCATCGGCTGGTATAGTGCATCTGATCGGCTCTTTAGCACTCTGCTCTTTGTACCGACGATCATTATTATCGCCATCTTTCCGATGCTGGCGCGTACCCATGCCGATGACCCGGCGGCAATGCCCCGGATTATGCGCCGCAACTTCGACCTGATGTTCATGATCAGCGTGCCCATCGGCCTGGGGCTGCTGATCATTGCCGACCCGCTGGTCGTCTTGCTCTTTGGCGCGGAGTTTGCACCAAGTGGACCGGTCCTGGCGCTTATGGGCATCGTATTAATCTTTACCTATCTCAATATTTTATTAGGACGGTTCATGCTGGCGATGGACCGGCAGAACATCTGGACCGTAGTGCTGATTGGTGCGACTTTGCTGACCATTCCGCTGGATCTGTTGTTTATTCCCTGGTGCCGGCAAATGTTTGCGAATGGCGCCATCGGCGGTGCGTTAAGCTATGTGATTACTGAAGTGGGCATGGTCCTGGTAGGATTATGGTTACTGCCCAGAGGCGCGCTGGACTGGTCCAATGTCCGCACAGCGGCTCTGGTCATCGTCGCAGGTGTCGTAATGGCGGGCGCAACCTGGTGGGTTCATGATCTTTTTCCGGCAATTCCGGTCCTGGTCGGCGCTGTCACCTACACCGGTATGATCCTGCTCTTGCCGGTCATATCGCAAGAGGACCGGGCACTGTTCACCCAACTGATACAGCAGATGATCGGGCGCTTTCGTCGCCGGGATACCGAACCGGCCGGCGTAGGAGGAGCATAGACAAACCATGGCAAAGCAGCAAAAAGCTAAAAAGCGCGGCGCGCAGCATACCTCCCTACCCCTGCGCGCCGCCGATGGAACACCATTTGTCGCCTTTCCAACCCAGTCGGTCCAACATTTCCGCCGCATGTTGACCGGGCTGATGCATCGGGATGGCCTGCCACAGCGGCTGGCAGTAATGGCAACCCTGCCGCAGGAAGGTGTCACCTATACCACACTGGCGCTGGCAACCACCCTGGCAACCGACATGGCCGTCAGTGTGTGCGCGGTTGAGCTGAACTGGCAATCACCGGGGATGCAGGCGCAGTTGTCGGCCGGCAGCAAGAAGAAACCGGCAAAACGCTCCCGCAAGGGTAGCACAACTGTCGAGCCGGAAGGAGCCGGATCGCCGGGACTGGCCGCCGTGCTCGAAGAAACGGCAACACTCGACGATGTACTGATCCAGACCGATCTGCCCAATCTGGCGCTATTGCCGGCCGGAGAACTACCTGTCCTGCAGCGCTCCTATATGGCTCGCAGTGAGCGGTTGCGTAGTCAGATCGAAGCGTTGAACCGCCGGTTCGACTATCTGCTGCTGGATATTCCGGCAATCCAGGCCACCAGTGACGCCATCTCGCTGGCATCACTGGGAACTGCCGGTTGCATGGTCATCCGCCAGGGCGTAACTCCGGTCAGCAAGGTGCGTGAAACGCTGGACGAAGTCAAACACCTGCGGATGCTGGGGATTGTTCTGAACCAGGTACATGTTCACACACCGCAGTGGCTACTCAACTTCATTCCGCAAAACTGATCAGCAAGTCATCGGTGTGATACCCACTCAAGATGATGGGAGACACAATGAAACTGTTCCTGGCATATATACTCTTTTGCTTTATCGCCGGTATACTGTTACGAAAGAAGCCCTTAAATAACCGTATGTGGATTTTATTCGGGATTTGTATCCTGGTCAGCATTGGCTATCTCTTTTTTAATCAAATCTGAGACAAAGTTCACTCGTTCACCAAGAACTGCGTAAGTCCTGGAATGTACCATCCACCTGGTATCAAAGGAAACCGCGAAACGATAAACGGACGCATGCAACAAACAGACGGTAGAGCCAATACCTTTCAAATAACTGGGCTTACATGGTTCTTTATCTGGAAGAAAATATCGCCTCCGGCAGGGTGAAAAAAGATAAAAACGTACCATGCTGCCGCAGGCGGAACCGTTTTGCATCGGAGCAAACGCCCGGTTTGCAACGCTACTGCGCAGGTTCTGCTAGTTGAAAGGTATTGACGGTAGAGCAGAATGATTACAACACTGCCAACCAGATCGAATATAGTAACAACTGCTAATCTTGAGCGCCGTGCAACCATCAGTTGGTGGCTCTTATTCCTGGCGCTGATCGGCATAACCGGAATGGTCGGGCTCGCGATGCTGCGCAGTGGCCCTACTCCGGCGATATTGGGCTGGTTCTGTTACCTGGCCGGCCTGGGGTTAATCCTGTATCAACCGCGCTATGGGGTCTATATGATCGTGGGGCTAACTCTGGTGGGTGATGCTGCGCTCAACTACTGGTACCCTTTTGTTAAAAACTTCTCAAGTGCCGAGTCGCTGCTCTATCTCAATGGTTCACTGATTATTAGCCCGGCGGAAACCTATATTGCCCTGACCTTGCTCTCCTGGCTGGGACGTGGGGTCATTCAGCGCAAAATCGACTGGTATACCGGACCGCTATTCTGGCCGGCCCTGGTCTTTATCGGGTTTATCACGTTCGGGTTGGGCTATGGCATTCTACGTGGCGGCAATCTGAATATTGCCCTCTGGGAAGCACGACCAATCTACTATCTACTTGCGATGCTGGTGCTTACAAGTAATCTGATCCGTACCTGTGGGCAGGTAAGCAAGTTGATCTGGATTGCAATGATCGCGCTTTTTCTGGAAGGTATTAGCGGCACTCTGTTTGTAGTAAATATACTCCAGTTTCAACTCAGTACGGTCGAGCGCATTGCTGAACACTCATCTTCAATCCATGCCAATACCTTCTTTGTGTTGTTGATCAGCGCGTGGATGTTTCGGGCATCATACGCCCGACGACTGATCATGCCGGTTATGCTGCCCGTGATCGCCCTGAGCTACCTGGCCAATCAACGCCGTGCTGCCTTTATCACTCTGACCATCGCTATCGTCGTAATCCTGGTGATTCTCTACTGGGAAAATCGCCAGGCATTCTGGCTGATCACGCCCGTATTGGCAGTGGCCGGTCTGGCCTATCTGTCAGTTTTCTGGAACAGCACCGGCACGCTCGGCCTGTTTGCCGGCGCGATCAAATCGGTGGTGGCCGAGGACACCGGCAACACCGCCGATCAGGCCTCAAACCTGTACCGCCTGATCGAGAATGCGAACACACAATTCACTATCGAGAATGCTACACTAACAGGCGTGGGGTTTGGCAATAAGTTTTACATTATCATTCCCATGCCTGACATCAGCTTCTTTATCTGGTGGGAATATATTACCCATAACTCAATCCTCTGGATCTGGATGAAGACCGGTATCGGCGGGTTTCTCTCGATGATCTTTCTGGTCGGTTCCACAATTATGGTTGGTGTCCAGGCATTCCGGCGCATGCCGGGCGGGGAGTTACGCGCTGTTGCGCTAACAGCAACCCTTTACATTATGATGCATTTTGTCTTTGCGTATGTCGATATGTCCTGGGATAACCAGAGCATGATCTATGTTGGTACAATGATGGGGCTGATCAACCGGTTGGAGCAGATTGTTGCCACAACCGTGCCGCTACCACAGAAACGCTGGCCCTGGCAGCCGGACCCGGTTCCGCCACCCGGATTGATGCCCCTCTAGGTTGTCATTCGTCATCCGCAGTTTGTACTGCGCTAATACAACAGGGTAATCACGATGAGCAATCAGTTATGGCTTGACCACAACTATACCAATAATCATGATTCGGCGGGACTGCTCCCGCTTCCGCAGGAGGAACAAACGGTAGAATGGCTTCCTGGGCAGGATAATATCAGGTCTATGCCTATATCTGTGCCGGGAGAAGCAATACCCGACATGCCTGAAGCGCTTACAGAACCTGCACAATCCACCCGCCGCAACCTGCGGAAGCTACTGCAAACACTTCACGATGAAGTACAGGAGTTCCATCTGCGACTGGAACTGGCGAACCTGCTGCTGTCACCCCTACCGATGTATGTTGGTGGACGTTTGCGCTCCTATGTGTTACGTTGGATCGGATTTGATATTGGACCGGGGACAATGATGTGGGGAATGCCGCGTATCAGTGGACGCGGCAACCTGTACCGACGGCTCAAAATCGGGCGTGGTTGTATGTTTAATATCGGTTGTTCTCTCGATCTAGGCTCAGATATTACTATTGGTGACATGGCAATCTTTGGGCATGAAGTGATGCTTTTAACAACCACCCACATGATTGGTTCAACATTTTGCCGATGTGATGCTCCGCAGAAGTTGCCGGTTACCATCGGCGCCGGAACATGGATCGGCGCGCGCTGCACAATTCTGCCGGGTGTCACCATCGGCGCAGGCGCAGTCGTGGCTGCCGGTTCGGTCGTGAATAAGGACGTTGCCTCCAACACGCTCGTCGCCGGCACACCGGCGCGGCTGGTGAAGCATCTTGACTAAACCGTTATTTGTACGAGGAGATCCATCTATGCAGTCTCGTTCTAAACATGTTCTCTTCTTTGTTTGCGCAATACTGGTAATCGTCCAGATTGGGTCATCTGCAACCCCACCGATTACGGCGGATACGGCCGATACCAGCCTGTTTCTGCCGCTCATCACGCGTGGCGAAACAGCGCAAGTCCCACCCGACACCGAAGATCCAGGTGATATATTCACATTTTTGGAAACCTTCGATGGTGATCCCGCAGCACCCCAACCCTGGCAGCCGGCAAACTGGGATATTACCGTTCACTCGCGCGATCAGGACACCTGGGATAGTCTGAACCCAATGGAGGCTGCGCATGGGCCGGATTGTAGCCCACCCCCGGCAACCCACCCGATCACCGCCTATGAAGATACGGTCTATCTCTGCAAAAACCATATGATGACTGCGATCAAAGCCGGCGGCTACGGCGTGATCTATCTGACGCCCAATCATATGCTGGATTTCTCACAGGGTGAAGCTGTTATCCGTTTTGATATTTCGACGCTGGTAACCTCCCAACGAGACTGGTGGGATATCTGGATCACACCCTACGATGACCAGCTTCAGCTTCCCTTGGAAGACTTCTACCCCGACCTGAATGGTCCACCCCGCCGCGCTGTGCAAATTGTCATGGCGGAAGAGACCATGCGTGCTGTCGTGTATGAAGAGTTTTCCGTTGCTCAATCGAGTGAATTCCATGGTGATATTCCCACCAAATGGTCAACAAAATATAGCTCTTTTTTAACACCAGATGCCCGCCGCCGCGATACATTTGAAATTCGGCTATCCCAGGATCATCTCAAGGTCGGCATGCCCGACTATGACTTCTGGTGGATCGACAGTCCGATTGAGCCACTCGACTGGAACCAGGGCATTGTGCAACTCGGCCATCACTCCTACAATCCGGCTAAATGCGAACATGGCGTGTGTGGGACACCTAACACCTGGCACTGGGACAATGTTGCAATGACTCCAACCGTTCCCTTTACCCTGATCCAGGCGGACCGGCGCTTTGTGGATGATGAGACGACCAGCGTCACCTTTGCGGAAGCCGCCCCGGATAATGCCCGACTGCGCTTCACTGGAATTGGCACAAACCTGGCGGTAAGCTTCGACAATGGCACGACCTGGCAGCCGGCGCAACGACAGGCGCAAAAGAAGTATGACGAAGGCAGCTTCCAGTCCTACTGGACACCCATTCCGGCCGGAGCAACGAGTGTACAGTTCCGAGGTGAGCCCTGGTGGGGCGGTGAGTGGCATGTGCGCGCAATCTCTATCTGGGCACAGACGGCCACATCCTGAGTCGTTGGTGCAATGCGAACCGGCAGACACTATCCATACACGGGTACTCAATACCGACAACACGGCTATCTTCCTGGTACACCGGCGTTGAGTACCCACAGATGAGATAAACCTATGGAGCAGATACGATGACACCGCTGACACAAGTAGATGAACAAGCAGATACCTCTATTCGCATAGAGCGAAAGATACCAGGTCTGCATGAAATCCGGCAAAACGGGTGGGCCGTTCTACGCGCCCGCTGGTACTTGCGCACGGCAACCTCTGTCGGCCCGCGTGTGCGGGTGTGGGGGCGCCCGGTTGTCCAAAACTTTGGTACTATGATTATTGGTGACCGCTGTCGCTTCAAAGCCACAACTGTTCCGCTGGAACTGGTGGCAGGCGCAAGTGGTACGCTGGAAATTGGGGAACGGGTTTTTATTAACTATGGTTGCTCAATTGCAGCCAGCGAGTCGATCCGGATTGGGGCAGACTGTACCATCGGTACCTACGTTATTATGATGGACAACGACTACCACCGCCTGGAACCGGAACGCCGCAATGAACTGCCCTCATCAGCACCAATCACATTGGAAGAGAATGTCTGGCTCGGCGCACGCGTGATTGTTTTGCGCGGTGTGACCATTGGTGCAGGCAGTGTTATCGGAGCCGGGAGTGTGGTGACCCATGATATACCACCACGTTCTGTTGCTGCCGGCATGCCGGCGCGTGTGATCCGTCAATTGTAACGATGAGTTCAGTTTTATATACACAGGTCTATTCAGCCACTATCAAGATGAAACAGCAAAACAATGTTACAGGTAAGTATTGTCCTTCCAACCTACAACCGTCTTAGCCGCCTCAAACAGGTAGTGTCTGCGCTCGAAAACCAGACCTACCCGCACGCCGCCTTTGACGTTATTGTCATTGCGGATGGATGTGTCGATGGGACGGTTGAGTATTTGCAAACGTTGAAAACGCCCCTCCACCTGACCTATATTGCCAGTGATAATCGCGGCGTTGCCGCCGCGCGCAACCGGGGCATCCAGGAAGCTACCGGGGAATATATTGTCTTTATTGATGACGATGTCGTTCCTGCACCGCAGTTACTCGCCGAGCATATGCGCGTTCACAAAGAGCATCCGGATGAGGTCGTTGTCCTGGGACCGATGCTGACCCCACCCGACTTCCGGATGCGCCCATGGGTGCGCTGGGAGCAGGCCATGCTGGTCAAACAGTACCATGATATGCAGACAGGGCGCTGGCAGCCAACGGCCCGGCAGTTTTACACCGGCAATGCCTCGCTGGCCCGCCGGCATCTGGTGTCCGCCGGTGGTTTTGATGAAACCTTCCGGCGAGCGGAGGATGTTGAACTGGCCTACCGCCTGGAAGAGCAAGGACTGCGCTTTATCTTTAACCCCGACGCGGTCGGGTATCACTATGCCGAACGGAGCTTCCGCTCCTGGATCGAAATTCCCTATGCCTATGGGCACAATGATGTTATCTTCACGCGGGATCGCGGCCGGCACTGGTTATTGCCAGTGGTTCTGCGTGAGTTGCGGGAGCGGAACGCTGTCATCAAATTCCTGGTACGGCTCTGTGTCGGGCGGCATCTACTAAGCAGTGGGGCCCGAAGCTGGCTCAGGCTGCTGTCACTGCTGGGGCAGTATCTGGGGAGTGAGCGGCTGGCGCAGATGTCCTATAGTGGTCTGTTTAATCTCCGTTACTATGAGGGAGTCACAGATGAACTCGGTGGTCGAAAAGAATTTCTGGCACAGATTACGCAGACGCAAGCAGACAAAAACAAAAAGCGCTTCGCTGGGTGAGATGTTTGCGTTATTTATGCAGGATGCCCAGCGCTGGTATGTCATGGGGCAGATCACACCGCGTGAGCAGATTACGCTCCAGGTGTTGCCGGCACTGCTCTACCGGCATACCTCCTTACGTGCCATGGCCTGGTTCCGTTTTGGATCATGGTGCCGGCGCAACCGCATCCCCCTGCTGCCAGGGATGATTCAGCGCCGGATTCAGCGTCACTATGGACTGGATATCCTGATCGGGGCAGATATTGCCGGCGGCTTATATATTGCCCACACGCATGGAACGGTTGTAGCACCGGGACGTATTGGCCGGAATTGCAGTATTATCGCTGCCGTCACCATCGGCATGCGCAACGAGTGGGCCTTCCCGCAGATTGGCGACAATGTCTTTATCGGTGCCGGCGCGCGTGTGCTCGGCGGCATTACCATCGGTGATTATGCTATGATTGGCGCAAACGCTGTCGTTATTCACGATGTACCCGAAGGAGCGACGGCTATCGGTATTCCAGCTCGCGTCGTGCGTTTTAACCATGAAATGCTGGGAGAAGCGGTATGATACGCGCAACGTTTGTTATGGAACAACATCTTGGGCATCAGACCTATTATCACAATCTGCGGCGCTTTGTCGATCAGTCTGTGCAAATTGAGGCACGTTGGGTACCGGTCACATATAAAAAACCAGGAAGTATATGGGGGTATTTCACGTTTTTGTCTACGAATATACGTGGTACGCTCCAGGGCCGTGCCGAGATATTGCAGGGGTTGAGCCAGACGAAAAGTGATGTGGTATTTTTTAACACGCAGGTACCGGCCGCCCTGGGCGGCAGTCGAGTATCGCGCCGACCCTATGTTATCAGCACCGATATTACCCCGATCCAGTATGATCAGATGAGCCGACAGTACGGGCATCGTCCGGATCGACCTGGTCCCATCCAGCGCTACAAACATCAGGTCAATGTAAGACTCCTGCGCAACGCCGCACGGCTCCTACCCTGGTCCACCTGGACGCGGGACTCGCTCATTACCGACTATGGCGTGGCGCCGGAACGGATTGAAGTCATCCCGCCCGGTGTCGATACTGATCTGTTGACACCCGGAACAGAGCAGACCAACGGACCACTCCGCATTCTGTTCGTCGGGGGCGATCTCCACCGGAAGGGGGGCGACCTGCTGCTGCGTGCCTTTCAGGAACTGCCGTCCGGCATGGCCGAACTGCACCTGGTAACCCGCACACCGGTCTCTCCCACCGCAGGTATTCGCGCATACCACAATCTTCAACCCAACTCGCCCGAGTTAATCCGGTTGTTTCAAACCTCCGATGTGTTTGTCTTGCCCACCGCGGCCGAAGCCTTTGGCATTGCCGCTGCCGAGGCCAGTGCTGCCGGCCTCGCCACCATTGCCACAGCAGTTGGTGGATTGACCGATATTGTTGTCGATGGCGAAACCGGTTTTCTCTTGCCGCCGGGCGATCTGGAGACGCTGGTGGCGCGGTTACGCCTGCTGGCCACTGATCCCGCGCTGCGTAGACGCCTGGGCCAGACCGCGCGCCGACGGGCTGAAACCTGTTTTAATGCCCACCGCAATGCCGAACGCGTGATTTCTTGTCTTCTGGAGGTAGTAGAAACAAAGCAAGATGAAAGCAAAGAAGTCTGGTCAGCATAACCCTCTCCCACAACTTGCTCAGTGGAGCACATTTTTGTTAGTTGTCGGTTTCTTCTTCCTTGGATGTTATTCATCTTTAAGTAGTGATACACCAATGCCGTCACCAACTATTTCAGACCTGTTTCGCCGACAGGAAATGGTTTATGTAGATGCCGCCACTATCCGCGCCGATATTGCAAATAATTCTATCGTGAGTGAATTCGCCCCGCCTCCTATCGCAGGCATGGCTGCAGAAGATACGAAAAACGGGCAGAACGGTGAGAACACCAATCTTGATCCGGACACTACATTCTGGTGCAACCGGCGATCCGGCAGCAGATAGCCAAGGCCAGACGACACCAGCAACGAATGCAACACAGCACAGTACCCCGGAACACTTATCAGCAGAAGATGCGCCGATTGTCGTTTCTACAAGCGTACACATTACAGAAGTTGAAGAAGCCTCGGGTAGTACCGCCACAAACAAACCTGACATAGAGAATACACCTGCATCCGAAGCAGCAGCCGGCAGCGCACATACCCCAACTCAGGAAATCTTAACTACTGAACAGTCAGGCACTTCACCGAGCGACACAGGCAGCGGCAGTCCATCAGTAACAGATCGACCTGAAACTATGGCGCATCTCATAGATGGTGCCGCAGTGCCGGCGGGTGAAGCGGCACGAACACTCAGCGATACGGCGCTTG
>DAOTUI010000311.1:0-27524 GCA_034437035.1 Chloroflexaceae bacterium
CTTCCCCCTTCCCTACCAGGTCGTATCCGGCGCGTCGGCGAAGAACCGGGCAATCGGGGTGCGTACCGGCAGCGTTGGCGAAACCAGCGTGCCGTCGGGCGCAAGCAAATCACTGCCGGCATAATCCCCCAGAGCAGCATCAGGCTGGGTGCAGAGAAGCAGATCCCGGCCGGCCGGCCGCACGATCCAGTATTCGGATACCCCCGCGCGGGCATAGGCTTTGCGCTTGGTTTGTGTATCCTGGGTGGGATTGGAGGGCGAGAGCACCTCAACCAATAGCGCCGGTATCCCGGTAATACGCCGATCATGGATGATATGCAGGTTCTCGGTGCGAATGACGATAATATCGGGCTGTACCGGATCACACCCCGGCATAAACAGGCCCAGCGGGGACCAGAGGGTAATACCAATCCCTGCGTCATCTATCTGGACAAACAAGATACGTACAATCTGCCGAATAATCCACTGGTGAAACGCGCTCGGCACGGTTGTCATATAGAGTATTCCATCAATCACCTCATAGCGATTGCCGTCCTCAGGCAGCCGTTCCCAGCGTTCGCGGTTCCATCCGGTATCCTGCGAACGTAGCGCCAGTTCCGGAAGATCAGTTGTCACCAAGTGTGTCTCTCCTTTCAATCACACGACTTCCGTGGTTCAACCAGTTTCGGCCAGATGCCAAACCCAAGAGCCGGATTCGCCTGCGGCAGCATGGTACTTCTTTATCTAATTCACAAAAATGTTGCACTTTGTGCAACATTTTTGTGAATTAGATGGTACCTTTCCTGTTTTTTTGGAAAAAACATGGCTATCTGAGCCACATTTTTTCTAAAAAGGACGGTTTCTTTCACCCTCCCGGAGGCGAAATTCTCTTCCAGAGGAGTGACCGTGTAACACCTCGCGATCAGTTGCTCACCACAGCTTACGGGTTACGGATTACGGGTTACAGACTACGCTTTTAAAACGGCTCCACCCCCACCTCGGCCAGTTCATCCGCGAAGCGTTCAACGCCGGCAGTTGTGCGCAGTTTGTCGATGCGTGCCAGCAATCGCTTGCGGCTATCTTTGTCCGCGATGATTGCCCGCTCCAGGTATTGCCGCAGGTAGAGCCGGAGGAGGTCGCGGTGAGCCGGGGAAATCGGCTCACCGCGCAGGTAGATCTCAACCGCCTCGGCCAGCGCGCCGGTCTGCTCTTCCATCCAGAAGCGCGGCGGTTGCGACACCTCAAACGGATAGGGGTATTCGGGATCGGGGACAAAGACCAGCGGCCCGATCTGTTCCGCTTCCTCCGCCATACCGTCACCCTTTCGCCACACCCAGCGCCTGGTAGAGCTGGGTAAAGTCGAAGTGCTGATCCATCAGTTCGTTGAAGCGCTGCATCTTCACCTCCTGGTGGAAGCGAATGCGCCCAAACAGATCCTCGGCGCGCTCAACCGTGGAGAGCGTATCATCCGGCACGACCAGGATTGGCACCTGCCGCTCCTCCGCCAGGTCCATAATGCGGTTTGACGGGCGAATATTGCCGGTCAGGATCAGCGCGCTGGTGCTGGTCTCCAGCGCCACCAGTTGCAGATCCACCCGATCACCGCCTGTGATGACGGCCTTGTTGGTGCGCCGGCGGAAGTAGGAGAGCCCGGCGTCCGCCCCCATCGCGCCGATCATCAGCGAGTCAACCACCCGCTCAACCCAGGCCGGGTTGCCAATCAGTTGCCCCCCCAGATGCTCATGCAGTTCACTGACGGTGATGCTCGCCAGGAAGCGGTCATGGGGCAGCACCCCCATCACCGGCACACCGCGCGACTTCAGGAAGGGCACGACGCGCTTCTGAATGAAATCCAGTTGCGGCTCGGCGACCTGGTTGAGCAGGACACCGATCAGGCGGTCGCCCACATAGCGCTGGATCGTCAGGATCGTGTCCATGGCCCGGGTTGAGGTATAGCGGCTGATCAGGAGCGCGGGCGCTTCCAGCATGTCGGCAACCTGGTCCGCACTCAGATCGACCAGGGCGCCCTCGGCCCAGTTGTTGGTCCCCTCCAGCACAACGATATCTTTGTCGCGCGAAACTGCCAGGTAGGCCTCCTGGAGTTTGCGCTCAAACGAGGGCGCCTGCCCCTGCATAATCGACTCGATCACACTCGGTGTCAGCAGGACGGGCGCGGTCTGCTCGATAGGGGTATCCAGTTGTAACGACTCACGAATAAATGCGGCATCTTCATCCAGGACTGCGGTTGAGGTATGCGCCACGGAAACGCTGACAGGCTTCATATAGCCGACGGCGAAACCATCGCGGCGCATTCGGTTGAGCAATCCCAGGCAGACGGCACTTTTTCCAACAAATGTCTCGGTTGATGCAATATAGAGCGTAGCCATATGAAGCCTCCTCGCTTCTATCCCGTCAGGTATGCCGGCGCATGCGCCGATATGTGACGGAGCCTATGCTTGCAGAATAATGCGTGCATCTAACACTATAGCACCTTCGCCCCGGTTATGTACAACCAGTGGATTGATATCCATCTCGACAATTTCCGGGAAGTCCGTAACCAGTTGACTGACCCGCAAAACGACCTCCTCGATGCTCTCCAGATCGGCGGGCGGCTCACCACGCACACCCCGCAGCAGCGGGAAGGTGCGGATCGAGCGAATCTGCGCGGCAACTTCTTGCTTGCTGATCGGCGCAAGGCGGAAAGCCACATCACGCAGCACTTCCACATAGATCCCGCCCATCCCCACAGCGATCAGTGGGCCAAACTGTGGATCGCGGCTGACCCCGACCAGGAGTTCGCGGCCCTTGCGCACCATCTCCTGCACCAGGATACCCCAGACGCGCGCATCGGGGCTGTACTTGCGGGCGCGATACTCGATCAGTTCGTAGGTATCGCGGACACTGGTGGCGTCGGCAATCCCGACTCGTACGCCGCCAATGTCGCTCTTGTGCAGAATGTCCGGGCTGCTGATCTTCATCACCACCGGGAAGCCCAGTTCCGTCGCAATCTGCGCTGCCTCATCGGGGGAGCGGGCCAGGCGGCTCTGCGGCAGCCGCATGCCATAGGCCTGCATCACCTCGCGCGCTTCGATCTCCCCCAGTTCGACGCGGTCAGCCGCGCGCATCTCGGCAAAGAGCTGGCGCACCCGCTCGCGGTCCACATCAAACTCGGCATACTCGACGGCAGGTTGCTGCTGCCAGTCGCGGTGGCGGGCCATTGCCGTCAGCGCAGTTACGGCGCGCTCCGGGAAGGGATAGTTGGGAATGCGGTTCCGGTTCAGCAGTTCCAGCGCCGGACCCAGGCTGTACGCGCCCATAAAACTGGTCAGGACCGGCTTGGAATGTTTGGCCGATAGCTCGATAATCACCTCGGACGTTTCGGGCAGGTCGCTCTGGGCCTGGGGCGTCAGCAGCACCAGCACCGCATCGACATTCGGATCATCCAGCACGGCGTCAATCGCCACCCGGTAGCGGTCACTGCGGGCATCGCCAATCACATCAACCGGGTTAAAGACATTGGCAGTCGGTGGCAGATCGCGCTGGAGGCGCTGGATCGTCTCCGCGTTAAACTCGGCCATCTTGACCCAGCCACTGCGCTCAATCGCATCGGTGGCGATAATGCCGGGGCCGCCGGCATTGGTGACAATCGCCACCCGGTTGCCCGGCATCGGCGGCTGGTAGGCAAACGCCAGCGCGCAGTCGAACAACTCCTCCATCGAGCGTGCCCGAATGATCCCGCTCTGGGAGAAGGCAGCTTCGTAGGCACTCTCGCTCCCGGTGAGTGAACCGGTGTGCGAGGAGACGGCCTTGGTACCGGCGGCGGTTGCGCCACTCTTAATCGCAACGACGGGCGTATTCTTAGTGACCTGGCGGGCAGCGGCAATAAACCCCGGCCCGTTGTTAATTCCCTCCAGGTAGGCCAGAATGACCTTGCTGTGCGGGTCATCATTCCAGGCCCGCAGCAGGGCGACCTCGTCCACATCGGCCTTGTTGCCCAGGCTGACGAACCGCGAGAAGCCGATGCCCGACTCTTTACTCCAGTCGAGGATCGCCGTACAGAGCGCACCCGACTGTGACATAAATGCAATTTCACCATCATTGGGCATCAGCGCGGCAAAGGTCGCATTCAGCTTGCTGATGGTATCGATCACCCCCAGACAGTTGGGGCCAACCATCCGCATATCGTAGCGCTGTATTGTTTCGAGTAATCGGCGTTCCCGCTCTTTGCCTTCGCCGCCAACCTCTTTGAAGCCGGCTGTGATGACAATCAGCCCCTTGATACCCTTGCGGCCACACTCATCCACCGCTTCGAGCACATGATCAACCGGGATCACAATCACCGCCAGATCAATCGGGTCGGGGACATCGAGTACACTGGGGTAGGCGGGAATGTCAAGAACGCTTGTAGCGGTCGGATGAATCGGATAGATCCGACCCTGGTAACCATTTTTGACGATATTTTTGAACACTTCGTGGCCCAGCCGGGCGGGGTTGGGGGATGCTCCAAGCACCGCCACGGATTGAGGCGCAAAAATCGCCTCCAGCATCTGGTCCTCCCTTCAACTGGTCAGGCATGAACTATATGAAATTCTCTTCCATGATAGCCGAAAAATCCGGTTACGACAAGGGGTTATGGGGATTAGGGATTACGTGTTACAGGTATTTGGAACTTTGATGGCCGTGGTAACTTGACATACATCATCTGCATCAGGCGCGCCACAGCGGGATGGATTGGCTACCACGAAGAACACGAAGAGCACGAAGGAAACACATAAATAACACGAGTTACGCGGTAGGAATTTGGAACACGAAAGCCACGAAATGAGCGAAAAATGCGAACCGCCTGATGCTGATATGTGGTTACGTAATCCTGCGGTTGACAGCGGATATCGTTTCAGACAGGGAAGAATCCCACCGCCGAGTTTGTCTTCAAGGTTTCGCAGTTGCTCACTGTTTCCGCCGACCGGTTGCTCGATGATCGGCTGGATCTGCCGGAGAAGGATGGGTGAGGGTGGTAGAATATCATCGGCGGTATGGCGGCAGCCGAGGTCGCTGACGAGTATGCAATCAACGGGGGACGATATTCCGGCAGTACTGGCCTACGCCGCCTGGGTGCCGGCGAATGAAGCTGTGCAGGTGACAGATTAGCAAGTGGATCTTACTGATCGATGATGAAGCGCAACCCTGAAACAGCGGGTATGCAAAAGCGGTGTGGGGAAAGTTGGTTTAATGGTGGTACAGTACATTCATTTGTCAGGTGATCGGCAGGTACACAATAAGATCTTGATACTCGTCCTCCCGCGATGCACCGGCAATCAAAGTCAGTTCAGCAATCATCTGCCCGATACCTATATCCGGATTAATGACCAGAATGCCCGGAATATGCCCCCCTTGTGCCAGGTGATCCGCCAGATGTTGTGGCATCGACTTGCGATTGTTGGTAACCAGGAGGAAGCTATGCATTTCACACCATTCGAGAATTTGTGGATCAGGCGTGCCGAGCGGCGGTGCGCCGGGATCACCGATTGTCCAGACCGTCAGTTCTGGTTCATCTCGTAACAATTGTGTGCGATAGACCGGAGCAATATGTTCATCCAGCAGATAACGCATTGCCGTCAGTGGTCCGTTGAAGCGGTCTGCTGCGCCGCTTTGAGTTGGCGTAGCCGCTGCACGACCGGGGGCGGGTTGCGTTCCTGCTCTGTGCGGGCGTGGCGGGCAAATTCCAGCCAGTCGGCCAGATAGCGGTCTACCCGGTCACGGTTGTGCAGGTAGTAGAGGATCGTGGCATACACCTGCTCCAGACTCACGGTGTGGAACTGCGTAGCGATATCTTCCGGCGACTGGGAGCGGTGAATATACCGATATAAAATACTCTCAATGCCGATCCGCGTTCCACTGATGCGGATATCATCGGGAGCCAGGAAATCGAAATAGTCTTCCAGGTTCATCTTATCTCCGACCAGGTTAGTTCTACACGCGTCAGGCGGGTGCTCCCTACTGCCGAAGGCGAAGCTGCCTGTATCGCGGCAAATGTCCGGTTTGTGTACTCACCGGGTAATGCGTGCCGATTATAATTGTACCACGGCACCCGGCAACCGGAGCACCCGACAATCTACACGGAGAGAGGAACTAATGACAACCCGGCAACCATTTACACCCGGCACGACTGGCATCAACGGAACGGCGGCTCCCTGGCAAGAGCGTCAACGTAGCTCCGGCAGCATTGGGGTGCCGGCAGGGGGAGGGTGGCGCGCTCATCTGCATACCTGACGATGAACGTAGTTACACAGCATATCACAGGAGACATGACGTAATGCCGGCTTTCCTTCCTGGTCTCATCGTTGCGCGGGCTCTGCCGGTCGAGACCATGCTGGGCCTGCTCAGTGGGCAGTACACGTTGCAAGGGGGCGTTATTCGCTGGGCGGCGGGGACGGCGCAGGCCGGACAAATTGTGCGCCACCTGATTCCGGTAGCCCAACCGGCGTTCAGTCTGTTGCCGTTTGGCGGTCTTGCCGCGTTGTCGGGGCTGACCTCGACCTATCAGATTGGACAAATGCATGCGCTCACCCACATAACGCAGCAGGTGTTCCAGGTTGCTAACGCAACGATGGTCCTCTCCGGGCTCCATCTCGCAATCTCCGGGATGGGATTCACCATGTTGCACCAGCGCCTGAGCGCACTTGACGCTCGTCTCGCAGCGATTCAAGCTGATGTGCATGCCATTCGCGCCCTGCTGGAGCGAAATGAACGGGCGGCCCTGTGCGCAGCGCTGGCGGATCTGAATGCGATTACCCAGATGGACAACCCGACCACGCGTCAGCGGGTTCTTGTCACGACGCGGCAGGCGCTTGGTCCCCTGATGCATGCCTCTGCCGAGGTGCTTACGCACACCACGGATCGGATGGAAGCACTCGCCTACGAAGCGTATTTCTGTCTGGCGGCGCCGGCGCGAGCACGTTGCACGGCAGAACTGGGTGAATTGCGCCTGGCTGCCGATGAACTGGCGACTATCCTGGCGATCTGGACCCCGCAGGCGCGGCGCATTGCCACCGACCTGTTGATTGGCGACGCGCCGCAACGCTTTCTCTACCGAGATAGTGCCGAAGCCATGCCGGTGGCGGACCTGGTTGCCTGTCTTGACTTTGCCTATGGTGAGACGCAGGGGTATGGCTGGATTGATACGTTACGCAAAGGCGGCGATCCCTGGTACTACCTGGAACGCACTGACCTGACGACGAAGTATCGTAAGGGGACGGGCGATCCGCTGGGCAAGCCGATCAAGAATCGTAGGTGTGCATCAGATTCCAATCGTGAGGCGCTGCTGCGGCGCGACCGTGAGCTGATCATCCCGTATCTCTGCAAACTGGTAGCCCGCCGGCAGGTGCTGGAGGGCTACCAGGCCCAGTGTGAACTACTGGAAACCTACCAGTTGACGCCCGCTGCCTTCGAGCAGAAGCTCCGCGATCTCGATATCCAGGGAGATGAGTTTGTCATTCTGCTGGCGGAGGAGTATAGTTCAGTGTAGCGAGTATCAACGAACGATCTGCTATCTGACCTGGTGCCGGCAAAGCTGTCCGGCGGTATGACGGCGGCCGAGGTCGCTGACGAGTGAGCAATCACGGTGGACGATATTCTGGCGGTACTGGCCTACGCCGTGTGTGTGCCGGCGAATGAAGCTGTCCTATTCGCGTCGAAATTTATTTAGCGCTTGAACCAGCAGATGCACTTTTGTGGAGGGGTTATCCTGTTCCGGGTTTAGTCGATCATATGTCGAGAGTAATTTAGTAGCATTCCGTATCGCCGTATCCTGCTTATCTTTTATTTCATCATAGATCGTCCGACTCTTCTTTTCATACTTCTTGCCCAGATGCTCCCCTAATTTCTGCTTATAGGCATTGCGGGACAACCCGGCCTGAAGATATTCGAAGTGCAAAATGTACCACAACTCAAATGCCTCGTTCGAGTAGGCAACGAATAGCCCCTGGTTTTCGGCCAACTGGATAGCCCGGTTGAACCTCTTTGCAGGAAACGAGTCCCGATCAAAGACACACCAGGTTTGCACATAGTCATCCGCCTGTCTCAGCGCGATTGCCCGTTCAACCAGGCTATCCGTGTTCTCTCCCAGTCCCTCGACCCGCACATTCACACTGAGCCGTAGTTCGGCTGCAAGAGCGTTAAAATAGTTTGGTTCTGTAGCTTCCCCTTCACAGACAATCAAGAAGCGCGGTAGTTCATCTCACGTCTCCACTGAACGCTGAAGGTAGGTCGCTATCTTCGTCTTCGCTCTCGCCTTCTTCTTCGCCATTGTTCGCTCCTATGGCTGCGCCGAGATCTCCGAGATAGGGAATAGCTCCGTAGCGTCCGGCAATATAGTTTTTCTCGTATGCGGCGTCGTTACGTACCCGGTATTCGGCCAGCGAGTAGAGTGTCGATGCGCCGCGCCGGGACTTTTCTACAAACCAGATCTGGTCGCGCCGGAATAGTTGGCTGCCGAGCAGATTGGTGTCATGGGTCGTAAAAATGAGCTGGGCATGGTTGGGATTCGTTTCAGGTGTGTTGAAGAGCTGAATAATGTGACAGGTCAGGATCGGATGCAGCCGGGCGTCCATCTCATCAATAACCAGAACCGATCCTTGCCGTAATGTGGTCAGAATCGGTTCAGCCAGCACAAACAGCCGGCGTGTCCCTTGCGACTCTTCACTGAAAAGATCGAAGAGTTCATCGGCAAGTGGGTTGCCGTCGCTATCATACCGGGTATGCACGGTAAGAATACGCGTGGCATCAGGGGTTATAACCAGCCGCGGCGTTCCATCGGGGCCACGAACGGACATTTCGCGCTCCGGCACACGCTCAACCTGAATGTCGTCAATGCCCAGATCGAGGTTCCTGACAAATGCAACGATCTCGGGCGCAAGTTCTCTGCGTGCATAGCGCCGCTCAAGCCGCCGCTGCATAATTGGGTCGTCAATCCCGGCATCGACAAGCAGTTGCTCGAACCAGGCAGCGATCTGTCCGGCGCGTTTACCATTCCACTGGGTTGCGACCGAGAGAAACAGAGCATTGGGGCGGGTACGCTCCTCCAGGCCCAACCCTTCCTTGAAGGAGCGCCGATTGACCTTGATGTTATCCGGGGTTCGCTCAAACAGGTAGCCTTCTTTGGTGGTTCTGGTAGCAAAAAGCCACTCTTCCTCGACGCGCTGCTGACTGACCAGGAAGCCATAGCGGTATATCTCACCCTGATCAATAAAAACGATCTCGAAGAATGATGGCTGGTCTGCGGTATCGCTGCTCAGACGAAATGGCGCGACATTGACCGGCTCACGGAGGCGCGTCTCCCGGGAGGAGTTAAGGACCAGACTGCGCATAAAGCGGATCGCTGCAACCAGATTGCTTTTGCCGCCGGCGTTTGCGCCATACACGGCAGCACTCGTCAGCAGATGCAGATCGTCATGGGCCGGAAACACATTGGTGTGGTCCAGTGTCTCGGGCCGGGATTTGAGGTCGGCGGCAACCATGCTGAGTGTCACCCGCTCCTGAAACGATCGGTAATTCTCAACACTGAATGCAACCAGCATGTTGCGCTCCTTGTACCATAAAAGGGCCATCTTGTGTGACTTACTCACACAAAAGCATTGTATGTGGATGGGCCCTGAAAGTCAATATGTGAAATAGACATGTTCCCCACTGGGGGCGCGGCATGCTATGGGCTAGATGAAGGTTGTAACCGGGGACGTGGATTACTCTGTGTGGTCATTCTGCCTGTCCATGCTGCGGTGAAGATGCACAGACCAGACGGCTAGCTGCCGCCTGCCATACCCGGACTTTTGCGACGGCTTAACTCGCAGAAACCAGCGGACGGGAGGTGCCTACCTCCAGCATATTTTCTTCCAGGGGGGCGGCGGCGGGCGGGGTGGCGACCGGATGCAGCGGCTGGCCCATCGCGGCGGCATAGAGCGTTTCCAGGTGGGCGGCGGCATTGTCCCAGTTGTGGTAACGCTCCACGTAGTGCCGTCCCGCGCGGCCCAGCAGCAGGCGGAGCGACTCGTCTGCGAGCAACGCCAGGATTGCATGCGCATACTCCGGCGCTTCCTGGGCCAGCAGCAGATCGCAGTTCTCCTGCGCCTGCAGTGCCCGCGTAACCTGACGTGCGGCTACGACCGGCGTGCCCATCGCCATCGCCTCCAGCACCTTGTTCTGAATGCCGACCCCGTACCGCAGCGGCGTTACTGCCAGCGTGGCCTGTGCCAGATGGGGTCGCAGATCCGCGACATAGCCCGTCACCGCGATCCGGGGGTCCGTGCTGAGCGCCTGGATCGCGCGGGGCGGTGAACTGCCGGCAATCGTCAGCTTCACCTTGGGGCGCTGTGCCCAGACCAGCGGCATAATCTCCTGCGCCAGGAAGAGCGCCGCCGCAATATTGGCGTGGTAGCTCATCTTGCCGCTGAAGACCAGCGTTTCCGGCAGTCGCTCAACCGGCTGTGGCTGGAAGTAGTTCAGGTCAACCCCGTTCGCCACAACGTGGATCGCGTTCGGCACAACCTCACCATCGGCGAAGCGGGCCAGCTCGTGGAGCGCCCAGGCATCTTCGGGGGAAGAGACCAGCACCTGATCATGGCGGGTGGTGTAATTCGCCTCGTAGCGCCGGGTGCGTGCCAGATCCAGCAGCGCCATGGCCCGGCTCTTGAAGCCGGGGTTGTGCCGAAACGCGCGCTCAAACAGCAGGCTGATGCTGTCCACGGCATCCAGCACCGTCGGCAGCCCCTGCAGCGCTTCACTCAGTGCCGCCGCGCGCAGATGCTCGATATGGGCAATATCGTACTGGTGGTTCATCACCTCGTACTGCACCGCACCCAGCAGGGGCGGGCCGGAACTCAGCGCGGCCTGAAACGGCAACTCCCCCGGCAGTGCCCGCAGTGCGTTGGTGATCATCTGGGGCTTGCCGACCTCAACGGCGACCACACGATGACAGATCTGCTGCAGTTCGTCAATGGCGGCATAATCGTCGGCGGTCGCGCCGCACACAAGCGTGATCTGGTGACCGCGCCGGGCCAACGCTTTGATAAAACTGTATGGACGCACACGAATGCGCGAGGGCACATAGGCTGAAATAAACAGTATGTTCATAGGTTCCCTCCCGGAAAACGCTTGTATTGATAAAATAATGTGAATGTCCTGCCTGATTGTTACGTGCGTAACTTCGTAAGTAGTGGTTCTAATGCTGCATTTAGTGACGCGTAGCCGGCAGCATTGAGATGCAGCCAGTCGGCTGCGAATGGTTTCCGTATCAGACCGTCATCTTCCAGGGTGGCATAGCTGTCGAAGACGGTCAGATTGGGCGCTGTGAGTGTACGGATTATTACATTTACGTCATCCACGGCGTGGGCGATCGCCGGCGACCAGAGCAGACGCTGTGCCTGGGTGAGCGCGGGGCGGCCAACCGGAAAAATGGTCGTCAGGATTACCCGTGCGCCGCCGGCAACTGCCTTTGCCACCATACTACGAAGATGCTGCTTACAGGTGGCAATAATGAATGCTTTGTCATCCGGCAGTGCCGAAATAAGGCGCAGGTCGTTGATGCCGACCTGAATAAGAACAATGTCCGGCTGCAGCGGCAGCACATCCTGCTCAAAGCGGTACAACGCCTGGGCCGATGTCTGGCCGTCAATGCCCCGGTTAATAAACCGGAAGCCCGGAAGTCCGGTCGGGAAGCTCCACTGCTCAGCGCGTGAGTCGCCCAAAAAGACGACGGTCGTGTCACCCGTTGCCGGGCGCGGTTCCGCATGCCGGTTCGGCGCTGCGTTGCGCAGGCCGAGCGGATCGATCTGCGTCTGCCGCCACATCCGGTAGTAGTGCCGGACCTGTCGCAACAGCAGCAGATTTGTTGCCAGCGAACCCAGCAGCACCCCGGCGAGCAGCCGCAGCAGGTTGGATCGTCCCATCATTTGCGCCTATGCGTGACGTACTTGCGATGACTGGACCGAATCAACCGGATGGGTGGCTTTTTCCGCCATCATGCGCTGGTAGACCGCATCCATTGCCGGGCAGACCGCCTGCCAGTCATAGCGCTCCAGCAGCCGCTGCCGGCCCGCCGCCGCAATCCGGCTACCTGACTCCGGGTCGCGCAGCAGCAGCGTTACCGCGTCGGCAAAATCGCTCGGCGTATCGGCAACCAGCAGATGCTCACCCGGCTTCAGGTCAATGCCTTCATACCCTACAGTCGTTGAGACGATGGGAATACCCCACGCCAGCGCCTCCAGAATCTTGACGCGCATGCCGCCCCCACTGCGCAGCGGCACAATCAGGCAGGCGGAGTTGGCAATGTAGGGCTGAACATCCGGCACATAGCCGGTTACTTCAATGCTGGGATCTTTTTCGGGCAGGGCGCGCACCTCAGGCACGGGACGCTGCCCACAGACATAAAAGTGCGTATCCGGCACAGCCCGCCGCACCAGTGGGTAGATATCGCGCGCAAACCAGCAGACCGCATCAACATTCGGTGGGTACATCATCGTCGCCAGGCTAAGCACACCCTTTGCGCCCGGCGTACGGGCCACCGGCTGCTGCGTTGCGGCATCCACCGCAATCGGGATGATCGGGATATCGCGCGGCTGGGGCATAACGTGGAGGAGCGCGCGCCGATCCTCTTCACTGACCGCCGTCACCGCTTCAAATGTTGCGCAGACATGGCCTTCGTAGCGCTGCAGCAGGCGCTGCTCACGCTCCAGGAAGATGCGCTTTGGCCCGGTTTCCTGCTTTGCAATGCGCTCCAGGATGGCCCAGACCGCGTTATGCTGATCGAGCAGGCGGGGCAGCGGGAGCGGCTCGGCAAACTGCGCCATGTTAAGCTGATCTGCATGGACCAGGTCGAAGGGCTCACCCTGCCGGCCGGCAGCGGCGACCAGCTCCGCCAGCAGATGATGCATGGCCGTGCTGCTATCCCGCTCGATCAAAAAGGGCGTGCCGCTTACCAGCGAGGCGGCAACCGCCGCCAGATCACGCGGGCGCGAACGGTGGAGATGCACCGTATGGACCGCCGCGCACATCCGGCGCAGGGTATTGGCATGCGCCTCTTCCTCCGCATTGCGGGTAAATGTCACCAGCGTTACCTGATGCTGTTCTGCCAGGTAGCGCAGCAGATGGTAGGTTTTAACCCGCGGCCCACTGTGCGGCGGAAAGGGCACAATTTGCGTGAGTAGTAAAATGTTCATAATCGGCTGATTTCCACACTATCGAGAACAGAGAACAGTACAACAGAGAACAAAACGTACCTGGTTTGATAATCTTTTGGAAAAACCTGGCCTGGAGAGCCGGATTTTCCCAAAAGATTATGGGTCACGACTTACGCGGTGGACGTTGAAACGAGACGTTGCAGCAGGTGAAAGCCCGATTTGCCTGCGGCAGCATGGTACGTTTTTATTGTTTGCTTCCGCCCTGCCGGAGGCAGAACGACCTTCGGGGGCAGAGATCGTGTACGTCGTGTGGGTAATGCACCTGCCACCGCAGACGCAATCTGCGTTCTATCCGGTTCACACCGCGTAACACCCGCTAGTTAGGTGAATTGGAAACAAACGGCGTGAAGCCGTTATACTGCGAATGTTCGCGCACGGCCTGCAATGCCACAGATACAGTGGCCGGATCAATCGGGTTGAACCTGGGCACCGTGCCATGCCAGTTGCGGAAGCGCAGCAGGGTAAAAATAGCCTTCAGGCCGTCAATCTTCTTGATCTTCTTGCCCTCTTCATACTTGCGGCCCATGTAAGAGATCGGCACCTGATAAATCCGGTAGCCCAGGCGCAACACCTTGGCGGTCATCTCCGGCTCAATCCGAAAGTCGTTGCTCTCCAGATGCAAACTGCGCATAATATCGGTGCGCATCACCTTGTAGCAGGTCTCCATATCCGAGATCCAGCAGTTGTAGAGGAAGTTGGTCATCATGGTGAGGAACTTATTGCCCACCGCATTCCAGAAGTACATCCCCGTGTGTCGCCCCAGGAACCGCGCCCCGAAGACCACATCAACCCGACCGGCGACGATGGGCCGAACCAGTTCGTAGTAGTCACTGGGGTCATATTCGAGGTCGGCATCCTGAATGATAACAATCTCGCCGCGTGCATGCGTCAGACCAGTGCGGATGGCATCACCTTTGCCCCGGTTGACCGGGTGACGAATAACGCGGAGCAGCGGATCGCCGGCGGCAAGTTCACGTAAGATTTCCGGCGTCCGATCATGTGAATGGTCGTCAACGACAATGATCTCTTTTTCCAGACGAACTGCCCGTACCTGGTCGATAATCGTGCGAATTGTTTGTTCCTCGTTGTAGCAGGGCATAATCACTGATAGCAGCACACTGTCCTCCTTGTGTTCGCTTGAACTGCAGCTCCTCGCGTCCCGGCAATCCGCCCGCATGGTTCGGCCTGCCTCACGCGCAGAGGATATTCCAATGTTACAGGCAGATCATACCAGCAAATCAGAAAATTGGCAGACCAGCGTGTACCGGTTTGCTGAGTCAATGACATTACGATTGTCCTACTATGCTCTGGTACACCCGGTAGTACGCATGACGACCATTCCAGCGTATTACCAATTTTATACCTTAGGAAGATGAACGTCTTCAAAACATGGGGATAGTTTATGATGTCGGAGTTGTCATCTTGCCGGCATACGCGGCGTGAGGAGAGATTATGCCTCCGGATTTCCCCGGAAACCCCTTGCACGCAACTGCTGATCGGCCCACCGCAAGCTGAACTGAAACCGATAAACTACCTGTCTACGACTGCGCAGAAATTATCTCCATATCGCCCGGCTCCGCCAGAACAAGCCGTTCAACCGGCAGTGCCAGGTAGTGCGGACGGAGCTTCGGCGCAAGCCGGCGCACCAGTTCAGCCCCAAACGAAAAATGAAAGGTTGTCCAGAGCGCTCCCTCGAGATAGGGGTCCATTCCGGGAAAAGGTGCCGGCATTTTCATCTCCATGCGGGTGATTGTAGTCACCTGACACGACTTACGTGGTTTCTTCCGCTAAACCTGTGGTATGATTCTATGAAACGCTCTAGCCGCACTTCACACACGAGTAGTATTATGTTCAACACCGCATATCAACCGCCGGCAATCTACCGTCTCATCTTCATTATTCAATTTCTTCTCCTGACCGTCTTTGGGATAAACACATTGGCAGGCTGTAGCACACCACCTGCCGTTACACCATCCCTGGTTGATTGCACTCCCTCCATTACGATTACCCTGCTGCCACCCCATGGGAGCATGGAAGATCTGCAGGGAGAGGTCATGTGCGCCGATCCGGCGGCCTACCAGGTTGCCGTTGCCATCTTTGTCAACGGCTGGTGGAGCAAACCCTCCTTTGAACAGCCCACCGTCCCGATCCGGCCCGATGGCACCTGGACAACTGATGTTACAACCGGCGGCACCGATCCGCTTGCCACCCGGTTTGCGGCCTATCTGCTGCCCGATGGGATTACGCCACCGCTGCTCCAGGGTGAACCGGGCCTGACAACAGAACTACAACACCCGGCAACTGCCCACACGATTGTGGAGCGCTCACCGGGCGCGCGTACGCTGACCTTTTCAGGCCATACCTGGTATGTGAAAACCAGCAGCGACCCGGTTGGACCTGGCCCGAATGTTTTTTCAGATCACCCGGAGGATGTCCGGGTCGATGATGTGGGGCGGCTGCACCTGTGGATCAGGCAGCGGCAGGGGCAGTGGTCCAGCACTGAGGTGTTTAGCCAGGAACTGTTTGGCTATGGCAGTTATACCTTTCAACTCGCCGGCCGCGTCGATCAGATCGACAAAAATGTTGTTCTGGGCCTGTTCACCTGGGACGATACCGGCGAAACGGTACATCACCGCGAGATTGATATTGAGGTTTCGCGCTGGGGAGAGGAGGATATCGCCAATGCCCAGTTTGTAGTGCAGCCCTGGCAGCAAGCGGCCAATCTCTCGCGCTTCCGGCTGGCACTGAATGGCGACTACTCCACACACCGCTTCGTCTGGGATCCGGACCAGGTAACATTCGCCAGTGCGCATGGGCATACCCCAACCCCCGCTCAGGATAATGCCATTGCCACATGGACATATACGGGCGCGGGGGTGCCACCGGCGGGACGGGTCAATGCCCGGATCAACCTGTGGCTGCTCGCTGGTGCGCCACCTTCCGATGGGCAACCCGTCGAAGTGATTATTGACTCATTCACGTATGTTCCGGCAGAGTGAGTATCCTGGCAGGGAAACGCTTGACCAGCCGCCAGACATTGGTGCCTGCCCCTGTGCGGCGATAGTGCAGATGATCCAGGGCAGTGCGCGCAATGGATAGCCCCATACCACCCTCGGGCAACTCCATGAGGTCATCACCCGAGATTGGCGGCGGATATGACAGTTCACGAAAGACAACTCCCCGGTCGGTATAGCAACCTTCCACCCGATCCGCATAGAGTCGTACACGCAGGTGAAACACTCCTGGTGCATGGCCTGCCGGGTACGCATGATGAACGATATTGGCGGCAATTTCCGCCATGGCGGTACACACGAGCAGCCACCAGTGGGTATCGGGCGGCTCCGGCAGAATCTGCCCTGTCTGGGTCCAGATATGCTCCAGGAACGGATGCAGTGCATCCAGACCGGCATGTTCTGCCGGGGCACGCATCGTCTCCACCAGCAGAATCGGGTTATTGGTAGGCGGCAAGGGCGTCTTCGAGCGTTGCATAGGGGCGTAGTACCTTATGTAATGCAGTAAGTTGCAGCAGACTCTGCACTTGCTCCGTCGGCTGGGCAATCCGTATATCTCCGCCGGCAACCCGAGCGGCCTTGAGTCCGCCAATCAATGCTCCCAGGCCGGAACTGTCGATAAAGCTCACGTCGGACAGGTCAACGACCAGACGCGTGTAGCCCTGCGCAATAAGATCGGCCAGCCGCTGTCGTACCTCGGCGGCAGAGAGCAGATCGAGGCGCTCAGACAGGTGGATCAGGGCGATTCCGGCGGCATGCGGTTCCCACATGAATTGCATATCTTACAACTCCTTTTCCGGTATATCCGGCTGATACGTCGCGGCATCAAGCACCACACTGAGCATGACCAGGTCATAGCATGCCCAGAAGATATTGACGATGATGGGCAATCCGTCATCGGTCAGGCCCAGCGCCAGCCGGGCCAATCCAAACACACATGCGCCGGCTAACAAACCCATCATCATAATCTGAGGTCGCACCAGGTTCAGATACATGCCACCCTGACGCGTTTTCGGCGTGACCACAAATCCCAGTTTGTGCCCAAAATATGTATTCCCAATCGCAGTTGTGACTGCTTTGATCCAGAGCGGAAAAAGCGCCAGGCTGTACTGCCGGCCCCGCCAGGTAGGCATGCCCCAGCCAATCACCGCAAAGAGCACCTGGTTCAGGAGCAGGTAGGGCACCAGATGCCAGAAGAATTCTGCCGACAATGCATTCACCGGCAGCAGACCAAAGAGCAGATAGAGCACCGGAGCAATAAGATAGACCACGCTGGTAAAGCCCGAGAGGTAGCTCCACATGGTTGTAAAATACATCAGGCGCTGCCCCGGTGACAGGCCCGGCACAAACAGCGGATTCTCGCGCAGCATCACCTGGATGGTGCCCTGCGCCCAGCGGAGGCGCTGCTGTAACATACTCCGCAGGTCATCCGGCGCAAGCCCGCGCGCCAGCACCTCATGATGATAGACCGAGCGCCAGCCGAGGGAATGCAGCCGCATCGCCGTCGCCATGTCCTCCGTCACCGAGATGGTTGCCATGGGCATGATGGGCTGGGCTTCGTCGGCCCGATCAATATCAACGGCCAGCAGTAGACTCCGTATGGTTTCAATCGCCGCCAGCGGTGAAGCCTCCCGCTGTACCAGGGCATTCAGGGTTGCGGTGTCATTGAGCGCCGCCGACAGGCTGCCCGGGATATCAGCAGCTTCCAGGCCGGGAATATCCGCCAGTTCCGCATGAATCCGCTCCAGATCGCTCCCGACCAGGCGTTGCGCAATCGCCTCGGCCCGCCGCTGAAATGTCCAGGTCAACTCCTGCAGCGGTGTCCCGGCATGCAACTCACGCCACGCCGTATGGAGCGCGCTATCCAGGTCATCTAATGCCTGGCGAAGCTGTGGATTGGCGGCCGGATCAGATTGCTGTTGCGCGTTGCGTAGCACCCGGCCGGCTGTTTTGAGCGTGCGGCGCACCCGCCGTTCCAGTTCATCGGCATAGCGGGTGATCCCCAACTGCATGAGTGCCTCACGACGCAACACCGCATTCGAACCACAGAAGAAAGCCGCGTTCCAGCCATCTTTGCCCTGCTGGATCGGGCCATAGAAGAGCGGAGCCTGACTGCCAAACGGATCGTCCGGCGGGACATTGTAAAACCACTGCGGTGTCTGTACGAACGCCACCTGCGGATCACGAAAGTAGCCCAGTGTGCGATCCAGAATTGCCGGGTCGAGAACCTGATCCGCATCCAGGATTAGCACAAACGCGCCCGTGCTCTGGAAGAGGGCATTGTTGAGATTGCCCGCTTTGGCATGCCGCTGCCGTCCCTGCCAGTCCCGCGACCGCACAATATAGCCGGCACCCTCTTCCCGGGCCATCGCCTGCATTGCTGCCGAGTTGCCATCGTCCAAGATGTAGGTGCAGTGCGGATAGCGCACGGCAACTGCCGCCCGCACGGTTGCGCGTACCAGTTCCACCGGCTCGTTATAGCAGGTAATAAGAATATCAACCGTGGCGTCGGGCGGCACAGATGCGGGCTCACCCCGCTGACGCAGTCGCCACATGGTCAGACCAAACAGCCAGGTGTCGATATAGCTGTAGGTTTCACACAGGAGCAGCGCCAGCGCGAACGGCCAGACGGCCCAGTTAATCGAGGAGAGATAGCGCCAGAGGAGATAGTAGCCTCCCAGGAACAGATTGAGCACAATCAAGATCCGCACCAGGTTAAGCCAGAGCCCGGCCCGCGCCCGCTCATCGGCGGGGGCCAGCCGGCGCCAGGGCGAGAACCGCCCTGGATGGCGCAACGACTCCCGGAAGTTCGCGGTGTGTTGCATCAGCCCTGTCCCTTTCGCCGATAGCGAGCTTTACCGATGAAGACAAGTGCGGAGACAAAGCCACCCAGCAGCACCGCCCCGATGACCTGCCAGGCGGGCAGACGCTGCATCATCGGCGTCTCTACGCGGGGGACCAGCGCTGCCGGTGGGGACACAAACGGCTCAGCCGCCGCCAGCGTCTGGGGTGGCAGATCATTGACTACCATTGCCACCTGACCCTGGAGCTGGTGCAGTGTCTCCGACTGACGCAGCACATCCGCCGCCAGGAGAAGACCCTGCGCATCCTCTGCCAGCATAAGCAAGATGGTGCGCTGCTCGGACCAGGGCGAGGCCGCCAGACGCAGCATGCCATGTTGCGCAACGGTGGTTCGGTAGGCTGCCGGGGTTGCGGGCTCGAATAGCGCCGCCGCCTCCGCTGCCACCGCCCGACTCACGGCATTCCGTTCCGTCCCGCCAATCAGGATCAGGTTCTGCTGCGTGTACATTGTTGCAGCGACCTGATCCGCCGTAAGCAGCCGGGGCAGCGGCGCGTCACCTCCAGCGGCCCAGCGGCCCAACGCCGCCATAACCGTAAGCCCGGCCGTCAACTCGCTGTTCGTCGGCTCAGCGGGAAGCACAACCGCCAGTGATACTGTCGGGTCTGCGTCCAGAAGGGGCGCGGGAAAGCGTCCCAGGTCACGACCGGCATAGGGCTCATGCGGCAACTGCCAGGCCGATACCGGCAACAGGGTCGCCCAGGCACTATCCGGTGTCACCTGGGTACAGCCGCGCTGGGGTAGATCCAGATAGAAGCGGACCTGAAGTGCCAGTCGGCGGATCGGTTGTCCTTCCAGATCGCTATTCAGCAGATCGGCCGGCAGTGTAAACCGATAGGGTTCGCTTCCATCCGCACCAGCCGCCAGTTGCTGCGTGCCGATATCGAAGCCGTTGACGGAGACAGCCACCCAGGAGGTCGCGCTATCCAGCGCGGGGGAGGTTCCCAGCGCCAGCGATAGCTCACTTCCCGGTTTGAGTTGCCATCCGGCCGGCCGTTCAAACAGCAGATCCAGCGTGTGCGCTCCCACACCGACCAGTGCGCGGCGCGCGACGCCCAGTTGGGCAAAACTGGCGGCCCCGGCCTGCCAGGGTAGCGCCGCAGTCATACCAACCGGCGATCCGTCCGTGATAATGGTGTAGTCATCGGTCAGCAGGGCCTGCTGTTCCGGCAGCACCAGGGCTCCGGCAGCCGTGCGTACCGCCGTCGGCTCACTCCCACTGACCAGGAGTTGCGGTGTGTCTGTATTTCGCAGCGCCAGTACGCCATGCTCAGCGGGAACTGTTCCCGCCGTGGTTGCGAACTGTTCGCCATCCCACTCCAGGGCTCCCCAGGTATCCGACAGATCAAGCTGTGAGCCACTTCCAACCAGCAGATCAGCTTCCAGGGCGGTGGTAACTTCGAGCGGTCGCAGATCCTGCCCGGTCCTGGCAGCCCGCTGTCCCGTCTGGAGGGCCACCAGTCCGGCCGCCGCGAGCGTCTCCGGCTCCAGGACCGGCGGCAGTCCCAGAGAGAGCGGTGTTTCTGCCTGGTATGCCGGCGCAAAGAGCAGATCCAGGTCTTCCAATCCCGGCTGCTCATCAGCGCGTTGCGTACGGATAGCGACAACCGAGTCGCCGTGAACCGTGGCCCAGAGCGCCGGGTTCTGGGTCTCCTCACACTCATCGCGAGTGAGCCGCAGCGAGAAAAGCACCTGCACAAAGAACCCTTCCCCCGCAAATCCATCCACGGGAAGCGGCACCTCCAGGCGGGACTGATCCGCATTGGCTTCCGTCAGAAAGACACTGGTGATGCTCTGTCCATTGACCACGACCGTCATCGTGGAGCGGTCGGGAATGAGCAACGGGGAATGACTGAAGCGCAGGCGCAACTCGCTGCCGGAACGGGGCACCTGACCCGGTGCAACCGGAAAAAAATATGCCAGACTGCCATACATTGTGTTCGCGGTGCGATTACCATACCCCAGATCACGAAATGTTTGAACTGTCGCCGGTTGCGACTGCGCCATAGCCGGTGTAACCGGCAGCACAAGGACGACCAGCAGCAGAACCCAGAGCGAACGGATACGTTGAATGTTTGCCATAATGATTTACCGTCCTGCATGTGAGAGCTATCAATATAATTGCTGTGACCAAATTAATGACACGCGTTACGCGATTACTAACCCAGAAGGGGTTTTCGCCTCCGGCAGGGCGGAAGATTCCATCTTTTTTACAAAAAATTTGCACGAAGTGCAAATTTTTTGTAAAAAAGAAAAAGTACCATGCTGCCGCCGGCGAATCGGGCTTTCATTGGGTCAAACGCCCGGTTTGCAAACCCACCGCGGAACGCGTGTTCATTATGTAGACAGGCAACTCAGCACAACAACCGTCAGATCATCCGGCAGTGCGCCGGCCGAACCGACCAGATCGACCAGCGCTGTCACCATTGCCGGCGCATCGGTGGCACCATCGAGGTGATGTGCCAGGACCGCCGGTTCCAGACCAAGATCGACGCGTGCGTCAACTAACCCATCACTGTAGAGAATGAGGGCATCACCCGGCAGAAACATCAGGACTCCCTCTGTATAAACTTCTTCAGCCAGTATCCCCAGCGGTAGTCCCCGCTCCGGGAGCGATTCGACTGTACCATCGGCGCGCCGCAGAAAACTCAGTCCATGCCCGGCATCAATATAGGTAAGTTGCCGTTGTTCCACATTCAGTTGGGCATGGAACATGGTGACAAAACTCCCTTCGCGGTCGAGATCCGGTTCCAGCGCTGCCCGCGCATAGTGAATATTCATATGTGGCGGCGTCTGGCGCGCCACTGCCCGCACCACTGCCCGTACAGTTGTCATCATCAATGCCGCCGGCATTCCTTTGCCCATCACATCGCCCAGCGTAAGATTCAGCCGGCCCGGTGCGGGCATATGCCAGTCATAGAAATCGCCGCCAACATCTCGTGCCGGGATACATCGCGCTGCCAGTTCAAAGCCCGGAATAGACGGCATGGTAGCCGGAAGCAGATTCGCCTGCACCTGGGCTGCCCGCGCCAGTTCGGTTTCAAGTTGACGATGTTTCTCGGCCAGTTGACGGTTAAGCTCGACATTCTGGCGCATCAGGTGCAGGCGAGTTATAACACGCTTGACGACAAGCACAAACTCATCAGGTGTAAGCGGTTTACGCACATAATCGTCGGCACGATGGCGCAGCGCAGTGACAGGTGACTCTGGATCAGATGATGCGGTCATAATAATGATCGCCATATCTTCACCGCACGAATATGCATTCTGGGAGCGAATCCACTCGAGTACTTCCAGACCGGACATACCCGGCATATAGACATCCAACAGCAACAGATCTGCCTGCACCGTGCATAAGCGCTCCAGTGCCTCGGCTCCGCTTGCCGCATGTTCAGTATGGAAGCCCAATGCATGCAACCAATGGCCTAAAAGCTCATTGATAAACTCGTCATCATCAACGATGAGTGCCGTCAGGCTTGATCGAGGAGCGCTGGCCACTGACTGTAGCGATAATTCCGGTACATACACTTTGCTATTTCCTGGTAATAATGACAGGAGTACACAGTCATCAAACTGTCTTCTCTTCCGCACCGCGCCAGTGCAAAAAGGGAGAACCTTTGTGAGGTATCATAGGCAAAACAAGAGCAGGATACCAGTCACGGTATGTAACTGTTACCCATAAGTTGTGTGCGAAACCGTGCGAAGCATCGGCGTATCTGTGCTATGATGTTGCTACAAGAAGCATTCGCCATCAGCACATATGAGTAGACTATGACCGATACGACTGCCTACGCATCAAATATTGCGGCCCAACTGAACCTGCGTCCGGCCCAGGTTGCCGCCACGATTGAACTGTTTGACGCCGGGAACACGCTGCCCTTTATTGCGCGCTATCGCAAGGAGCAGACCGGCACGCTGGACGAGGATCAGTTACGTCGGATCAGCGCGCTGCTGGAGCATCTGCGTGCCCTGGACGAGCGCCGCGCAACGATTATCGCCTCTATCGCGGAGCAGGGAAAGCTCACACCCGAACTGCACCAGCAGTTGCTGGCCGCCGATAGCCGCACCGCGCTGGAAGATCTCTACCAGCCCTACCGGCCCAGGCGCCGCACCCGCGCCGGCATTGCCCGCGAGAAGGGATTGCAAGGGCTGGCCGATATCCTGCTGCAACAGCCGCGCACCGCTCAACCGCTGGAAGAACTGGCTGCACCCTTCCTTACGGAAGAAGTACCAACGGTTGAAGACGCCCTGGCCGGGGCGCGCGATATCGTCGCCGAGGCAATCAGCGATCACCCGGATGTGCGACGGATTACGCGTGAGAAGGCGCTCCAGTGGGGCGTGCTGCGCTGCGACAAGATCGACAAGGCGGAAGACCCGCGCGGCGTCTACCAGACCTATTATGAATTTGAGGGACTGGTCAGCCGCCTGCGACCCTATCAGGCGCTGGCGCTTAATCGGGGCGAAGCCGAGAAGATCCTGCGTGTCAGTGTGAGCGTGCCCGAGCGGGACTGGCGCGGCGCGATTGCCACGGCCTTCCGTGCCGACCGGGTCTCGCCGCTGGCCGATCAGATGGAGCTTGCGATTGATGATGCGGCGGCGCGACTGCTGCTGCCCGCCATCGAGCGCGATGTGCGTCGCACGCTGACCGAGCAGGCCGAAGCGCATGCCATCAGCGTTTTTGCCGGCAATCTGCGCGGTCTGCTCAGTCAGCCGCCCATGACCGGGCATACGGTGCTGGGGCTCGATCCCGGCTACCGCACCGGCTGCAAAGTAGCGGTGATCGATCCCACCGGCAAGCTGCGCGACACCGCGACGATCTACCCACACCAGCCGCAAAAGCAGTCCGATGCAGCGCTGCGCACGCTGACGGCGCTGATCGCCCAACACGGCGTTACGCTGATCACCATCGGCAACGGCACCGCTTCCCGCGAGACTGAGCAACTGGTCGCCGAGTTGACCCGCTCGGTCGAGACGCTGCACTACCTGATTGTCAACGAGGCCGGAGCCAGTGTCTACAGCGCCAGTCCACTGGCCCGCGCCGAACTACCCGACCTGGATGTCAGTCTGCGCGGCGCGGTTTCGATTGCGCGGCGGGTGCAAGATCCGCTGGCGGAACTGGTGAAGATCGATCCCCAGTCGATTGGCGTCGGGCTCTACCAGCATGATGTTGATCAGGGCCGGCTGGCCGGGGCGCTCGCCGGTGTGGTCGAGAGTGTGGTGAATAATGTCGGTGTGGAGGTCAATACCGCATCCCCGGCGCTGTTGACCTATGTGGCCGGTATCGGTCCCAAACTGGCCGGGCGAATTGTGGCCTACCGCGATGAGCATGGCCCGTTTGCCAACCGCACTGCGATCAAGAAGGTTTCCGGGCTGGGACCAAAAGCCTTTGAGCAGTCGGCCGGGTTTTTGCGCATCCGTGAGGGCAGCAATCCGCTCGATGCCGGCGCCATCCACCCGGAGAGTTATGCCGTCGCCGAAGCCATGCTCAAGCGCGCCGGGTTGACGGCCCGCAGCGCTCCCGCCGAGCGCCGACCCGCGCTGGAAGCGCTACGGCAGCAGCAGCCCATCGACGCCCTGGCCGCCGAACTGGGCACCGGCGGGCCCACCCTGAGCGATATCTTTGAGCAACTGATCCGCCCCGGGCGCGACCCGCGCGAGGATATGCCCGCGCCCATCCTGCGCAACGATGTGCTCTCGATGGACGATCTGAAGCCGGGATTGCAACTCAAAGGCACGGTGCGTAATGTGGTCGATTTTGGCGCATTTGTGGATATCGGCGTCAAGCAGGATGGCCTGCTGCATCGCAGCCAACTGCCCCGGGGGACCGTGCTCAGCGTTGGGGATGTGATTGATGTGGAGATCTTAAAGGTAGAGGTTGAACGCGGGCGGATCGCGCTGGGCTGGAGCGAGTCAGCGTAGCGGTAGTTCCCTGTGGCTGTTTCGGAACAGGGTTTCCCCATTCGGACACATTGCGGACGCGCAGCAGCGCGTCCCTACCAAAAATTCAACCTTGGGGCGGACGCGCAGCAGCGCGTCTCTACCGGGATTTTAACCCCGAACGGGTGAAATAATATGACACGCGTTACGCGGTCACAAACCCGAAAGGAAATTTCGCCTCCGGCAGGGTGGAATGGGACATTCTTTTTGACGAACATTTGGCTCAAGGAGCCAAATGTTCGTCAAAAAGAAAAAACAAGTACCATGCTGCCGCAGGCGAAGACCGCTTTCATCTTATCAAACGTGCAGTTTGAACGTCCATCGCGTAAGTCCTGTAATATGATGATACTGATGGCCGACTGGAGGAATTATGTTAGATCGGGATAACCCGCGGGTGCGGGTGATACTGTCAATCATCGGGCTGATCTTTGTGCTGGCCTCCCTGGTTGTCACCTTTTCGACCGGCTCGATGGCCTGGGGCTACGGGTTGCTGTTGATCGGGCTGGCGGTGACACTGCTGTTGCGCTGGAAACGATAGAGGCTGGTATAATTGTCCCGGTATTTTGCGCAGGTGCGTCATACGTAGGGGTGCAGCATGCTGCGCTCCATGCAGGAAAGGAGCAGCCGCGTGGATATGCTGATTGCCCCCTCACACCTTCGGGGCGAGATCACCATCCCGGCGTCAAAATCGCACACCATCCGCGCGCTGGTGATTGCAACGTTGGCAGCGGGACGGTCGATCATTCATGCGCCACTGGTCTCCGCCGATACGCTCTCCTGCCGCGCCAGTTGCGCGCTGTTTGGCGCAACCGTTAATGATAATGTAGGGACGCAGCATGCTGCGCCCCTACAATCGCCCCTTCGCTGGGAAATTGCGGGAACCGCCGGAACCCCACACCAACCCCGCGATATCGTCGATGTGGGTAACTCCGGCACGTCGATGAACTTTCTCATCAGCACGGCCGGCCTGATCGACGGCTACAGCGTGCTGTCGGGTGACGCGCAGATCAAGCGCCGCCCGGTGCAGCCGCTGTTGGAAGCGCTGCAACCGCTCGGCGTTACCACCCGTGCGCTGGCGCGCAATGGCTGCCCGCCGGTGCTGGTGCAGGGGCGGATGCGCGGTGGTGTCACCCAGGTGCAGAGCCGGATCTCGCAATATCTGTCGAGCCTGCTGCTACACTGCCCGCTGGCCCCGAATGATACCGAGATTCGGGCGCTCGATCTGGCGGAGAAGCCCTATGTGGAGATGACCCTGCGCTGGCTGGATAAACAGGGTATCCAGTATGAACAGGTCGGGATGGAGCAGTTCCGGATCAAGGGCAACCAGACGTTCAAGCCGTTTGACGAACAGATCCCGGCGGATTTCTCCTCGGCGACCTTTTTCCTCTGTGGCGCGGTCATCCCGGACAGCGATATCATTCTGCACGGGCTGGATTTTAACGATCCCCAGGGCGACAAGGCCATCGTGCCGATGCTTCAGGCGATGGGCGGATCGCTTGAGCAGACCGAGCAGGGGCTGCATGTGCGTAGCAGCCAGGTGCGCGGCGGCGAGTTGGACCTGGGCGATACGCCCGACGCGCTGCCGGTTATGGCGGTGATTGGCTGCCTGGCCGAGGGCACGACGCGCCTGCGGAATGTGGCGCATGCGCGCTTCAAGGAAACCGACCGTATCGCCGTGATGCGCCAGGAACTGAGCGCAATGGGCGCAGATATCGACGAGCATGACGACGGCCTGACGATCCGCACCAGCCGGTTGCACGGCACCACCGTTGACAGCCACTATGATCATCGCATCGCCATGGCGCTCTGCATGGCCGGGTTAGCCGCGCGGAGTACAACTGTGGTCAAAAATGCTGAGGCGGTGCAGGTGACATTCCCGCAATTCCCGGATCTGTTGCGGCAACTGGGAGCTGAAGTGCATCTGATCGAGATCTGAGTGATGAATATTATGCTGATCGGGTTCAAATCATGTGGAAAATCGACCGTGGGCACGGCCCTGGCAGAGCAACTGGCGCTGACCTTTGTCGATACCGACCAGTTGATCGAGGCAAAACATACCGTGCAAACCGGCGAGACCCGTTCATTTCGGGAGATCTACCGGCAGCGAGGCGCGGACTACTTCTCCACCCTGGAGCGGCAGGTTGTCGCCGATCTGGCCCACCTGGATGGCTATGTGATTGCTACCGGCGGACGCACCCTGCTGGATCATCCCCTCCCGGACGAACTGCGGGCCAACGCAACTATTGTCTACCTGGATGCCCCCCCGGAGATCCTCATAGCGCGCATCAGTGCGGGCGGGATACCCGCTTTCCTGGCACAGGGCGACTTTGAGACCAACTTCCGCAGGCTCTACCAGGAGCGCCAACCAGGTTACGAACAACTGGCCGATATCACTCTGCCGGTTGATCGGCAGCCGGTTGCGGCGATTGTCGCAGCGATTGCTGCCCGCATACCCCGCCAGTAAACGGACTACGGACTACGGACTACGGACTACGGACTACGGACTAC